>DASXMM010000577.1:0-17045 GCA_036495665.1 Candidatus Acidiferrum sp. | reverse complement strand
TCCGCTCCGCCAAGCTTCAGCAGGCGCAGCGTGCTCTCGAACAACTGCTCAATTTCTGCCTCGCTCGCAAGCTTCGGCGCCAGCAGTTTGTCCAGATTGAAAGCAGGGAATCCGCGTGCAACCATCAGTGCTGAAAGCGATGCCCGTAGCTGTTTCGAGCTAATCACGCCCGCCGCTTGAACTTCTTCAAAAACGGCTCTCCGCAACGGATTCAGAAAATCATGCGCGTGCAAAAGACGGCAGATTTCCAGCCGCGTGCCCGGCTTGACGAGGACAGAGCACAGGAGGCGCAAAGTGTTGCGCTCCATTTGCTCACGGTCGAGCACTTCGGTGGCCGGTTTTGCTTTCATCTCGTCATGCCTGATCAAAACTGCACCGTATCTCGGGGCGGGTCCCAATCATCCTAATAGGGAAATTCATCCCTGATGAGATGATGGTAGGCAGGCCGAGGTTGCGTGACAACGTTGCGTGACGAGGTTGCTTGCCTGGGAGTCTCGCTATGGATCAGAAGCACCGGGTCGTCATTCTGGGCGGCGGATTCGGCGGCTTAAGCGCTGCGCAAAAACTGAAACGTGCGCCTGTTGACGTCGCGTTAATAGACCGCCGGAATTTCCATCTCTTCCAGCCGCTGCTGTATCAGGTTGCAACGGGTTCGTTGTCGCCGGGCGAAATTGCTGCGCCGTTGCGCGGTGTTCTGAGCTCGCAGAAAAACACGCGGGTGCTGCTCGGAGAGGCTGCGGACATCGACCCTGACGCAAAACAAGTCACTTTGCGCGACGGCGCCACCTTTTCGTACGATTCGCTCATCGTCGCCACTGGCTCCAAAACTTCCTACTATGGCAACGACGAATGGCGCGACTGGGCGCCCAGCTTGAAGTCCGTCGAAGAAGCCACCGCCATCCGTCACAAGATCCTTTACGCGTTTGAATGTGCCGAGCGTTCCACGAACCCCGAGGACATACGCGCCTGGCTTACCTTCGTGATCGTAGGCGCAGGAGCAACCGGCATGGAACTGGCCGGCGCGCTAGCCGAAATCGCAAACGAAACTCTGAAGCATGATTTTCGTCACATCAACCCGCGCGGCGCACGCATCCTTCTGATGGAAGGAGGCCCGCGCGTGCTAAGCGCATTCCCAGAGGATCTTTCGGCGAAAGGGGAGAAGTTGGTCACAAAGCTCGGCGTCGAAGTGCATAAAAACGTGATGGTCACGTGCATCGACGCCGCGGGAGTCACCTACAAATCCGGCGACCAGTCGAAATTTCTTCGGGCGAAGACCGTGCTCTGGGCCGGCGGAGTCACCGCCAACGAGTTCGGCAGAAGACTCGGCGAACGCACCAAAGCCGAGACGGACCGCGGCGGCCGCATCAAAGTCAATCCAGACCTGACCGTGCCCGGTTACCCTGACATTTTCATCGTCGGCGATCTCGCGCTTTCTCCTGATAAAGATGGCAAGCCGTTACCCGGTGTCGCGCAAGTCGCCATCCAGGGCGGGGCCTACGCCGCAAGAACAATCCGCGATCGCCTGAAAGGGAAGAAAGACACCAAGCCATTTCACTATTTCAATAAGGGCGACATGGCCGTCATCGGCCGCGCCGCCGCGGTTGCTAATATTTTTGGCTTTCACCTCGCCGGCTTGTTCGCCTGGCTCACCTGGCTCTTTATCCACCTGATCTACATCGTCGAATTTCAAAGCCGCGTCGTGGTCTTCGTTCAATGGGGTTTCGAATATCTGACCTTCAGCCGCGGCGCCCGCCTTATCACCGGCGCCGCCGCCACCGACTCCCTCGACCATCCCGCCACCCTCAGCATGCACAACATCGGCGACGGCCGCTAGCGCTGAAACTCATTGCTGCGCCTTGGTCGCTTCCCGTGTCCCCAACGTCACGCGCTATGTAGTTCGCGCCGCTCAATGCTAGAATCCACGCTCTGCGAGGTGAGCATCGACGATGCGCCAGCACGTTTTTGCTTTGAAGAAATGCGCGGCCAATGCACTTCTATGGTTGGCCGCAGTAGTGCTACTTTTCCTTGTGGCAAGAACCTCTGCAGCGCGACAGCAGTCTGACACGCCAGACCCTGCCATCGAGCGCGGCCACAAACAATTCGAGCAAGCTTGTGGCTTCTGCCATGGCCCTGACGCAACGGGCGCCCGCGGCCCCGATCTCGTCCGTTCGCCCCTCGTGGCCCACGACGTGAAGGGCGACCTCATCGGCGACGTGATTCGCCACGGCCGCCCAGATAAAGGGATGCCAGCGTTGCCTCTGACCGATGAGCAGGTCAACGATATCGCAGCATTCCTCCACGCACGAGCCACCACAGCGCTCCGCTCGAACGGCGTTCCGAGAGGATACCCAATCGATAGACTTCTCACCGGCAACGCCGACGCCGGGAAGGCGTTCTTCAACGGCCCAGGCCACTGCAGTACCTGCCATTCTCCGACCGGCGACCTCGACAAAGTCGCGGCAAAATACTCTCCCGTCAACCTGGAAGCGCACATGCTCTATCCCGACATCCGGCACAGCGCCGTCGTCACCTCTACTGTTGTGGTCACGTTGCCATCCGGCGAGCAACTGAAGGGGCCCCTGGTGCACGCCGACGACTTCGTGGTTTCGATGCGCGACGCTTCGGGATGGTATCGCTCCTTCTCGCGCGATGCGGTGAGAGTAGAACTGCAGGATCCCCTCGCCGCGCATCGCGACATGCTCGCGAAGCTCACGCAGTCCGACATGCACAACCTCTTCGCCTATTTGGCGACGTTGAAGTAGGAAGACAACAGAAAGCACAAGTCCAAGGACAGGAGCCGGAATGCCTTTTTACTTCCGTCGAGGAATTAGAGTCGTGCGCGAAACTGAGAATCACTGTGGCGCTCAGCCGAGGCT
Source organism: Candidatus Acidiferrum sp. (assembly GCA_036495665.1). GTDB lineage: Bacteria > Acidobacteriota > Terriglobia > Acidiferrales > UBA7541 > Acidiferrum. The sequence goes on along the minus strand of DASXMM010000577.1, from coordinate 14,169 downwards.
TTCGTTCGTCATCGCAATTCGAACGATCGCCGCCCTCTTTCTGACGCTTTTCGCTCTAGCGTCAAGTCTTCCGCTCGCCTCGGCTCAAGGCCTCGACCCCGCCGCGCTACTCAAACCTCCCACCGACACCTGGCCCACCTACAACGGTGACTATTCCGGCAAGCGTTTCAGCACGCTCGACCAGATCAACGCCACCAACATCCATTCGCTCACGCTTGCGTGGGTCTTTCAAACGCGCACCTCCACCATCAAATCCACTCCCCTCGAAGTAAACGGCATCCTCTACTTCTCCGTCCCGGATAACGTCTGGGCCATCGACGCCCGCTACGGCCGCACCATCTGGCACTACGAGCGCAAGTCCGAAGGCGACCACATCGGCCATCGCGGCCTTGCGATGTACAAAAGTTGGCTCTACTTCACCACGCCCGACGCCCGCCTCGTCTGTCTCGACGCCAAGGACGGTACCGTCCGCTGGATCGTCGAACTCGCCGATCCCAAGCTTGAATATTTCTCCACCATGGCGCCACTCGCGATCCGCGACCACATCATCGTCGGCGTCTCCGGCGACGTTACCGACGTCCCCGGTTTCCTCGAATCCATCGATCCCGAAACCGGCAAAATCCAATGGCGCTGGAACACCGAGCCCGCCCTCGGAGAACCCGGCTCCGAAACCTGGCCCAAAGACAGCGACGCTATCCTCCACGGCGGTGGCATGACTTGGATGACCGGCACCTACGACCCCGATCTCAATCTCCTGTACTGGGGCACCGGCAATCCGAATCCTGTTCTCGCAGGCGAAGGCCGCCCCGGCGACAATCTCTACACCTGCTCGATCGTCGCCCTCAATCCAGACACCGGCAAACTCGTCTGGCATTTCCAACCCTCCACACGATGTCCATGATTGGGACGCCGTCGAAACCCCAGTCCTCTTCGACGCGGACTTCCAAGGCAAAAAGCGTAAGCTGCTCGCGCAAGCCAGCCGCAACAGCTTCTTCTTCGTCCTCGACCGCACGAACGGCGAGCATCTCGTCACCGCCCCGTTCATCGACCAAACCTGGGCAAGGGGAATTGACTCCAAGGGACGCCCAATCGCCAAGCCCGAAGCCACGCCAACCCCCGATGGCGCCCTTGTCGAACCCGGCTCAGACGGCTCCACAAATTGGATGGCGCCAAGCTTCGATCCCCAAACCGGACTCTTCTACGTCAACGCCCGCCGCCTCTTTAGCGTGTACTACAACACGGTCACGGGAAAGCCGGAAGGCTGGGGCGGACGCGACCGCAATCTCTGGGCCAATTCCACGCTGCGCGCCCTCGACTACAACACCGGCAAGGTCGTTTGGAACCACGAACTAGGCGACTCCGAAACTCTAGCGGGCATCCTCACCACCGCAGGCCACTTGCTTTTCACCGCCGACAGCTCCGGGAATCTCCTGGCCCTCGATCCCGTCACGGGCAAAACTCTCTGGCACCTCAACGCCGGTGGCCGCATGGACGCCTCGCCCATGACCTACCAACTCGACGGCCGCCAATACCTCCTCTTTGCCGTCCAAGACCTCCTCTACGCCTTCGCCCTCCCGCCGTCACCTCAACCCCACTGAGCGATCTGCCCGTAACTCCACCGCCCTCTCTTGACAGTCATATGCCTCCGGGCGCAAAGATCTCCCACTTTGCTCTGTGGAGGTTGTCCCCATGCGCTTCTTTCGAGTCGCGCTTCTCTCCCGCTTTGCATTTTCGTCCTGCTTCACAGTAGCTCAACAAACACCGCCTCCGCCCGCCACACAATCTCCTCAGCACGACGCCCAAGCTGTCACGCTTGTTCAACAATCAGTCGCCGCAATGGCGGGCACAGTTCCGACGGACTCGTCCGCGTCGGGCACCGTCACCATCGTCGAGGGCTCGACGACGCAGTCTGGCTCAATCCAAATCCTCACGCTCGGAACCAGCCAGACTTCCGAAACAATCACCCTGCCGGATAACCAACGAGCAACCGTCTATTCAAACGGTGACGCGAAGGAAGTCAACAGCACCGTCTCGCTCATTACGCCTCTCCAACTGAGCCTCACTGAGGAGTCTCCTGATTTCCCGCTACCCATACTTCTATCGGCACTCGGCAATGCCGACGAGGCCTTTCGCTACGTCGGCGCGGAAACCCTCAATTCCGAGCCAGTACAACACATCCAGGTCTGGAATTCGTTCGCCTCGCAGCCCAGCCGTTCGGCACTGGCACCCTTTTCCAAACTAGACATTTGGCTCGACTCCTCCTCGGGCCTCGTCGTCAAGCTCTTGTACACCCGCCACACGGGCGGCGGAGCTGCACCGGCCTTTCCCGTCGAAGTTCAATTCTCAAACTACACCAAAGTAAACGGCATCCTCTATCCGTTCCAAATCAACAAGTCCTTCAATGGCGTGCCCTGGCAAACCATCACCATTCAAAACGTGTCCTTCAACACAGGCCTAACCGCAGCTCAATTCCAGGTCCAATAGGGAGAACAATGCGCCGCCACCTACTTCTTGTTCTAGTAGTTCTCATGCTGCCCGTTAGCGCGTTACCCCAGACGGGCACGCCCCCATTCGCATCCTTCAGCCAGGGCCAGTTCGCTGCCATCAACAACGGGAACCTCAATGGCATTTTCGCGATTCCCGTTATGTCGAGTCCTGGCCGCGGCCTGTCCCTAAACCTGAGCGCGGTATACAACTCACAAGTGTGGGCACCGCAGTTCAATGGCGCTGGCGCGCTAGCATGGACACCCGTCGCCGGTTGGCTGCTGAGTTCGGTCACTGGCCAGACCACCTTCCAGAACCAGCTTCAGACAGGTTCCTGCGGCCCGCACGGCAATGGCGGTTACATCGACACCTATATTTACAACGGCTACGTGTACCAGGATCCCCTCGGCACACTTCATCCCTTTAATATTTCGGTTAAAGAGGTTTACAACAGCTGTACGGACGGCACGACCTATTCAGGCACTTACTCCGGTTATGCCACCGACGCAAGTGGGTTTTACGCCTCCATCAGCAACCCAGCCGTTTCGCTTACGCCGACGATCACCAGCAAGTCGGGCGTGGCCATTTCGACTTCCGCCATGACGCTCACGGACCCGAACGGTAACGTTCTCAGTGGTGCTTACGTTGGTGGGTCGGAAACAGACTGGACCGACTCAACGGGACGAAAAGCGCTAAAAATCGTCACTTCCAGTACCTCAATTAAATACGAGTTCCTCGACCCCACCGGAGCCTACCAAACCACAACCGTCAATCTCTCTCCTATCAGTGTCAAAACCAACTTTGCATGCACAAGCATTCTTGAATATTCCGCCACGCTCAGCCTTCCGACAACTATCGTGCTCCCCAACAACCAGACCTATACTTTCACTTACGAGTCTACGCCGGGATATAGCGGCTATTACACTGGCCGTGTCCAGCGAGTGACGCTTCCTACCACCGGCTACTACGAATACGACTACACCGGCACTCACGACGGCACAAGCTGCACGGATGGGTCCACCGTTGGGATGAATCAGGTGGTCAGCGACGGAACCAACACCGCGACATGGAACTACTCACGCACTGCCGTCGCTACGACCATCACGACCCCCAAGCTCGCCGATACACCAAATGCAAACGACACGGTTTATACCTATAACAGCACCGGGCAGTACACACAGAAGAAGATCTACAAGGAATCCCCCGGTGTGAATGTCCTTCGCACCATCAACACCACCTGGGCCACCAACGGCACTCCCGCGACACAAGTAACCATTCTTGAAGACGGCTCCACCCAATCCGAAGTCGACACCACCTACGATTCAAACGGTTTGCTTGATTCTGTGTCCGAGTACGATTGGGGCACCGGCGCCCGCGGCAGCCTGCTGCGAACCACGACGTACACCTATCAGACCTCGACGAACTACACCAACCTGAATATCATCGACCTCGTGATCTCGAAACAGGTCAAAGACGTAACCGGAACAGTGCAGTATCGCCAGGATACCGCGTACGATGCGACAGCGGGCGACAACCAATCCTGCCCGACTGGCATAGCCCAACACAATGACGCCTCCTACGAATGCACCTTCTATTATCGTGGCAATCCCACATCCGTTACTACGTACCTCGCCCCGACCACGCCGGCGAATGGAATCACCAAAAATTTCACTTACGATTTTTTTGGAAATCTGCTTTCTGCGCAATTGAACTGCTGCCAGAACAAGACTTGGGGATACTCTTCGGCCACGACGACCCAGAACTATTCCTTGCCGGACTCGGTTACCAGCGGCTCGTCTCTTGGCCCCACCCTCAAAACCACTTACGCCTATTACTTGCCCACCGGCCAGGTCAACACCGCAACGGATCCGAATGGTTTGGTGACCACCGGTTCCTATGATTATCTTCGCCGCCCCACACAAGTCTCGCAAACCAGCGGTCCCAACGTATCGATCTCGTATGATGACGTGCATTTTACGTCGACGTCCAAGGCCTCCATTGATTCTTCAAAGTCTGTCCAGCAAATTGCCGCGGTTGACACCTTGGGTCGTCCCAACCTCACGACGACCGAAGATGTGAGCAACAACGTCTACTCCAAGGTGGCCACGACCTACAATCTCGCTGGACGCGCTTACCAGACTAGCAATCCGTACACCGGAACGAGCCCTTCTTATTGGACTACGACCGCCTTTGACGTTTTGGGCAGACCAATCTCGGTCACCTTGCCGGATAGTTCCGTGTCGACCACCGCCTACGCCACAAACACCACCACCGCACAGGACCCCGCGGGCGTCCAGAGGAAATCCGTTGTCGACGGCGCACGTCGCCTTTCGACGATGTTCGAGCCTGACCCGACCAACAGCAATAGCCTGACTTTGCAGACCTCGTATACTTACAACGTACTCAATGAGCTTCTCCAGATCGCCCAAGGTGCCCAGACCAGAACGTACGTCTACGATGCCCTTGGTCGCCTCAACAGCTCGACCACTCCGGAAGCGGGCACAACTTGTCTCGGTTTATACTCTGGCGGTGTCTGCCAAAACGGCTACGATTCGTTCGACAATCTTCAGTCCATGACCGACGCGCGCGGCGTGATCACCAGCTATGGCTATGACACGCTCAATCGTTTGACTGGTATTTCCTTCAACGTCAGCGGAGCAACCGGAGTTCCGGCCACGTCTTCGCTGGGCTTTACGTACGGAAACGACTCCTCTTGCAACTCCGCGCATGGCGCGGGCTGCATCGGTCAGCTCATCACCATGACCGATGGCGTTGGCTCAGAAAATTACGTCTACAACGCTCTCGAACAATTGACCCAGCTTCAGAAGGTCATCGGCTCCTCGACCTACACGATCAGCCACGCATACAATCTCGCCAGCCAACTGACTCAGATCACGTATCCTTCCGGCCGCGTTGTTCAACAAAGCGTCGACCCCATCGGACGCCTCTGCGAAGTCGCCCCTTCCACGACCGGCTGCGGTACCGCCGCCAGCCCGTTTGCGACCGGTTTCGGCTTTAACACCGCCAGTCAGGTAACAGGCTTTAAGTACGGAAACGGTCTCTACGCCTCTTTCGGCTTCTCGGCCGATCGCCTGCAACTGAACTGCCTTGATTATTCCACTACCAATCGCGGGACAACCTGCACGCACGACGCGACCACCAAATTCGGTCTGAGCTATTCCTACACCATGGCGCCAAGCAACAATGGCCTCATTTCCGGCATCACGGACGGTGTGGATAACGGTCACAGCGCAACCTACACCTATGACTCGCTCTACCGTCTCGTCACCGCTAAAACCACCGGCTCGGCCGGTTATCCGGCTTGGGGTTTGCAAGAGGGTTATGACCGCTACGGCAATCGGAACACCCAAAGCACCCTCGCTGGCGCTGGCTGCACCGCCATCACCTGCCCCACCTTCTCACAAATCGCCTCCACCTCCACGAACCGCCTGCCCGCGCCCTACACTTACGATCTGAGCGGCAACATGACCCACGACGGCATCAACACGCTCGTCTACGACGCCCAAAATCATGTTGTCTCCTCCACCAATGCCAGCGGCTCCGGCACCTACACCTATGACGGCAACGGTCAGCGCATCAAGAAAATCGGCGGCGGCAACACGATCGTCACCATCTTTGCCGGTGCGCAGGTCCTCGCCGAGTATTACAACGGTGTGGCGCCCTCTGCTCCCACCAACGAATACATCTACGCCGGCTCCCTGAAGATTGCCAGCATCCAGAGCGGTACCACCGACTACTGGCACAACGATCATCTTTCCCCGCGTGTCCGAACCGACACCAGCGGGAACGTCGCCGACGAGCGCGGCACGTTCCCCTTTGGCGAAACCTGGTATTCTCCGGGCAGCACCGCCCCGTGGATATTTAGCACCTACTATCGTGACGTCGAGTCTAATGGCAATGACTACGCCCAGGCGCGCACCTACGCGAGCGGCCTCAGCCGCTTCTCCTCGCCCGACCCCATCGCTGGAAGCACTTCCGATCCGCAATCCCTGAATCGCTATTCCTACGTCCGCAACATGCCGGTCTTATTCACCGACCCCTTCGGCACTTGTCCTCCGACGGTACAGAATCGCCAACCCGACGGATCGGAGTCTGCCGAATCTGGCGGGGGAGGACCTTCAGCATCGAGCGAGGAGACGGCGGACCCGGAACCCCAGAATGGCCAACCCTGCGGTGGAGGCAACCCCTGGTATTACTCGGTTTTCGGCGGTTTGGATGGATGGGGCGGCGCGGGGGGACTGGACGGAGGATATAACGGCGACGATAGCGGCTTTGGCGTAGGCTTCCCCATCGGTTACGGGGGCGGGATAGGCGGTGCAATAGGAATCTGGACACCGGGCGACAGCGTAACCGCAGGTGGGGTTACGACCTACGACGACGGCTACTGGACCTTCTTTTCCACCTTCGGCGATCCTGGAGGTGACCTCAGCGGCGCCCCCAGCAACTCCGGTGGCTGGACTATCAATCCGAAGGACCTGATCCTCAACGTGACTCGCGATTGCTTTAATTCGAGTGCAGGACAGCGAGAGGTTACATATCAATTGGCCGCACAGTCCGGAACTCCTCTTAATGGAAGCTACAACATAACGGAGCAGCAGTCCGATACATCCTTAACGCCGCCAAACCCATGGGGCCAGTCCCACAACTACCCCGACCTCGGTGAAATCAACGTATTCAACGACAATCTACGGCCGGGACTCTACAGCTCTCAGACTGTCAAGAGCACACAGTACTTCCTTGTTTCGCCCGGCGGCCTCGGTATCGCCCAGTGGGTTCCGATTAGCCGTCCTAGACAGGCACCCAGCATGTTCAACACGATAGTAATGCAGGGCCCCCTCAGCGGGAACCCTAACACCGTAAAAATCAACGGCCACACGGCTCCGCTCTGCGGAACCACATAGGCGGATTGACCATGAAGAGGAAAGCCATTCGCTTACTCATTTGGGTGCTGGCCCTGATCTGCGTCGTGCCCGTCGCAGCGATAGTTCGGACATTTGTAGTCCGCTGGCAAGCCAGAGACTTTCTTCAAGACGTCGTGCATATCCGGGTCGGAGAATCCGATTTCGCAGAGTTGCAGAGGCTAGCCAACAAATATCGCAGCTACGCTGTCCAGGACGGCCCACGCTGTGATCAGGAGCTCTGCTCTTTTTTCTTCAATTTCGGCAACCGCTGGCTTTGGCGAATCGGACTTGCGCCGGCAACGAGGTTTGGAGGCGGAATCACGGCGCAGAGGGGGAAGATCGCCCAAATTGACTTAGCTCTCCAATCCGGCGTCGCTTATACGGCCCAAGTCGTTGAGACCCTGGCCACACCTGACTCAGTCCCTTTCAAACTGGAGGGCAGGCGAGCAACGTCTGGAGGCATTGACTACACGATCGCGATGACCATACGCTTGACTTCCGCCGCCCCGGAATCAGTAAGGCAAAAGGCCTATAATTTCAACCTCGCCTGCCTCACAGAACTGCGGGGCTGCAACAACGCGCGCCTGCTGCTGCCCGGAGCGTGGTGACCTTATCATCGGGCCGAAGGGCCCAAGGAAACTCGGGGACGGGAAACTCGGGGAGAGGAACGTGTGAAGAAATTCGTTTTTTGGGAAAGCGCAGCGTAGATGGAGCGCGATCCAGACTCCGCGGGAATCTTCGGTACTTATTCTTCTTGCGTCCATTTGAAACGTGGGGACAGACGGGACGTTTCCTGATATTCCGCCCTTCGACTTCCGTCGATCATCCAGCCTTTCCGTATCCTCTTCGTTTTATTATACTTACGATTTGTCTTGACAGGTAGGTAAATATACGATATAATTTTGTGTGACAATTCGATACAACCCGGTCCTCTCACCTCGGTCACAGAATCCCTCGCTGTCCTTCCTGTCTTCCCCTTTAATTGCAACACTTGCAGACCCCTCCGCAAGCGCTGATTCTAAACAACTTACAAAATCACTAAACCCTTTAAATGCAACACTTACAGAAAACGTAGGGGGTGGTTCCCGCTCGCTCTCGCACGAACCTGTCCGTGTCGTACACGAACGAATCGCCGCAACCCCTTTCCCATCATGCGCGTATGCACTCTGTCCGTGCGCAACGGGGGTGTGGGCTACCCCCACCACCGCCCAATCCCTTCCCTCCTTTTCCACAGCCTCGCCGTGTGCGCACACACACCAACGCCAACAACTCCGTTTCTTTCATGCGTTTACTTCACAGTTCTCTGTATACCCCGGGGTATCCCATGAAAACTCTCTCTAAGGATCTCTCGTCGAGCTCCCGTCGTGACTCATTTGCAGCGGCTTAGGAAGGCGTGCGCCATAGCGATCAGCTGCTGCCGCCGTAGCCGCAGGCGCCTGCGCAAAAGTAAACGAGCCGGTCGGAAACGCGATGCACACGAGGGAGCGGAGAATGAGCTTGAGCATCGGGCTTCCAGCCGCATGAATCCGAAGGGCGGTGATTCTTTTATTTGGCTGAAAGGAGTAGCTCCCAGCGCGCGGGGGTTCCAGGCACTAACGACAAATTCGTCGATTCGAGTAGGAGATGCAGGGGAATCGGTCCGCGATCTCCTCGACCAAGGGGATCGTCTCCGGTGGCGAAAGCCGAAACCAAAAACGGCCAGGCCGGATGCTTGACCTGAATTTCGAGCATCCCCTTACCAGAAGAGAGCCGATCGATCCGGGCACCCGAAGCCTCCCGCGTTTCAAGGCGGCTGTGAGGCGTTGGAATCGCGAGCCAGAGCCTGCGAATTTTTACAGGCACCTCTGCGGTTAGTATTTCCACTCTACGGAGACTGTTGTCTTGATAAAGCCAAGTGACCTCGGAGGTGAGACCCGGATCGACGGTTTCTCCCGCCGTGGCGCCGACCCGTACCCAACGTCTCCAAACGGCAGTCACAGTTTTGCCGTCCTCGGAAATCTTAATTTCGTCTGCGCCGTCCAAGGCTGCGATGGTGTGGCCATCGTCCAACTCGAGAAACGGAACCAAACAGGGATAGATTTTTTCGACCGGCACGGAAAAACCGGGAAATCCATATGGCGCTGGTTCGTAGTCGGATGTTGCAGCTTTTGGACCAGTGACGAACGGCAGGGCAAATTGCACGTCTCCCTGACGAATGACCCACACTCCAAATTTCCGCCCTGGATCGTTTCGGAAAAACTGGAACCGTGCGACATCAGGCAAACTCAATTGGGAAGGAAAAGTATCCATCCCCTCCTTTTTCAGCACCGGAATGAATTTCTGGTGAGCGTCGATTACCTTTGCCAGGAAGGTTGTGGTTTGTTGCCATTCGCGTTCCTTCGTGATGTATCCATAGTCTCCTCTGCCGAAAGCAAATATGGACAGGAGATGAGTCTGATCGTTGAAGTCGCGCCGCAGCCAGGACCATGCTGCCAAATACGCAGACGCAAGTTGGGACAACGGTGCGGTCCGAAATTCCGCGTGCTGACCCAGGAATGCTGCGATCTCCATGGTATCCATATAGCTGATCGCGCCAAGACTTCTGCCCCAGGAGTACCCGTAGCCGTCCGGGGCCAACAAATCCCACCAAAGTTTCATTTGCTCTTTGAGCGCCGGCGCTACGGCTTTCAGAATATCTTCGCGTCCCGCAAGCTGTGCAGCTTCATACAGCGCCCGAGCGTATTCATTTGAATATCGATCGTAGCGGCCGGTTGGCGGGGCATCGTCTGCAAAGAGCGCTCCCTTCGTGAATGGGACGGCTGCGTGGTCCAACAAATCATCCATGGCGACGCGATCCTTGCTGAGTCCAAGTTCATAGTCGATCGCCGCAATCCGGGCCGCTACACCAAAGTAGTTCTCGGGCAGATGAAGTAGCTTGTGATTCTTGGAGTCATAGAAGCGATTAGGATCCAGCAGAACGAGATAGGTTTTCCTTTGCTCTGCTGAAAGTTCCTGCCACAAAGCGTTATGACTTAAATCCTTTCCAAAGCTTTCCAAAGCCATCGCCGCGTAGAGTTGAGCCCAGGCCTTTCCTCCTCGGCTTAATTCGATTTGAGCCATCTGACCAATCATTTGCGGGACATCGCGGCCGTCAATCGTTCTCGTGCCCGCGAATTCAGAGTAGCCTCCCAACGTGCGCATGAAGGTGCCCCAGGAAAACTCACCGGTAGTTAAGGCGCCGACGACACGGTCAGGGGGCGGTGTAAGAGTCTTGATGTCTGCAACGTGGGCGGAAATCTCCTTCTTGAGAAATTCCCGAATCTGACCATCGAGATCAGAAGTCGCAATCTGTGTTGCGGAGGGATTTTTCTGAGCGGATATAAAGCCGGTGATAGCGACAAACCCGATCCATAGTAGCGCCAGGAATTTACGCAAATAAAGCTGGGAAGTTCGCACGGAATTCGTGGGCGACAGCCTCCGCTTCTCGAGCACTGAAAACAGCCAATCTTGAATGTGGCTCACGATATGTAGTCTTCCCGGCAAGGAGTAAAGACATCTACGACCACGGAATCCTCGAGGGCGGATGCGCCGTGTTCCACGCCACCCCGCACGACGAAGGTGTCACCAGTCCGAATCTCAAATGTGGTTCCCTGGCAGATGATCCGCAAATGTCCCTTCACGACATAGACGGCCTGGTCGTGGGGATGGCTATGTACTTTGCCAACCCAGCCTTTGACCATTTCGTGCTCGGCGACAAATAGTTTGTCGTTGTAAGCAAGGACGCAGCGCTTCAGCCCGTCCTCGGGTTCCGATTGTTTGCCACTCGCGTGCGGTACGACCACAAGATCGGGAAATCGATTCGTGTCCGTTTTCATCTGTTGCCTCCATGCGGCGGACTCTGCGACTAACGCGCGATTCTTGCTCCCGTGCCCTTCATCACTTGAAGAACTTCAGCGAGAGTGGCCATCGTCGTATCTCCCGGCGTCGTCATCGCTAGTGCTCCATGTGCCGCTCCACATTCCACCGCCCATTCTGGTCCTTTGTCGGCAAGAAAACCGTAGATCAGACCGGAGGCAAAGGAGTCGCCGCCGCCCACGCGATCGAGAATTTCAAGATTTTGTCGCTCCCGCGCCTGATAGAAGTTACCTTCGCAATAGCAAATCGCGCCCCAGTCATTTCTTGTAGCAGTCGTGGCTTTCCGCAGCGTTGTCGCTACAACCTTGAATGGAAAGTCCTTCACTACCGTGCGGATCATCTGTTTGAAGGCTTCCGGATCGAGGGCAGAGGGAGTTTCGCCCATTCCGGGAACCTCGTAGCCGAGCGCTGCAGAGAAGTCCTCCTCGTTGCCCAACATCACGTCGACAAGCGGAGCGATGCGCCGGTTTACCTCTTGCGCGCGCTTCTTTCCGCCGAACGATCTCCAGAGAGAATCGCGGTAATTCAAGTCGTAAGAAATTACGACGCCATGTTTGCGCGCGGCTTGCATGGCTTCGAGGGCAACTTCCGGGGCTGATTCGGACAAAGCGCAAAATATTCCCCCGGTGTGAAACCAGCGAGCACCTTTGAACACCACCTCCCAATCGACGTCGCCTGGTTTCATTGCCGAAATCGCTGTATGACCTCTATCGGAGCAGCCCAAAGCAGCGCGAACGCCAAATCCCCGTTCGGTAAAATTCAAACCGTTCCGAACTGTCCTCCCCACGCCGTCATAGTCGACCCAGCGGATCAACGAGGAATCCACGCCGCCCTGATAGATCAAGTCCTGCAGCAACATCCCCACCGGATTATTCGCAAACGCCGTGACGATGGCGGTTTCCAGTCCAAAACACTGCTTTAACCCACGAGCAACGTTGTATTCACCGCCGCCTTCGCTGACGCGAAACTCTCGGGTGGTCCATATCCGGAATTCGCCGGGATCGAAGCGCAGCATCACTTCGCCCAGACTGATCAGATCCCAGCGGCATCCGTCTTTTTTCTTGATGGAAAGCGTCATGGGCGTCTCAGCGAGCCAGCCAGCCGCCGTCCACGGCGAGAATGTGTCCGTCCACGTAGTTACTGGCGGAGGAACACAAGAAAATTGCTGCTCCGGCAACATCCTCGGGTGCTCCCCATCTCGCGGCAGGAATTCTTTCGAGAATTTGGCGGCTGCGGGCGGGGTCGTTTCTCAACGCTATTGTATTGTCCGTTGCCATGTATCCTGGTGCGATCGCGTTCACGTTGATACCTTTGGATGCCCATTCGTTGGCGAGGGCTTTCGTCAATTGAGCGACGCCCCCTTTGGCGGCCGCGTACGCGGGAACCTGAATTCCACCCTGAAAAGAGAGCAGGGAAGCGATGTTCAGGATTTTACCGCCGCTCCCTTTCTGGAGCATATGGCGACCGGCAAGTTGGGACAGGTGAAAGAGCGCTGTCAGATTGACGGCAATCAACTCGTCCCAGAAGGCAGCAGAATATTCCGCTGCGGGCGCTCTTCGAATCACTCCGGCGTTGTTCACAAGAATATCGATCGAGCCAAATTCCTCGACCGTTCTTTCGATGAGTTTGCTGGGCACACTCGAGTCCGCGAGGTCACCGGAAATGTAGAAAGTGCTGCGACCGGCGGAACGAATCTCATCGCAGGCCGGGCCCGGATTCGGATCGCGTCCGTGACAACCGACGTTTGCGCCGGCCTTCGCCAGAGCCACAGCGATCGCCGCGCCCAGCCCTCTGTGGGAACCTGTGACGACCGCATTCTTGCCGTTGAGCTGGAATAATTCGAGACTCATTGGTTCATGCGCCTCCAATGCGCGCGGGGACGAACCGCGGGCTCAGAATCTGGATGAACAACAGCGCAGCCAGATAGGCCGAGGCAGCAAGGAAAAAGGGAATCATGTAGCTGCCCGTCCACTGCAACACGTGCCCCACAATCTCCGCGATCAGCATGCCGCCGATTGCGCCTGCCATACCTCCAATCCCCACGATGGATGCAACTGCCCGCGAAGGGAAAAGGTCCGACGATAGCGTGAATAGATTCGCAGAGAATCCCTGGTGACCTGCTGCTGCAATTCCAATCAAGATCGTGGCGGGCCACAAACCAGAAATCCGGTAAACCGATGCAATCGGCAAGACGCACAGGGCACAAAGCAGCATGGCCCATTTTCTCGACGCGTTCACCGTGAGTCCCCGATGAATCAAACTTGACGAAACCCAGCCGCCGCCAACGCTTCCGAAATCTGAAATGATATAGATGACCAGGATCGGCAAGCCGATTTGTGTCAGGTGCAAGCCGTGCGCCCGCTGCAAGTAATCCGGAATCCAGAAAAGATAAAACCACCAGATAGGGTCAATCATGAATTTTCCAGCCGCATAGGCCCAAGTCTGCCGGTGAGGCAGAAGTTGTGCCCAACGAATCTTTCCGGAAGGCAACTCTGAATCGGATTGTATGTATTTGAGCTCGCCCTCGGTGCAGTGAGAATGATCCTGCGGCTTCCGGTAGAACAGGAGCCACAGAATGAGCCAGGCGAACCCGAGAGCCCCAGTGAAGAGAAAAGCCCACCGCCAACCTAAATGCACCGCAATCCAGGGAACGATCAGCGGGGTGATGATCGCCCCCGCGCTTGTGCCGGCATTGAAAATTCCAGTCGCAAGCGCTCGCTCTTTTCGGGGAAACCATTCCGCGATGCACTTGATGCTCGCCGGGAAAACTCCCGCTTCTCCAAATCCCAGAGCGCATCGCGCGAGCACAAATCCGGCGAGGGAAGACGCGATGGCGTGTGCCATGGACGCGAGGCTCCAGAAAACCATG
>DASXMM010000576.1:0-4426 GCA_036495665.1 Candidatus Acidiferrum sp. | reverse complement strand
TCGAGCCACTTCGAGGTGATCGTGCCGCCGGACGAGCGCGAAGCGCTCGCACGCTTCGTCGCCACGATGCAGGAGCGCAGTGGTCTGCCGCTCGCTGTCGTCACTCGTGTTCCCGATAAGACGGACGAGCCAATGAGCGTGGCTCTGTTGCAGATTGCGGAGCTCGAGGTCAAACCGCTCGAAAGAGCCGAAAGTGAAGCGCCTGATTCCATAGAAGAAGAGCATTAGCGAATGGCCGATCAAAAATCGCAACTAAACGGAGGAATGGAATGAAGACCAGTAAAATCCAACTCACTTCACTTTTCTTGCTCGCGATGCTCTCGCCGATTTGCCTGGCGCAAGATAAACCCAAGGCTGACGACCGCGCCAAAGCCGAGGTGCAAACAACGCCGATAAAAGTGCAGATCGTATTCACAGAGTTGGATGGCGACAAGAAGGTCAAGACCCTGCCGTACTCTATGTATATAAATGCTCCCGATGCAAACGAGATCAAACCCGGCTGGGTGAAATTCCGGATCGGAAGCCGGCTGCCCATCTATGTCGGCAAAAATGAAATGCAGTACGTGGACGTGGGCACGAATGTCGATGCGCGCTCCGCCTACACTGGCGATGGCCACGTATTGCTTCAAATGACTCTGGAACGTTCCTGGGTGGAAGGTGAAGTTTCCTTCCCTATGACGAAAGGGGACTGCTCTCAGCTGGATTCTTCCGCTGGCCATTTTCAAGAGCCGATCATTCGCGGATACAAATCTGAGCTCGACCTGAAATTGCGTGAAGGACAGCCGGTCGAGAGCACCGTGATGACGGATCCCATTAGCGGCAAGTTGGAGAAAGTCGAGATTAGCTTCACTGTCTTGAAATAACTGCTTTGTGCGCCTCCTAACCGCCACTTTGACTCAGCACATGTTTGAGCGTTGCGGCCAAATCTGAGTGCTGGAAGCGGTAGCCTAAGCTCTCCAATTTCTTAGGCAGGACGCGCTGGCTGGAGAGGAGCAGCGCGTCGGCCATTTCGCCGAGGGCTAGGCGCAGCGCGAATGGCGGGGCGGGGAAGAGGGCGGGGCGGTGCATGGTGCTGGCCAGAACTTTTGTGAACTCGGTGTTTTGGACTGGTTGGGGAGAGATCACATTGATGGGGCCTCGGGCGTTGCCATTCTCGATGGCCAGGCGCAGGATTTCGATTACGTCGTCGAGAGAAATCCACGACATCCATTGCTGACCGCTGCCGATTTTTCCGCCAGCGAAGAAGCGGAAAGCAAGCATCATCGGCGGTAAAGCGCCTCCGTTTTTGGCGAGGACGATTCCGAAGCGGGCTAGAACCACGCGAATTCCAAGCGCTTCGGCTTTCAGAGCTTCGGTTTCCCACTCCCTGGAGAGACTCGAGAGAAAATCGGTTCCTGGCTGGCTTTCCTCTGTCAGGACTTCGTCACCGCGGTTGCCGTAAATTCCCGTGGCCGAGGCGCTGACGAGAACGCGCGGCCGCGCGTTCATCTTGGCGAGGGCTCCGACTAGCGCGCGCGTTGTGTCGATGCGGCTTGTGCGTATCTCCGCCTTGCGTTTTTCGGTCCAGCGGCCATCAGCGATCGAGGCTCCGGCGAGGTTTACTACCGCGTCCGCGCCGACAGCGGCACCGCCGAGTTCGCCGGTGGCTGGATTCCAGGCCACTTGAAAGCCGTCATGCTGTGCGTCTTTCGTGACGCTGCCGGGTCTGACGAGGCGGCAAACGGTGTGTCCGGACTTTACGAGCGCGGGCACGAGCGCGCTGCCAACTAGTCCACTCGATCCAGTCACAAGAATCTTCATGGCGATAGTGCTCGACCTCTGCGAGCGGCGGCCGCATTACAAGCTAACTCAAAACGCTACGCAACCATCGCGTCCCGGTCAAGCGACAGAAACATTCAAATTATTCTCACTGGATGAAAAGGCCGATAGGTCCGCCCGAGCGGCTCGGGTTCTGAGAGCGGGTAGTCGGCTGTCAGCCTGTTGGCGCAAACCGCGCAGGGTATGGCTCGCTGACTGTTCGGCGGGTTACAATTCTCCCGTGGGTGTCTCTTCACAGACCGTGCGCGTAAAAGTGCTTTTCTTCGGCCGCCTCAAGGAAATCGTGGGGCAGGCGGAGGATTCCGTCGAGCTGCGCGACGGAGCGCCGATCGAGGAGCTGTTTTCGCAGTACGGCGCCAGTCACCCCGAGTTGGCGCGCTTTCGTCCTTCCCTCGTTGCCTCGCGAAATCAGGAATTTGCTGCGTGGAGCACGCCTTTGCATTCCGGCGATGAAGTTGCATTTCTCCCACCGGTGAGCGGCGGCTAGTGCGATCCTCCATGAACAAATTGCCACAACCCGATCTGCTTGCGCTTGTACGCGATCCTATTGACCACGTGACTTTGATTAAGCATGTTCGCGAGGAGGAAGACGGCGCCATCGTCACGTTCGATGGCTGCGTGCGGAATCATTCTCATGGCCGCCGAACGTTGTATTTGGACTACGAAGCGTACGAATCCATGGCGCTGGAAAAAATCCGGGAAATTGCGGAGCAAATCCACGAGAAATTCCCGATTCACATGGTCGCTATCGCTCACCGGCTGGGGCGGCTGCAAATCGGCGAGACCAGCGTGTTTATAGCGGTCAGCTCGGCGCACCGGCCGGCGGCTTTCGATGCGTGCCGCTACGCGATCGACACCCTAAAGCGGACCGTACCGATTTGGAAGAAAGAGTATTTCGAGGACGGCGCCGTTTGGGCCGACGGCGAGATACCTCCGGCTCCTTTGGAGACACGGGCCGCAAATCCTGCATCTTAATCCATCAATGAAATATCGATTCCCACGAGCATTGGTTTCAGCGGTTGCTGCCTCGGCGGCGCTTTGTTTGTTTGGGATTGCGGTTGCGCAGGACAAGCCCGACCGGCCCCCGTGGGCGCAGCCGAAGCCCAAACTGCCTGCACCCCCTTCCTCGGCGGACGGGACGGCTCCGACACCGCCGCCGATGCCGTCTTCTCCGCCGAATACGCCACCGCCGCGCGGCAGCATCGTGCCAGCGCCGGAGGAGCCGCTTCGTCCGCCGGAAGATGCCGATCCGCAACAGCGGGGCAAAATCAAGGTGAAGGTGGACCTCGTCAGCATTTTGGCCAGCGTTCTGGACGACCACAGCCGCCCCGCGCCGGATTTGCCTGTCGAGGCGTTTCAGGTTTACGAAGAGGGCGTGCTGCAGAAAATTGAAGTGTTTGAATCCGAGACGCAGCTACCTTTGGACCTAGCGCTGATGATCGATTCAAGCCTGAGCGCAAACATGGAAATAGCCTTCGAGAAAGAGGCGGCGGCGCATTTTATCCGGCAAGTTTTGCGCCCGGGCGACCGCATCTCGGTTTTTGCGTTTGACGAAAATGTCACGCAGCTCGCGGCGTTTTCGGACAATGTGGCAACGCTGCAGGCCGCGGTGCGCAAGATCCCCCCTGGCGCGGGTACGTCCATCTATGATGCGGTGCTGATTGGAGCAAAGGAGCTGGAGCGGCGCGGAGAGGAGCGCCGCCGGGTGATTGTTCTGGTCACCGATGCCGGCGAGACGACCAGCCGCGCCGACTTTGACGCTGCTCGCAAAGAAGCGGTGCGTTCTGACCTGCTGCTCTACACGATTGTGATTCGCCCGATAAAGACGGAGAGCGGGCGAAATACGGCGGGAGAGCACGCGCTAACCACGATTACGGAAACGACCGGCGGGGACATGTTTTTTCCCGATACGCCTCAGGAGCTTGACGTTATCTTCGACTTGATTGACCGGGAGCTGCGCACGCAATACCGGCTGGCGTATTACCCAACGCCTCGGGGGCCTGCGAATACGTATCGCAACGTGCAGGTCAAAGTATTGAACGGCGACTACCACGTGCGGAGCCGAAAAACCTACCTGTCGGGTTCGCAATAAGCTGCGGTGCTCGAGCGTAAGCTTGAGCTGTGTGCGGCCGGCCCCCTCCCCTGGTTTTTTAATAAGTGTTCACTCCACAGATAGTTAAAGTTCTTTGTTTTGATACAGTTTTACAAGTGTTGATTTAAAGGCGGTTACGACGCCCGAAAACCCGCTAAAAGCAGGCAAAACGCAGAGTTTGTGTAAATGCTGATTCTGCGAGCTTCGCGCG
Organism: Candidatus Acidiferrum sp.; assembly: GCA_036495665.1. Lineage (GTDB taxonomy): Bacteria > Acidobacteriota > Terriglobia > Acidiferrales > UBA7541 > Acidiferrum. Next base: position 305 of record DASXMM010000576.1, on the reverse strand, counting down.
GTCGGAGTCCTGAAAAGCAAAAAGCGCCAGCAAGGATGCTGGCGCTACGAGGATCAGGCGCGAAAGTCTACGGAAAGAATTATATTCCTCCAGTAACTAAATGTCAAGGGAAAAGTTGATAAAAACGCAAGTGCGGATGGCGCCGACCGGCGGTGGTTCTGAGATAACTACTGCGGTTTCTTGATTTCGGCGCCGGCCTGGTCGATGGTGCCTTTTACGAGTTCCGTTTTCATCTCGGACTTTTGTCCTGCGATGATTTGAACATCGGTCTCGAAGGTCTGATAGCCGGGCAGTTCGACCTTGAT
>DASXMM010000575.1:0-2764 GCA_036495665.1 Candidatus Acidiferrum sp. | reverse complement strand
CAAAAACGATTTTGTGACTTCCTCCGCCGCTCAAGAGGCGTATAATGCCGCGGGCCGAGATTTGGCTTCGTGACACGACGACTTTTGGGGGATCTGGATGGAGAGCGCGCGCGTTAGTAAATCGGTTGACCGCAGGCGATTCCTGGCTGCGACCGGTGGAGGCTTGTTGGCTGCAGCGGTTCCTGGAGGGGCAGCTATGAAGAACTCTATTGGTGGCGCGGCGTCTTCTTCTACGCCGGCTTCGGCGTCGTCTGCGTCGCCGGCGAGCAAGCAGTCGGGGAGTTCGGCTTCGGCAAAGCGGAAAATTCCTATTGGCGTTTTTGATCCCGTCTATGACAAGTTTTCGCTCGACGAGATGCTGGAGAAGGTGAGCGCGCTCGGGCTCGAAGCGATGGAGATTGGGACCGGCGGTTATCCGGGAACGAAACACTGCCCCGTACAAGAGCTGCTTGACGATCCGGCGAAGGCCAAAGCGTGGCAGAAGAAATTTGAGGATCACGGGATTCATGTGGCGACGCTGAGCTGCCACGGGAATCCGGTTCACCCGGACGAAAAACATGCGGCGCACGATGCGGAGAGTTTTAAGCGGACGGTGCTGCTGGCGGAGCGGCTGGGAGTGAAGGTAATCGTGGGTTTTTCGGGTTGCCCTGGCGGCACGCCGACGGATGCACAGCCGAACTGGATTACGTATCGCTGGCCGCCTGAATACGCGCAAATGCAGGACTGGCAGTGGAAAGAAAAAGTGATTCCGTATTGGCGCGATGCGGCGAAATTTGCGCGCGAGCACGGCATTCATCGTATTGCGCTGGAGATGCATCCCAACTTTGTGGTCTACAATCCGCGGACGCTTCTGAAATTGCGCGAAGCGGCGGGCGAAGAGATTGGCGCGAACTGCGATTTGAGTCACCTGTTCTGGCAAGGCTGCGATCCCGTCGAAGTGATCCACTTTCTGGGCAAGCAGAATGCGATTTTTCACGCGCACATGAAAGATACGGTGTTTTTTCCCGAGAACGTCGCGAAGTATGGCGTTTTAAATTTTGCGTTTGAGACCAACGATCTGGGAAATGCTTCGGAGACGTTTCGTGCCGTGGGTTACGGGCACAGCGCGAGTTTGTGGAAGTCCGTGGTGCAGGCGTATATGGATATTGGGTACGAAGGGATTTTGAGCATTGAGAATGAGGATCCCATTCTTTCTGGAGAAGTGGGAGTGGAGCGGGCGGCGTACGTTTTGAAGAATGTTCGGAAAGAAATTCTCGAAGGCTGATCCATCGTCATCAGAAGCGGAATCGGAAGAGAGAGTATTGGGGAGGTTCTATGCTGCGGCGTGATGCCTTGAAATTTCTTGCGACGGGGACCGTTGCTTCGGCGCTGGCGCCGAAGATGTTCGCGTTTTTTCAGGAGGCGCATCCTGGGGGCGCTTACACGCTGCGGACGCTGAATCCTCACCAGAACGCGACGGTCGTGTTGATGAGCGAAATAATTATTCCGGAGACGGACACGCCGGGAGCCAAGGGAGCGCGCGTCAACGAATTTGTTGATGTGATTCTTACGGAGTGGGCTACCGAAGAGGACCGCCAGCACTTTCTCGACGGGCTTGCGGGAGTCGACAAGCAGAGCAACGAGCTTTTTGGGAAGGACTTCGTGGATGCTTCTCCAGTGCAGCAGCTTGCGTTGATGCGGGCGATGGACGAAGAGGTGGGCATGGCGCCGGCACACCCTGCGCGTCACGGGAATACCGTTCCGGAGAGAGACACGCAATTGAGAGGGAAGTTTTTTATCGTGTTCAAGGGAATTACGCTGCACGGTTACTACACGTCGGAAATTGGTTTTACGCGCGAACTTGGGTTGCAGATTATTCCGGGGGCGCAGCACGGTTGCGCACCGGTGACGGCTGAGAAAAAGGCTTAAGGGAGACTCGCATGGCGGCGACGAATACGTACGACGCGATTGTGATCGGCTCGGGAATTACCGGCGGATGGGCGGCGAAAGAGCTGACCGAAAAAGGGTTGAATACTCTGGTGCTGGAAGCGGGGCGGAGCATCGATCCGGGGAAGGATTACGTGGAGCACGTGCCGGTTTGGGAGCTGAAGTACCGCGGGTGGGACGACCACGTCACGCGGACGAAGACGCAACTGATTCAGCGGGAGTGTTATTACGCGTGCGACGAGTACTCGAACAAATTTTTTGTGAGCGACGTGGACAATCCTTATACCTGCGAGGAGGGAAAACATTTTTCGTGGATTCGCGGGCGGCAAGTTGGCGGAAAGTCGCTTACGTGGGGACGGCAGAGTTATCGCTGGAGCGATTTGGATTTTGAGGCGAATTTGAAGGACGGCGTTGCGGTGGACTGGCCAATTCGTTATGCGGACATTGCGCCGTGGTACGACTACGTGGAAGAGTTTGCCGGGATTAGCGGGCAGGCTGAAGGGTTGCCGCAATTGCCGGATGGGAAATTTTTGCCACCGATGGAGATGACCTGCGTCGAGATGGATGTTCGCGAGGCGATGGCGAAACATTTTGATGATCGAATGATGACGATTGGGCGGTCGGCGGTTCTGACGCGCGTGCACAAGGGGCGGGCGGCTTGCCATTACTGCGGCGTTTGCCACCGCGGCTGTATTACCGGGTCGTACTTCAGCAGCTTGAGCTCGACTTTGCCGGCGGCGATCAAGACCGGGCGGTTTACGATTCGGCCTTACAGCGTTGTGCACAGTTTGAATTTTGATTCGGCTACGCGGCGGGTGACGAGCGTTCGCGTGATTGA
>DASXMM010000574.1:0-16090 GCA_036495665.1 Candidatus Acidiferrum sp. | reverse complement strand
AACAGCCCTGCGCCGGTTGCGCCGTCGATCGCCACACAGCCAGCAAGTCAGACAATCACCTCAGGCCAGACGGCTACTTTCTCCGTGACGGCGACGGGCACAGCTCCTCTGACTTATCAATGGAAGAGAAACAGTGTCGTCATAAGTGGCGCGAGCGCATCCACCTACACTACCCCCGCCACAAATAGCTCCGACAACGGAGCACAGTTCAATGTCACGGTCAGCAACTCGGCAGGCAACGCTACTAGCAGCCCTGCTAGCCTTACTGTCACTGCGGTCGCGATGGCCCCGTCGATCGCGACGCAGCCAACGAGCCAGACCGTTGCGGCTGGGCAGACCGCTTCGTTCTCTGTCGTTGCTACCGGCACAGCTCCTTTGAGCTATCAGTGGAAGAAGAACGGCGTTGCTGTCTCTGGTGCCATTTCATCCAGCTACACCACACCCGCCACGGCAACCTCCGATAGCGGCGCGCAGTTCACCGTGGTCGTCGGTAATGCGGTCGGAACCGTCACCAGTGCCGCGGCCACGCTCACTGTCGCTGCCAGCGCTGTGGCGCCGTCGATTACTACGCAGCCCGCGAGCCAATCCGTGACTGCAGGCCAGACGGCCTCCTTTTCGGTCTCAGCTACCGGTACGGCTCCTTTGAGCTATCAGTGGAAGAAGAACGGCGTTGCCATCTCTGGTGCCATTTCATCCAGCTACACCACACCCGCCACGGCAACCTCCGATAGCGGCGCGCAGTTCACCGTGGTCGTCGGTAATGCGGTCGGAAGCGTCACCAGTGCCGCGGCCACGCTCACGGTTAATGCCGTAACTTCGACGTTGCAGATCATTACCACGCAGCTCCCCGGTGGAACGGCTACTGTTGTCTACACGTCCACGCTTACCGCCAGTGGCGGAACTTCGCCCTATTCATGGTCGCTTTCCAGTGGCGGGCTTCCCACGGGCTTAGCTTTGTCTTCGTCTGGCTCCATTTCTGGTACTCCCACCGTCGCCGGAACCTTTCCCTTCACCATGCTGGTCAAGGATGCCGCAGCTCATTCCGCCTCCGCCAACCTCAGCATCAACGTGGTCACCCCTGCCGCTCCTTCTGTCTCTATCTCCAGCCCCTCCAACGGTGCCACTGTCTCCGGCACTCTCTCTGTTTCCGGTGTGGCTTCCGATGGTCTACCCATCAGCTCCGTGCAAGTCTCCGTCGACGGAGGCTCCTTCTCCAGCGCTTCCGTCACCACTAGCTGGTCCTTCAGCCTAAACTCCAATTCTCTCTCTAATGGAGCCCATTCTCTTTCCGCTGAAGTCACCGACTCCGCCAGCAGGTCGGCGTCCAGTCCCCTCGTCGACATCACTGTCGACAATTCCTCCACCTCTTCCAACTGCACTCTTTATGCCTCTCCCTCCGGTTCTAGCTCTAACTCCGGTACCACCCCCTCTTCCCCCAAATCCTTCGCCGCCGCGGCCGCCGCTACTCAGCCCGGCTCGGTTGTCTGCCTGCTTGGCGGAACGTATAACCTCGGCTCGACCTTTGTTCCTCCCAACAGCGGCACCGCCTCCTCCTGGATCACCTTCAAAAACTACGACTCTACCCCCGTTAATTTCGTGTGGACGGGCGCAGCCGACGCCGAACCGATGATCAAGGTCGGCAACGGCTCCTTCCCCTCCGGCCCCGCCTACATCATTTTCCAGGGCCTCAACCTCAACGGCAGCGGCACTGCCGCCGATGGCTTCTTCTGTCGCGGCGGCCACCACGTCTCCTTTCTCTCCAACTCCATCTCCGATACCGGAGGCTCCGGCATCGGCACCATCGGCTGCGACTACCTCGTCGCCGATCACAACCTCATCTCCCACAACGGCTACATCCCCTCTTCCACTTCCGTCCCTCAGTGGTATAGCTGGACCAGCGCCATCTCCTATAACTCCCACGTGTGGTTCGACAACTACCCCGGCATCCACTCCGTCATCTCCAACAACATCATCACCGGCGAAGTCGACCAGAGCTCCAACCACACCGACGGCAACGGCATCATCCTCGATCTCGGCGGCAACACGCCTCCCGCACTCATCATTAATAATGTAGTGTACGGCAACGGCGGCCGATGCATCGTCGCCAACCAGGTCCAAAACTTCTACACCATCAACAACACTTGCTACGACAACGCGTTGGATCCCACGGAACCCAATTTCCCGGAGTTTGCCGCCAACGGATCCAGCAACGCGTATGTGGTCAACAACATCGGCTACGCCGTGAGCAGCGGCAACCCGGCTTATGCCCAGTACAGCACCGTCTCGAACCTGAGCTATTTCACCAATCTGTGGGACATCGGTGCGCCGAACTTCACCTCCCAATTCATCCAGGCCAACCCGTTGTTCCTAAACGCCCCGATCCTGGCCCTGGGCGGATTCGCTTCGTCATTGGCGCCTTCGCTGCTCGGCAACGGCTTGACCCTCACACCTTTGCTTAGCCCTGCGCTGGGCAAAGGGATTGATCCCAGCGGGATTTCGGGGCTGTCGTCATCAATCGCATCCGACTTAAAGAAATACATCTACACGGATATCAACGGAAACTCCCGGTCGCAAGGCGGCGGGTGCGATCTGGGCGCTTATCAACACTAAATTAGAGTTTACGAAATCTTGCGAGGACTACAGACGTGGGGAAGGACGGAGAGTCGCTTGCGATTCGAGAGAAACCTGGACAAGCATTCAGCTGGCTGCGGGCAGGACGTTTGGGGACCTCCTGGTCAAATCACGTAGAATCTCCGGGATCTTTTCGAACTCCGCGGATTTGTCGAGAAAATAGTCCGCCCCAGCAGCTACACATTCCTGGCGATATTGGGGATGAGGATAATTCGTACAGATCAGCACCCATACGGAAGGATGACTCCGACGAATGCTACGAAGGACTTCCAAACCGCTGCCCCCGGGCATTTGGAGATCAAGGATGACCGCATCTGGGTTCGTCTTACCAATTGCAAGAATCGCTTCGCGAGCATCGTTGGCTCTCCCCACGAGTTGCACGCCCCGCACTTCCCTCAATAAGTCTGCCAGACGTTCGACAACAACGCGCGAATCATCGGCGATAAAAACCTTCATTTTCTTACTCCTCTTCCTACTCCTCGAGAACCGTGCCCCCCTCTATAGATAATGACGAATTCATTCGCAGATACATCCGGTGAAGACAGGAATCTCTTGTAAGACAAAGTGAAGCGACCTGGACCGTATTTGTCCCACATCTCGAGCGGTCGCTGACCAGGGCGCCCCTCACCGAGTTGGGTCGTTATCAAATGCAGTCCTACCGACATCTAGTCGACAAGTTGAGCTTGAAAGGCGTAACGAATGAGTTCAGCCGTCGTCTTCAGCTCTGTTTTTTCTAGAATGCGTGAACGATAGGTACTGACTGTTTTCACGCTTAGGCCGACCTCGTCGGCGATTTGCTTAACGGTCTTTCCCGAGGCGATCATTCGCAGCACCTGGAATTCGCGATCTGACAGGAGTTCGTGCAAAGGCAGGTCGACGCCACTCCGTAAATCAAAAGCCAGCCTTTCCGCGAGGGTCGCGCTTACGTAGCGGCCGCCAGCCACGATTTTCCTGACGGCCATCTTCAGTTCCTCCGGCACACTCTCCTTGGTCAGGTAACCGGACGCGCCAGCCTTGAGCGCCCGGCGGGCGTACTGTTCTTCGGGGTGCATGCTGAGCAGAAGGATGGGGACTTTAGGACGCAAGCGCTTCAAATCACCCAGAATATCGAGCCCGCTTTTTCCGGGCATGCTGATGTCTAGAATGACGATGTCCCAATTCTGAAGTCGCACGCTTTCGAGCGTTTCCGCAGCGGACTTTGCTTCGCCGAAAGCCACTTTTGGAAAAGCTTCACCGATAGTCTCCTTGAGCCCGCGGCGGAAAACAGCATGATCGTCAGCAATCAGCACTCTCATCTCGCATCCTGTTTGGGCAGCGTCGAGGTTGGCAGAGGAATCCGCAGAGTCATCGTTGCGCCGGCGCCTGGAACACTTTCTACTTTGAGCTCGCCGTTGAGCAGGAGCGCGCGTTCCTGCATTCCAACCAAACCGAGAGACTTACGCGCCTTAGCCTCTTCGGGATCGAATCCTCTGCCATTGTCACGAATCTCGAGGATCAGCTGATTCGTTTCTCTTTCCAGCCTGGCTTCGACATGCGAAGCGTGGGCGTGGCGCGCGACGTTCGTCAGCGACTCCTGAAAAATACGGAAAATGGCCGTGGAGCGCTCGGCATCGAGGACGAACGGTTCTTGTGGCAAGCTGACCCGGCAGCGTATTTTTGTGCGGATCTCGAACTCCTGGGCCTGCCACTCCAACGCCGCCGTCAAACCTAGATCGTCGAGTGTTCTGGGGCGAAGCTCGGAGGCGATTCTTCGCAACGTGACGATCATCCCGTCGACCACCTGGACGGCCGAGTTGACCTTTTTCCGCAGGCGAGTTTGTCCCTTGGTGGCCTTGTGACCGATTAAGACCAAGTCCATCTTGATCGCCGTGCACGCTTGCCCGAGTTCGTCATGGATTTCGCGTGCGATTGAGGAGCGTTCCTCTTCCCGCACATTCTGAAGACGGGCCGCGAGCGCACGAAGTTGATCCCGCGACGCACGCAATTGCTCCTCGGCTCGCACGCGGTCGGCGATTTCCGTTCGTAATTCGTCGTTCACTCGTGCCAGAACCGTGGCTCGCTGCTCCACGAGCCGCTCATTTGCCTTTGCGAGTGCCTCCTCCCTCGCATGCCTTTCCGTCAGGTCCCGGGTGACTTCTGCGAAGCCCTGCAAATCTCCCTCGGAGTTCCGTAGGGCGGTGACTACGACATTCGCCCAGAATCGGGAACCGTCTTTGCGGATTCTCCATCCTTCGTCCTCGCTATGACCGCTTCGTGCTGCCTCCCCTAGAATTTGCTCTGGCTTACCACGCGCAACGTCTTCGGGGGGATAAAAGGCGGAAAAGTGCAGCCCAAGGATTTCTTCGACCCGATAGCCTTTTACTCGTTCGGCTCCAGTATTCCAGGTGACCACATTACCAGCCGGATCCAAGTTGAAGATGGCATATTCCTGCACGCTCTGGACAAGCAATCGGGAGCGCTGCTCGCTTTCCCGCAAGGCTTGCTCTGCGTGTCTGCGCTCCGTTACATTTTCAAAGGCCACACCCATGAAATTCCCCGGCAGAGGAAAGACCTGGACGTTGTAGATGCCCTCTCGGATCCGCGCGTCGCCGTAGGAAATGTCCCCCAAGTTTCTCGGCTCGCGGGATTTAAGCGCCTCAAGGCACGCGCCAGGGAACCGCGTCTTCAAGAGGTTTGGAAATTCGCCCAGCCTTCTGCCAAGCAGGTCTTCAAGAGTTGCGCCAGTAAGGAGAGTTGCGGCGGGATTGACATCAACGACTCTGAACGTCTTGGCATCCTGAGGATTTTCAAGCTTCAACACTACTACCCCTAAAGGAAGGCCTCTAAGGATTTCATGACAAAAAGGGAGAGTTGTATCCTGCTGCTGTGCAACGGCCGACTCTGTCGCATTAGCCTCGGGCCCGGAAGTTCGGTGCCTAGTCATTGTACCCCTGTCCATACCCTCAAACGGATTCTCTCCACTGGGGAATCGGGCAAAGGCCGGGAAAAGAGATTGCTCCTGATCCTTATATTAGTCGCGCCTCGGTTTTCTACGCCAATTCATACAATCGCTCGAGAAAGTACAGGTAGAAAGACTGTCCCTCTGTAGGACGCTGGCAGACACTCCTCGAACATAAGGTCTGACGACAGAATCATTTCCCAGCCGACATCTTAAGAACGTCACTCGACATACTCTCCCGCCCGTGGGCGAAATGCTAAGAAATGCGTAGCACTCTCGCCGGGGCTTCCAAACTCAAAGTGCTCAGCAAGCCTCAGTAACCGGGGACCCTACCCTCCGAATCGTCGCCTCTGTACCCAGTCCAGCGACCCGGCGAGCTAAAACACCCACACAAAAACTAAATCTGGAGGTGTACTGGTGCGACTTCTCAAGGCCTTGTTCGTATTTTTGTGCTCAGAGCCGCGGCAATTCTGTTCCGTAAAGGCAAACATCTGCGCGGTAACCCCAAGATCGAAATATCTGAGATATGTCAAGCTGGTTTGCATATCGAGGAAAAGACCGTTTGGAAAACTCACGCTCGCCCTTGCCGCAATTCTGAGCTTCACTTTTTCGGCTCACGCGCAGACCATCACTCAGCAGCCTACAAATCAAACCGTTCTGGTGGGGCAAACGGCGGTCTTTAGTGTCAGCTTCTCGGGAGGGCCCTGCCGTACCCTTTGGTATACCGGAGCTATCGGCGATCACTACGGCGCCTACGCTCTCTCACCGATCACCTTCTCAATTCCGGATGTGACTTCGGCTATGAACGGCACGAGCGTATACGTTGACCTCTACGGTTGCTCGGGCGGCAAGGCCGATATCATATCGAGCATTGCAAAGCTCACAGTCTCCACGGCTCAGTCCGGCTTGGCTGTCACCACTGCATCCCTGCCTAACGGTACGCAGTCAGCTGCCTATAAGCAGAGCCTCGCCGGCACCGGCGGAACCTCGCCCTATTCGTGGTCAACTTCGAGTGGCACACTTCCCACGGGCCTGGGCCTGTCTTCGTCTGGCTCCATTTCTGGTACTCCCACCGTCGCCGGGACCTTTCCCTTCACCGTGCTCGTCAAGGATGCCGCCGCTCATTCCGCTTCCGCCAACCTCAGCATCAACGTCGTCACCCCTGGCGCTCCGACCGTCTCCATCTCCAGCCCCTCTAACGGCGCCACCGTCTCCGGCACTCTCTCTGTTTCCGGTGTGGCTTCCGATGGCCTATCCATCAGCTCCGTGCAAGTCTCCGTCGACGGAGGCTCCTTCTCCAACGCTTCCGGCACCACTAGCTGGTCCTTCAGCCTAAACTCCAATTCTCTCTCCAATGGAACCCATTCTCTTTCCGCTAAAGTCACTGACTCCGCCAGCAGGTCGGCCTCCAGTTCCCTCCTCGATGTTACCGTCGACAATTCCTCCACCTCTTCCGACTGCACCCTCTTTGCTTCTCCCTCCGGTTCTAGCTCTATCTCCGGCACTACTCCTTCTTCCCCCAAATCCTTCGCCGCCGCGGCCGCCGCTACTCGGCCCGGCTCTGTCGTCTGCCTGCTTGGCGGAACGTATAACCTCGGCTCGACCTTTGTTCCTCCCAACAGCGGCACCGCCTCCTCCTGGATCACCTTCAAAAACTACGACTCTACCCCCGTTAATTTCGTGTGGACTGGCGCTGCCGATGCGGAACCGATGATCAAGGTCGGCAACGGCTCCTTCCCCTCCGGCCCCGCCTACATCATTTTCCAGGGCCTCAACCTCAACGGCAGCGGCACTGCCGCCGATGGCTTCTTCTGCCGCGGCGGCCACCACGTCTCCTTTCTCTCCAACTCCATCTCCGATACCGGAGGCTCCGGCATCGGCACCATCGGCTGCGACTACCTCGTCGCGGATCACAACTTCATCTCCCACAACGGCTACATCCCCTCTTCCACTTCCGTCCCTCAGTGGTATAGTTGGACCAGCGCCATCTCCTATAACTCCCACGTGTGGTTCGACAACTACCCCGGCATCCACTCCGTCATCTCCAATAACATCATCACCGGCGAAGTCGACCAGAGCTCCAACCACACCGACGGCAACGGCATCATCCTCGATCTCGGCGGCAACACGCCTCCCGCGCTCATCCTAAATAACGTCGTCTACGGCAACGGCGGCCGATGCATCGAACCCAACCAGGTCCAGAACTTCTACGTCATCAACAACACTTGCTACGACAACGCGCTGGATCCCAAGGAACCCAATTTCCCGGACTTTGGCCTCAACGGCTCCAGCAACGGGTATGTGGTCAACAACATCGGCTACGCTGTGAGCAGCGGCAACCCGGCTTATGCCCAGTACAGCGGCGTCTCGAACGTGAGCTATTACACCAATCTGTGGGACATCGGTGCGCCGAACTTCAGCTCCTCCCAATTCATCCAGGCCAACCCGCTGTTCCTCAAGCCGCCCAGCTTGGGCATGGGAGGATTCCTCAATTCCCTGGCCGCTTCTCTACTGGGCAACGCCCTGACCCTGCAATCCGGCAGCCCCGCGTACAGCCGGGGCATTGACCCGAGCACGATCTCCGGCCTGTCTTCATCGATCATGTCGGACCTAAAGAAGCACATCTACACGGATATCAACGGTAAGACTCGCTCCCAAGGAGGCAGCTTCGACTTGGGCGCTTATCAGCACTAACTTCCTCTAGGAGCGGCTCGAGGCCGCCCTGAGCAGCCCTCCAGCGGGCGGTGGCCGGCTTTTCTGGCGGTCACCGCCCGTTTCCCCATTGGGACGAACGCCAATGCCAACGGTTGGAGCAGGGGGCATCTGGAACATCTGGTCAGTGTGTTAGAGCACCCAAATCCCATTTACCTGTTGTGCCTCCCCGGGGATTGCCGTTGATGTCGTTGTAGACGAAGGCCCCCAGATCGGCCTTGAGGTTTGGGTCGCTGGTAAGTGTTGTGGGGTCAACACCGACATTCCCGTACCCGGGACTGGTGGACGCGAGGGCAAAACCGCTGTCGATATCACACGTGGAAATCCAGGCCTGGGTTCCGCTGACAGCACACATCGTGGTTGATCTGTAGTTCGGTCTGCCGGGCAAAGGTGGGCGGCCCACATTGTACTGGCCCGTGGCGGAAGGATCGAAGTAGGGTGGCAAGACAAATTGCGGATCGGCATTGATGAAGCCGGTGCACAGACTCGAAGGGCTGCAAGCCGCTCCATAGTACAGGTCGGCGAAGTAATTGACGCCCGGATTGGATGGGGCGTTCAATTGTTGGTAGGGCGGATTAGTTGCTGCCCAGCTATAGCTAATATTGTTCAACACAAACCCGCCGACGTTCGATATACCCGACGGAAAGTTGTGCACAATCCCGCCAAAACCTGATTCTGTTGTATCCAGGTCGTTTTTGTAGCAGGAGTTATTCACGATCCAGAAATTCGTCATGTACTGATTGGTTTCGACGCACCGGCCACCGTTGCCGTAAACAATGTTGTTGATGATGAGCCCCGGAGGCGTTGTTGTGTTACTTCCGTACGCGAGGTCAAAAATGATGCCATTCCCGTCCGTGTGGGCGGTGGTCTGGTCCACTTCTCCAACAACGATGTTGTTGGAAATGACGTTGTGGAGACCTGTGTACGTGTCGGCCGTAGCGATTTGGCTGTACGTGATCCCGCTTGTCGGGCTATATCCCGCTGCGCCGTTGTTATAACCGTCGTGAAAAATCAGATTGTGATCGCTCGTCACATAGTCACACTGGACGGCGGAGATCCCGGCGCCACCGGTGTTCGAGACCGTATTGGCAATGAACGCTATGCCCTTAGACTGGTTGCATTGGAACCCGTTGGCGGCGCCGCCGCCGACCGTGCCTCCGAGTGCTGCATTGCCAATTCCCCCGTCCAAGTTCAGGCCCTGGAAGATCAGATTTTGTGGCCCAGAGAAGCTGGAACCGTTGTAGGTTCCGGATATGAGGATCATGGCGTGAGAATCAGCCGCGGTGTGGGTCCAGACGATGTTCACAGGGCCGTCGCCGTAAGCTTGAAACGTGACGCTGGAGCCGCTGGCGCCGCTGGACTTAACTGTCCAGGAGTCGCTAAGTTCATATCTGCCACCTAGCAAGCAGACTACCGAGCCGAGTGAGGTCGCGCCGTCTGCACCGGTCAGGGTCGTGGGGGACGTTGGGCTGGTACCTGAATTAGTGTCATTGCCAATTCCGTTTGGCGCGGCATAGAGGGTGCAGTTGTTTGCCAGCTGGTAAGCACGGATTTGAAGGCCGGGTACGAGGAGCGCCAATCGGCCTGGCTCGGAAAAGGGCAAATTGGGCGGTGCGGCGAGGACGGCATTTGGCGTGATCAGGTTCGCAGCTTTTTTTGAAGTGAAATGGGCGGGGAGGAGGGAAATGGCGCCGACTATACCTCCCAACTCAAAAACGAACAGCATGACTCTGACATGTCTCTTCATTGTGTCGCCTTTCCGGGCTGGGTGGAGTCCGTAGATATTTCAACCTGAGAGGACGCGACTTCTGACCCGGGAAGTGGCATACGACCACGGCCACCCCCTGCCCTGTTTTTTTTCGTAAGTGTTGATTCTAAAGGCACTTATCCTCACACTCGGAAGACGCACGCTCAATCCGGCGATTTACCCCAATTTGGTTGAGTGAACTGCTGATGGGGGGACGCAGTTTACTGCGGGGCCCTCCAGAAGACCTCAATGCTCGTGCGGCTGCAATCGGAGACTGCCCTGGCCATCCCCGCACGCCCGAGCCACTTGGCCAGCGCCATTCCTTCGCCATAGTCTGCAACATAGTTAAAAGTTCCGCCTAATGCCAACTCGTCAAGTATGTCCAGGCACTCCAGGCCCTCCTGCCTGAATTCGGGAAGGTTGACTTCAAACGAGAGCAGAGGCACAGGCCGACGCATGCCGCGAAGCACGTTGATTTCGTAACCCTCTGTGTCTATCTTGACGTAGCAAGGCATACCGTAGTCCCTTATCAGGTCTTCTATAGTAGTTACCTCGACATCGGCACTGTCTCCGAAGCCCATTGTTTGCGGAAAATGGCTGTTCCCTTTCCTCAGCGATTCCGCCCATTTCAGGCTAAGGGTGTTCAGGGCCGAGCCGGGCGACTCGACCAGCATCGTTGCGGTGCCGCTCCCCTGCCCTACAGCTTTTCCCACGACAACGATCGGCAGTCTGTGCATTCGGTAGTTCAGGAATTTCTCTTTGAGAATCTCCTGATTCGCCCTGTCTGGTTCGACGGCAACTACTCTTACGCCAAGATCCAAAAAAATTTTCGCCTTAGTCCCGTTGTTTGCTCCGATGTCGAAGATAAGGTCGTTCTTGCGGAGGCCGTTGAGCACAGTGCGATAGAAGTTCATTTCCTTGCGTCTGGCGGCGACGAGCTGCGGGTCGGCAAACCGCCAGTACAAATCGTACATGAGCGAGGCCCGAAGTCGATTGAGGAGTCCAGCGCGCCTGAGGGCCCCCTGAATTTTTGGCTTGAGTGGTGTCATTATCTTACTTTGAAATGTCCGCGCTTCTGCGTACATCGTTGCTCCTATCCCCTTGAGTAGCCGTCTAGGGCGCCCGTGGCGACGCGACCCGAATACAACAAAGCCATCTCGACGCCAATTAGGGGATCCCTGCAATTCTTGTCCGGCAAATTATCCAAGGCTCAGCACTTCTCCTCCGATTTGGTAGCAGCATAGAGTGGATCTGTAGACCCAGAAGCCAGAGGTCGATGAGAGTTTGTCCGTGTGCGCTCCCGTAAAGGGTGAAACCTTTCGACAGCCCGCCGATAAACTTCCAACGTTTTCTGAGCTACGACGGCCGGCGAGCATTCCGCCTCGATTTTTCTCTTCGCGTTCTCGCCCATTCTGTGACGAAGCCCTGGGTTGAGCAGTAGACGGGTAATACTTTCGGCCAGTCCCAGGACATCTCTTGGGCCGACTAAATAGCCGGTTTGTCCATGTTCAACCATTTCTGGAAGGCCGCCGACATTCGTAGCCACGACTGGCCTTCCGGCAGAATATGCAATCGGGATCACTCCGCTCTGGGAAGCCTCAATGTATGGTAGCGCCACGACACTGGCGCGACGAAAGTACTCAGCGGCGTGTTCTTCCGGGATATATTCGTTGTGAACGATGAAACGCTCCGGGTGGACCATCATCCGAGCGTAGCGGGAAAAATCTTCGCCTTGTCCGGCGATCAGAATTCGAACATTCGGTACCTGGGAGCTAATGAGCGGTTCCGCTCGGATCAAGTACTCCAGTCCCTTGTATTCCCAAATGCGGCCGAAGAAGAGGACCAGGTTTTGCTCTTCCTGGATGTCGCTGTAAGCCAGTTCCTTGCCAATCTGGATGTGAGGGATGACAGAGATTCTGTCCCAGGTACCCGGGAGGTTTTGTGTTACCAAATCGCGAACCTGTTGCGAATGCACGATTAACTCGTCGGCATGGCGCCGCGCAAACATTTCAATCCAGAGAGGGGTTTTTTGCGAGAGGCGGTCGCCGGGGTGCGGCTTGAAGTCGTGAATGGTAAACACCCGCGAGCAGCGACGAAGAAGCGGAAAAATGAGATCAAACCAGAGGTGGGTGCCCTGATAATGGATTACGTCGGGCGCGAACTCGTTTATTTTAGTGAGGAGCGTTCGGAGGGTCGCAGCTTGCCGGACTGGTTGGCGGAGCCTTGGATTGCGAAATGAGAGCAGACGTACGTCGCCGCTAAGCTCGGCCAGATGCGGACCCACCATGCTCTCAGGAATTACTAAAAGGACTTCCGCTTGGTTCGCCAGAGCGCTGGCCAAGCGAACTGAATATTCTCCGAAGTCGTAGGAAACGAGGGCGACACGCAGGGAGTCCCGCGACGGCGGAAAACCCTTTTTCTGCTCTAAGCTTGCTTGCATACCTATTCCAACCGAGCCGGGGAGATACTTGTTCCTAAACGGTGTCAGGCCTCCAGACGCGACAACTTCCAGGGCAAGGAGGGCGGCCGCGTAGATGATCGTTGCCAGCACGGCGCGGACAATGCTTGGCTGGTCCTGCGCGAGAGTAAGATAAGCAATCATGCACGTCGCTGCAACAAACGGTTTCCATACAATTTTGCCGAAAGAAATTCCGGAACAGAGGCGGGACACAGGAACGTAGTGCTGAATAGCGGCGGCCAGCCTAGTGAGCAGCAAGGACATGGCAGCGCCCAGCAGACCAAACCGCCATATCAAGAGCGTGCCGGCGGTTAAGGTGATGAGCACGTCCACGATGACAATGCGCAGGGTGACCTTCTCGCGGTGCGTGGCCAAGAGCACTTGACCCAACACATACGAGAAGACCTGAAAGATGAGTATCCAGGCCATGATGCGCAGGGCTGGCACGGCGCGGAGAAACGCGGGATTCTTGTAGAGCACGGAGAGACCCCACTGTCCGAAGAAAAAAATGCCCGCCACGGCGGGTACGGCCAGCATCAAGAGCACTTCGATGGCTTGTTCCGCGATGCGTCTGAGATCGGGAAATCCGTCCTGAACCTTGCGGCACATCACCGGAAAAATGCTTTGCACGATGCTCAAATAGACAAGCGCCAAAGGCACAAGCAACTGCGCCGCGGCGCTGTACAGGCCCACTTCCGTTTCGCCGGCGAGTTTCGAAAGAAGAATAATATTCAGGCTGGCTTCAATAGCGAGGACCTTGTCAATGGCGAGGAACGTGAAAGAAGAACGAAGCGTGGTCCAGCAAAATCTAAGGCTGATGAGAGCAGGCTGCGCGGGAAACCGGGCGAGCACCAGCCACACCTCGGCGACAGCGACAACGAAGAACCCCACCAGGAGCACGAGGATGACGGTGTAGAGTCCGCGGCCCCGGACGAGGAGTAGGTACGCGGCCGCCATTTTGGCGATGTTCGCGGGCACATTGACCCAGGCGATATAGCGCATTTTTTCCCAGGCCTGAAAAATGCCCTCGCAAACGGACGAGACCGAGTAAGGAAGAAGACCCAGCGAGAGCAGCATCACAACCCCGTTTGTGGTGGGCGAGTAATGCATCAAGCGAACGAATAGGAAAAGAGCGGCAAGAGAAACCAGCGAAGAACACGCCACGACGGCGCAGCCGTTGTTGAAATACAGCCTGGTTTGAGAGCGGTCTTTCGCTACTTGCCGGACGATCAGCACTTTCAGCCCGGCCGCCGCGGATACCTGAAACATGTAGAAGAGCGACAGCGCCAACGAAAGCTGTCCAAACTCAAGGGCGCCAAGGTGGCGAGCCACCATGGCGTACAAGACAAAGCTCGTCGCACGGTTCAAGACGTCACTGGAGAGAATGGATAGGGCGTTGCCGCCAATGTTCCGTAGATTGACGCTCATGGATAAGATTCAGCCTTTTCGCCGGATGCAAGAACTCTTCGGAGGACAGGTTGTTTGCCGATAGGAAGGGATGTTCCTCGCCAGCAACTCTGAGTGCTTTGCGTGCCTCGCATATCTCTGCGATAGCACACTAGCTATGCCTTAGAACCCGATCAATCGGGTGCTTACCGGAGAGTGCAGCGTGCCAGGTCTCGTATCGCATTTGATTCAGAAAGCCGCGGCTGGCTATGTTTCGCGGACCCTTGTAGTGCTAACCTTACCGCGACGGAATGCAAGGATTTACCGGATTGCGGCGCTCCATTCCCTTGCTCAAGATAAACGTGAGTTGTCACCGGTGGCGAAGAGTGCGCGCGGGTTGCTTGTGCCCCAGTTCAAAGCCGAATCCCGGTCTCCAAAGCTCGCAAGACGAAGGAGACATTCGGAACTTCTCGTGGCTTGGCACTTTGGAGGTTTGAATGAGCTCTTTTCCCACCGCTAGCCGAGGAACTCTCTTTTTCATTTCACTGGCTGTGGCCTCTTTTCTGCTGGCATTGCTCTATGCTGAGAGAGGCTCCTTTCTCACCAGGTTCGGGAACAGCGAATCTTGCTCCGTTAATTGCACGCTCTACGCATCGCCTGGGGGAAGTGACAACAACGCCGGGACTGATCCTTCGTCTCCGAAGACATTTCTGGGAGCAGCTCGGGCTACGCAACCGGGATCCGTCCTGTGTCTGCTTGCCGGCACATACCCTCTGAGCTCTTCATTCATTCCACCTGTGAGCGGGACGCCCACTGGCTGGATCGTCTACAAAAGCTGCGGCGCTGGACCGGTCAATTTTGTATGGAATGGCCCAGCGGACGCTTCGCCCATGTTCAAACTCGGGACGGGGCCCTTTCCTGCCGGTCCCTCCTACTTGGAGTTTCGCGGTTTCAACCTTGATGGCCAAGGCAACGCCGCAGATGGATTCTTTTGCCGTGGCGGGCACCACCTGCGTTTTATCTCCAATTCCATCGCCAACACCGGGGGCTCCGGGATCGGCTCGCTCAATTGTGACTATCTCACCGTGGACCACAACATCATCCACCACAACGGCTACATACCCTCCTCTACGACTGTACCGCAGTGGTATAGCTGGACTAGCGGGATCTCTCTGAACAGCAGCCAGTGGTACGACCACTACGCCGGCTTCCACAATCTCATTGTTGCCAACATCGTTGCCGACCAAGTGGACCAGAGCCCTCATCACACCGACGGCAATGGAATCATTCTGGACCTGAGCAATGGAACCTATGATTACAGTTCCGCAAACACACCGTCGGCGCTGATTATCAACAACGTTGTCTACGGAAATGGCGGACGCTGCATTGAGGCATTCACGGTCACGCAGTTCTGGATCGTAAACAACACCTGCTACATGAACGGCTCGGATCCCGCCATGAATGACGTGGGCTCCATTACCACGAGCAACGCTCGCAACGGGTACGTCATCAACAACATTGCCGTCCCCTGGCACGGCACGCATCCGCCTTACGATCAGGAAAATAAAAACGCCGAGATCCGCTACTACTCAAACTTGTTTTATGGGAATCCGAACAAACTTCCGGATGTGGATTCTCCACAATTTATTGAGGCCGATCCCATTTTTGTACTTCCTCCATTCTCGGACCCGCGATCGGCGAGCCCGCAGGAGAGCGCGCCCCCTCCGGTCCAGCTTGGTGATGGTCTTACATTACGCGCCTCAAGCCCCGCTCTTCGCAGAGGCATTGACCCCACAACCTTGCCGAATCTGTCCAGCATCATCACCGCGGATTTGAAGAAATACATCTACGCCGACATCGACGGCAACCCGCGGCCCCAAGGAGGTCCTTTCGATCTGGGGGCTTATCAGTCGCACCGCCTCCGCTGATATCGTGTTCGCTGACTCGCTGCAAATGGACTCGCAGCCTTAAGTAAACAGCCGGTAAAGATCCTCACCGGCCTTCTCAGTCACCAGATCAGGAACCAGATGGTCGGTAAAGCGATTCGTGAGCTTGCCGAGGAGCTCTCGCAATTCCTTTTCGGCTCGAGTCGGCGGGCCATTGGGCGTGTGGCGAAGAAAGGAAATGGTGCCCTCTTCCGTGCCGAACTTGCGTTTGTAGCGGATCAGGCCTTCCTGGTCGATATCGCTCAAACCAAAATCCAGATACGTAAGGCCAC
>DASXMM010000573.1:0-5194 GCA_036495665.1 Candidatus Acidiferrum sp. | reverse complement strand
GATGGAAGGCCGCGGTGGCACGTTACCTGGATACCATTGATTTGGCAGGCTGATGGATTCTAGAAATATTTTTGAAGTTTCAGGAAACTAAAATCGCGCTGGCGTCGTCTATATCTACAAGACCACTCGCGGGGTAGGGGGCTAACCACCACAGGGCAACCGACCGTCAGTCTCCTACCCCTTTAATACTTAAGACGGGTTGCTTTTCGATAATTTATATTGAATTTTGAAGTCTTTGGCCTCTTAGCACCCAAAACTCGATCGACGTGCATTTGCGTCATTCATCGGCGGTGCCGACTTCGACGTATTCCCTTCCATCCTCGATGGGAACCGGGTCGCCGACAGCCTTCACGTCTTCCAGATAGACCTCGATCGCCTCTTCAATGTTTTTGAGAGCCTCCTGGCGCGAATCGCCCTGCTAAACGCACCCCGGAAGGATGGGTACTGTGGCGACATAGCCTCCGTCATTTTCGCGCTGCAGGACAACGGTGAGTTTCATTTCGTTTTTCCATGAAGAACTATCGGCGAGCGAGATGTTCGGGAAGCCGTGCAAGCCGGTCTTCGGCTGCTGCGAGAGTACTTTCCTTTTTGCAGAAAGTGAAGCGGACTTGCGAGGCGCCGTCCTGGGCGTCGTTGTAGAAGCTGGAGCCGGGGACGACGGCGACGCCGACTTTTTCGACGAGAAATTTGGCGAACGAAACATCGCGCGAGCCGGCTGGGAATCGATCGGCGGGAAAATCGAAGCCGGAGATGTCGGTCATGATGTAGTACGCGCCGCGAGGTTTGAAGACTTTGAATCCGGCTACCGTGAGAATTTTGAGAAGGCGTTCGCGGCGGACTCTGTAGTCCGCTGCCAACTTGTCGTAATAGGATTCGGGCGATCGCAGCGCGATGGCGCCGGCTTGCTGCAAAGGCGCTGCGGCGCCAACCGTTAGAAAATCGTGTACTTTGCGGATGGCCGCGGTCGGCTCGGGCGGTGCAATGGCCCACCCCACGCGCCAGCCGGTGACGCTGTAGGTCTTCGACATGCCGTTGATCACAATGGTGCGGTCGCGCATGCCGTCGATGCGCGCCATGGAGATGTGCTCCGTGCCGTCGTAGAGAATGTGTTCGTAGATTTCGTCGGTGACGCAGAACGCGTTCCAACGGACGCACAGGTCGCGGATAAATTCGAGTTCCGCGTGGGTAAAAACTTTTCCCGTCGGATTGTTCGGCGTATTCAGAATGATGGCTTTGGTGCGTGGCCCGAATGCCGCCGTCAATTCCCTTTCGTCAAAGCTCCAGACAGAGTTCTCGTTTTCGGGTGGACGCATTTTCACGAAGCGCGGTGTGGCGCCGCTGAGAATCGCGTCCGGCCCGTAATTCTCATAAAAGGGCTCGAACACCACGATTTCGTCGCCCGGATTGATGATCGCCAGCATCGTGGACATCATTGCTTCCGTCGAGCCACAGCAAATCGTGATTTCTCGTTCGGGGTCGACGCGCACTCCCTGCGTGCGCTCAAATTTCTCGACAATGGCATCGCGCAGCGGCTTCGCACCCCACGTGATTGCGTATTGATTGATGTCGTCGGAGATGGCTTGCCGCGCCGCTTCCTTGATTTCCGCCGGCGCCGCAAAATCGGGGAAGCCTTGCGAGAGGTTCACGGCGCCGTGTCTCATGGCTAGCCGCGTCATCTCGCGAATCACAGATTCGGTGAATTGTTCGGCTTTCGCAGAAAGCATGCGGCGCGCCGCCTGCGCCATGGCGGATTCGGAAGGAGTCATTTAGCCTGCCAGAGAATCTGAATTATCAGTGTACGCCGCGCCAAACGGCACCGGTTCGCCGCAAAAATTACCGGCTATGCCCACCCGCCGACAAGGCCGGTGCGCCCGACTGACCATAAATCATCCTGTAGACTTCCGTATTGCGCAAGACGATTTGCACGTAGTCGCGGGTTTCGCTGAAAGGAATGGATTCGACAAGTTCGGGGATTTCGTCGTAATTGCGCTCCGCTTTCCAGGCGGCGATGCGGTCCTCGCCCGCGTCAAAGGCGGCCAGCGCGTATTCCGGTGCTCCCGTCAACCGCACCAAATTCGAAATATAGAGCATGCCCAGGCGAATGTTGTAGTCGGGCTCAAAGAGTTTCTTTGCCGAGAAACTCACGCGAAGTTGTTTCGCAAGGAGCTTGCCCGTTTTCGGCTCGACTTGCATGAGGCCGATCGCATTCGTCGGCGAGAGGGCGTCCGCTTGGAAAGTAGACTCCTGCCGCATCAATCCTGCAGCGAGCAACGGATCGAAATTGTTTTTCTCCGCCTCTCGCCGGATCAGCGACTCATACGGCAGCGGGTACAGCACCTTCCAAACGTTGAGGGGCAGGTCGTCGATTTTGCGCGCGTCAAAATTAGGAACGATGATGCGCCCGTAAGCCATGCCCGCTGCAAAATGGCCCTGATCGAAGGCCACTTGTGCTGCTTCGTACAAAAATCGCGGTGACGAAGTGGCGAAATATGCGTTTTTCAGCTCCAGCTCAGCGCTGGCATCAAATGCAATCGTACGCAACGCCTGTGCGCGCGCCCAGCGATCGGCGGCAGCGGAGGGAATCGGCTCATCGAAAGGCCGCAGCGAAGGCGCAGGAGGAATTTTGTCCAGAATCTCGGGCGGATCCCCGTCAACGACTTCCAACTTGCTTAAACGCGTCGCTGCGGCGTGAGCAAAATACGTCTGCGGAAATCGATCGACATCTTTCCGATAATAAGCGCGTGCTTCAGCGATTCTCCCGCCGCGCTCGGCGTCGCGGCCAAGCCAATAAACCGCATCGGACGTGTTGCCCGACGCCGGATACTTCAGCAAAAAGTTTTTAATTTTGTCAGCCGCATCGGGCTGACGATTTAGGTACGCGACCCAGGCAGCGCGCCATTCCGCATTGAACGCGTTTCGGCCGCTCGGGAACGTGTCCACAACGCGTTGGTAATAACTCGCGGCTTTGGTGCGGTCGAGGCCGACCCAATAATAATTTCCCGCGGCCATAAACCCCTCTTCGTTCCATTTGCTCAGCGGATACGTTTGCGTGAGCTCATTGAGGGTGGCAAACATGTCGTCGTACTTCTTCTCGTTGCGGTAAGCCTGCGAGAGCACATAGAGGCGTTCCGCGTCGACCTCAAAGTCCGGGGTCTTCAAAGACGCGAGAAGTTTTGGCGAACCCTTCGACTGCACTCGGGCTTGCGCGACGCGGAGTTCAGCCAATTGCCGGTTAGGATTCTGCGGGTCGTGCAACATCCCCAAGAGCTTTTCAAATTCTGCGTGCGCTTCTTTCCACTTGTGAAGGTCAAAAAAGGCCTGTGCACGCTGCTGCTGTAATTCAACCCCGGGATATGGGTACTCCCTGCCCATTTCGTGCAGAATCTTTTTTAGCGCGCCGTCCGCCGCTTTCGCTTCGTCGGTTTGGGAATGTTTGTAGTAAATCGTCTGGTAGTCTTTGGCCGCGCGATCGAGCTGATGCAGCGCCTGATAAGCCTGCGCGCGCTCCAGCAGCAGCGTGGGGCGGCCGGTAGTCGCCGAGTAGGAATTCAGCGCGTCAATCGCGGCCTGCGGCTGTCTCAGTTCGACGGCCAGGGGCCCAAGACTCTCGAGCAACTGTTCCTTCATCGCGGTATTCGGGTAATCCTGCTGGACGGTTTCTAAATCGCCGAGCGCGTCCTTGGACCGGCCCAGCGCGCGTTTCGTCTGCGCCATCCAGTAAAGAACATACTCGCGCAACAGCGTGTCTCCGCTCGCTTTGGTAAACCATGCGAGCGCTTGTTGCTGGTGATTTTTCGTCTGATCATCGTAGCCGAGCGCCAGTGCCGCACGCGCGCCCCAAACGTTGGCAGAATTTTTTGTCGCGAACGCCGAAAGAGAGTTGTAGGCACCGGGCCCGCCGTTGTGGAGTTCGCGCGCCAGCCCCGAAAGCTCTTTTCGTAGCGCCTGGTCCTCCGGAGTGTCTCCATCCACAAGCCCCTGAATGGCCGTATCCGGCTTGCAGCCCACGCGGCACGGCACCGGCGCCGGCTTCTTTATCTTTTTCTTTTTTCTGGAGGATTGCGCGAAAGCTTCCGAGGCGCTGCCGGTTGCCAGCGCGATGGCTAGCACGACGGCACAAACACTTCGTGCCACCGCGGCCCAGGAAACCGCCGCTGACACGTCCCAAACTGCAATCTTAGCGATGCCGCGCAGGCGTGGCGTACGGGTAATCGCCAAGGGCATGAGCGTCGCCCTCCGCGAGAATTTCCACCGCCCAGCGATAAAAGTAATCCACGGGGTGGTCCATGATGGGTTTGAAACGACGGTCGTATTCTCGATGAGCTTTTTCAATGTCGTCTTTCAATCGAATGCAAAGATCCTTTTTTTCGCGCCCGAGCCGAACTTGTTCCGGTCTCAGCATTTTAATATCTTGCATCGAAACTTTCGCTACCCGATTTGCTCGCCGGTGCAGTTCCTGCTCTTCTGGCGTCAGTTGGTTGACATCAAAGTCGCCCTCGAAGTCTCCTTCTGAAGAAACCGGGGGAGCCTGCGGCTCAATCAACTCGATAGCTTCCGGTTCGGCCACCAACTCGATCAATGGCTCTGGTTCGATGTGCTGCGGCGCAGTATGTTGCGCGGCCCGCGGCTCAACGTGTGGCAGTGCTTGAGGAGGTGCCTGCGGAGGCGCCTTCGGAACCGCCGGCGCTGGCGCGTGCGCCATTGGCGTGGGAACGGCCGGCTGCGGGCGCACTGGCTCCGTCGCGGGCTCAAGCCCCGCCGTACTGATCAGCTGGGTAATTTGAGCTTCCAGCGGAGACCGTTGCCCCGGCTGCATGGACATCGCAACGAACCGCCCGAGAACTTCCAGCGCCGCTGACAACGAGGCCGCCGAAGTCTGCGCCCGCAACATGGACGGCAGCGCGTTCGTCGGCTTGGAACTGGCGCACGCGGCAACGATATCCCCAACGGCCTGGTGCAGTTCGTCGGCGTTCCGCTGAATCCGTTCGAGGTTTTCCCGCAAGGCTCGCGATACGGCTTGTTCCACGGCGTTTGGCTCTTGTGGCATACCTGTTTTGGGGGTGTTTTGCCCGTATACCCCGTTTTCTGATTGTGAAAGGCAACCTGTTTGGAGTCAACCGCCTGGCAGTACCTATGTGCCCAATCGTTGCTTAACCTTGAGTCCCGCTGCGCCCTCCACCTCGATCCCCAACCG
>DASXMM010000572.1:0-29372 GCA_036495665.1 Candidatus Acidiferrum sp. | reverse complement strand
ATCGCTGACGGCGAGGTACAGCAGGCTTCCTTGTGCTCTGTCATAATTTGGACTCCTATTTCTGAGTCAGTCTGTCCTTGGCGGCGCGTGTGATATCGCCCAGGCAGCATTTGCCAGCGGGATTTCGCACTTCGCAGGCACAGCCGCCTGCCTCGACTTCTGCGGTGATGCGTTCCGCCACAGTTGATCTCCCTGTGCAACAGATTTCATCCAAAATGTCACGAGCGAGCCGTGGTCGTCGGCGCAGAGAAGAAAGAACCGAAAGAGAAAAACTCTTTTAAGTGAAAAGAAAGAGTGTGCCCAAAAAGGGTTGACAGGGCCGACATTGTTAGGGATGTCTGATTTGCAGGCTAATCAAGACCCCGCTTGCAAATTCGCTTTCGATCGGACCCTCAAGCCCCGGCGACAGATCGGTTTGTGGCCTCGGATGTAGTGAGATTTTTTTCGATGTTAGCCAAACTTCAAGTCAAAGATTTGATGCTTTCGCTGGAGTAGAGCATCTTCCGCCACTAGGCTACTAGCACTCAGCAGGAATCAGAAAGATCTTCAAAGATGTTTGCCTTGGTTAACGGTGGCCATTGGGGGAAATTGGTAGTAGCGCGCAATTCGGGAGATAGCTAACGCCTTGGCGCTGGCCTACGTAATCCAAAATTTCGCGGAGGTCGTCCCACAGGCCGTGGCTATCAATCTCCCAGGAATGTCCAAAGAGGTGCCAGATTCCGCCCTTTTCCAGAACTGCATCAAAGAGCCTTTTCCCTAGTTCGAGCCAGTTGCCAAGCCGGGGCATCTGAACTACGTAGTTTTGCAAGCTTTCAACTTTCCGCGCCCTACCCACGTTCCTCAGGTAAGTGAATGGCGGATGCGGGAAAACCTGCAATGTTGTGGGCATCTCGAAAGGATTAGAGACCGGCTGCGTCGCCAGCATGCGAACCGTACGTGAGCCCCTATACCCAGCCTCTCGCAGAGCGTGAATGACGTTCGCGTCGTATCGACCACGGGGATAGCAGAACATTTCAACTCCGCTTCCAAGGATGTCCTCAAGGATCTGCTTACACGGTCTCACTTCCTGGGCCAATTCCTGGGCCTGCAGACCCCAGAGATGTCTCTGCGAATATCCGTGAGCGCCGATTTCAAACCCCCCAGAGGCCAAAGCTCTCAAGTCGGAGTGGCCGAGGGGCCGTTCGCGGTATTTGATCGGTACGTAGAAGGTTCCGCGGATTCCCTTAGACTGCAGGATTTCGGCAAGTCTCAGATCGGCGCAGTCGCCGTCATCCCAGCTCGTAGTTACGATCCTTGCTATTTCCATGTTCCGTAAGATCCCCAAAACCCTGTTCTGGTTAGCATCGCTTGTGCGGGCCGGGCCTGCAAACCTCTGCCAGCCGGAGAAACGAAATCTCCGTCGATTGTCTGCAGCGATCCTCGTGCAATTCGAGTTTGCTACGGTGTTGGGCGTTCACCAAACCGCGGCTGCTCGCCAAGGGCGTTGGGGAACGCGAATCGTAAGCAGATTTTGAGCGGATTTGTCGCCCGAATTTTTGACGCAGACCTAATACCGAATTCACGCAGGCATAACATAGTTGACGTTAAGGTGTGCGCAGCTCTCCAGCCGGGTGCGAAAACCGTTACCATGACCTCTCCATATCCTGGAATCCGTGTCTCCAACGAGCGGAAGCATGCGGGGAACGGGCAACGCATACTAGAGCTTTACGACCGCTTGCGCCCCTCTCTCCACCCGTATCTGTGCTCGCTGGGACTTAGGCAGGATCACTCGGAAGATGTTATCCAGGAGACATTTCTCCGGCTGGTGCGGCATTTCGTGGAGCAGGGCGCGGACGAAAACCTGCGAGCCTGGGTATTTCGCGTGGCCCACAATCTTTCCATGGACTTCCACCGGTCCGAAAGGGGGTGGTTTCGCGACATCGAAACCGAGGCACATCCCGTCCGGCGCGAGCGAGTGGATCCAGCGCCAAATCCTGAGCAAAAGATCATCCTCGATGAGCGCATGAGGCAATTCGAGGATGCCTTTGCGCAACTCACTCCCAGGCAGCGGCATTGCGTGTTATTGAGAGCGCAAGGGCTGCGGTATCGGGAGATCGCGCTGGTATTGGGTGTGAGCGTTCAAAGGGTTGGGGAGCTGATGCAGCGCGCGCTATCTTTACTCGAAATAGCGCGCAAGTGAGTAAGGCGTGGGCCGTGCAGGGAGCCATCATTGCAGGTAGCAGCAACGATTTCGTCCCGACCCGATTTCAGCAGTTCTATGAGTGCAGTCGCAAACTCTTCCAGCAATCTCTGTGGGCGACAGCCGAGACGCTGCGCCGTTAAGAAGGCCCGCGGGCGCACCGGCCCGAAGATCGGCGGACGATTCCCTGGCAGCGCGGTCTGCCACGTACTTATATCTTGGCGAACCTCTTCCGTTGAAATTCTCGCAGAGCTTGCCGGTGCCACATTTTCTTGAGCTTTCGAAAGTGATCGCTCTTGGCAAATAACTGCATGGCCAGGGAATGCAACAATGTGGAGACCGCCCTAAACAAGTGCAGGCTTAAACCTCTCGCAGATGGAGCAAATATCCAAACGGGACGCTCTTTCCAGCTTGAATGAAAGAGCGCCCGCTTGTAGGGCACGTCGCCGCTTCCGGCGTCGATTCGCAGAACACTTCCGCGCGGCTCGAACGAATCCTCGATGAGGCGCATCAGAGTTTGGAGCCCCGGACGGTATTTCTTGAATGCGGGGTCATATCCCATTAAATCGCCGTAGAGGGTGTAGTTGGAGAGAATTCCGCTCGCGAAGGCGACGGGCCGTTCGTCAATGTACAAAAGACACGCTCGCAACGCCTCCTTCTGAGCAGCCGCACGCAACATCTCTCGCGTTTCGAAGTTGTTAACAAAACCTATCCCTAATGCGCGCTGGTAGGTCTTTTGCGAAATCTCATCCGCCTTACAAGCGAAGTCTTCGAGATCGCATTCGGTCCTAAAGCTTTGGAACCGAACCTTACCGGGGAAATCCCTCATAAGCATCTTCGCGTGGCTCGTGAATTGTTGGCGACTTTTTCTGGATAGACCGCGAAAGAATTCGTCGAAGCGCGCAGGCAGGGTCAGATACCGGTGAGTCTGAACGGGCGTGAAATGCTCCCTGCAGAATATGTTTGGCTCTCGCCTTGCTAAATCACAAAGAGGTGAATCCACCCGCAGTTGGGAGAACTCTGTAGCTTGAGCGTCGTGCTTTTGCAGTGATCTGATGATTTCACGCACTAAGAATTGGCTATTTGCCCGTGATTGATTACCGAGAAATCCGCCGTCGACAAAACGGAGAATGCGAGCATCTGATCGGAAAAGATCGAACGAACCCACCTTGAAAGCGACTGACCCCTGATCCAGCCAGCCGACGAGCATGCAATCCGGGCGGCCGCTGCGGTAAACGACCATTACGTGTGGTCGGACGACGCCGCGCCGATGGCGTAAGTGAATTGAGAAGAAATCGAGATCGGCCTCCGGGCGATCGCTCCAGGCGGACCAAGTGCCCCGAAGCTCCTCGAATTCAGTGACTGCTTCCAGAATCCGAAGCGTGGGCTGAGCATCCTCGCGGCTCGCCAAGATCGTCGCTATTTGTTGGGAATAGTTCTTCTCTACTGAATAAATCATAGGTGCGGGGACGGGAGAGAAACCAGGTTGCGTTTCGCAGGACAATGCGTTGCGCTCAGAAACTTTCACGCGAATCAGACTGGAGTTTGAACTACTCCGCAATTGCAGTTTTGCCCTGAAGCGTTTGTCCCAGACCGTTCCGGACAGCTTGCTCGGTCGAGCAAAAACGACCATACAATTGAGCTACGACGATTTCTCACAGGGTTCTTCTTCCGAAACATAATCGGAAGAAGAGTGAGAACGGTTGCCGTTGTGAGTCGCGTTGTGCAATTCCAAGAAAGAAAAAATGCTTCGCTTGTGGCGCAGCGAATTGCCCGGATTGGCCGCAGGTTCGTGGGAGGCGCCGTTTGCCGAGTTCAAGAAACGTCTCTCTTTCAAGTCGATCCAAATTTCAGTTGCAACAGCTTTGCCCAGGTCGCTAGGAGCTCTGTCGTTCCAGCTCTTCGAACCAAGCACGAAAACGATGCCGCCGATGCAAGCCAAGAACGTAGTGGAAATCGCTATGAGCAGGCGCGGTGGGGATTTTTTCTTTTCGGGAATGTCTGGGGGGTCGAGTACTTTAACCGTTGGAATTTCTCTAGCTTCCTGCACTTTTGCGAGCTCGTACTCCTGTGTCAGCACTTCGTAGACTGCTTCCTGAACTTTGGCGCGACGATAGAGGTCCGCATAGGTTACGCCAAGCAAGGGAAGTTTACGGATGGAAGGATACAGAACCTCCGCATCACTTTCTGGGCCGAGCGTGTTAGGCTGATTTTTCCCACCAAATTTTTCCAACTGCGACTGCAATTCCTCGATTCGGGCTTTTAAAGAGCGAACGCGAGCATTGGAGTCAGTGTAGATCTGGCGAATTCCTTCAAGTTCAGACCGTGCAAACATCAGCTGGCCTTGAAGACTAGCCGCGGCCCCTACCATTGCCTTTTCTTGCTCTTTGATATCGACGGCGCTGTTCTTGCTGGCAAACTGACTAAACTCCTTTTCGGCTGCTTGCAGACCTTGGTTGACCTGTGCGAGGCGACCTTCAAGAAAGATGCGTTCGCGTCGGGCGGAGGAAGTACTGAGCTCGGAGACGAGTCGATCCAGCTGATCAATATAAGCCTTTGCGATGCCTCCAGCACGTTCAGGACTGTTGTCAGTAACACTGATGGTGATGAACTGGGTTTTGCGGTCGACGGATATGCCGACGTGGCTCGCAAGTATGAGGCGAGCGTCTTCCATATAGCGGAGGCCGTAGACACGCTTCAAGTCGAATTGCTCAACAATCTGGTTTTGCACGGTTCGACTCTCGAAAATCCCAACAAAAACGTCGCTGGTGCTCTTTCCACCAAGCAAGTTGGCAGCAAGTTCGCCGAAACCGCCAGATTCGCGGGATGCAGCCATGGAAGCTGCTACGGCCAGCGAGGAGCCGGACTGATTATCCGGAGGCATAAGACGAGCGGTGGAGGTGTAGCGAGCGGGAACGAGAAAGGCGATCAAAACGCCGAGGACGAATCCCAACACGGAAAGACGAACCAGAAAGGCTCGTTCGCGCCAGACGGTTCGCACTGTGCTGGCGATGTGAATGCGAACGTTCTTGCGCGCCAACTCTTTCAAGGCTTCCTCGGCTTGTAAGCGCTGAAAAATGATGGACGAAGGATTATGGTTTTCTCGATGCAATTCTGTCAGAGTCCTTTCGAACGGCAGGGCGTTCTACAAATTCATTCCCAGATTTCCAATCAGCTCACCACTGCTACCGAGCTAAGATTGGCGACATGTGTTGCCCTCAGCGGAGCTTCCTGCTGATCGATAAAAACGCGATGCCAAAGCTCAAGAACTACAAGCGAAAATATTTCGGCTGTGTAGCGTCTCGACCGGGAGTCCCGCTCAATAAGCCTCTCGACCGCTTCCCTTCGAAAATAGCCACGAGAAATTGACTTTGAATCCAGCAAAATATCGGTAACCACATCCTTAAGATCATGCCGCAGCCAACTTGCGGACGGATTGGGGAACCCTACTTTTCGCCGGTCCAGAATCTGCCGCGGGACATGGTTCGCCAACGCCTTCTTCAACAGATATTTCATTTTCCAGCCGCGCACCTTTTGATTTCTGGGCAACCGAGCGGCAAATTCCAAGACCTTATGGTCGAGGAAGGGCACTCGCAGCTCGATGGAATTGGCCATGGTCATCCTGTCTGCCTTAACCAGCAAATCATCTGGCAGCCAAGTCTTGGTATCTACGTAGAGCATTTTTTCAAGAGGGCCGTAATGCGACATTCCGGAGAGAAGACTGCGCGTAACGTCGGCTGATCGAAGCTTGTCAACACGCTGCGCTATTTCCGCGGAGTAAATTGCGGAGGGAGTTCTATTGAAGTACTGATAAGGCGAAGATGTTCGGCTGAGGTAGTGCTCGTCGAGAGTCGCATTCATCAACGGCGCATATTTTGTGAGCACCCTCGAATCCGCCATACGACCGAGGAGCGCCATGGCTTGCCCGACGGTGCTTCGAAGTGGCCCTAAAGCCTTCTTCATGGTTTCGAGCCAAAACATATTGCGATAATTGTCGTAACCTCCGAACGCTTCATCGCCGCCTTCACCAGAAATGAGAACCTTCACATATTGGCTGGCTAGCTTCGATACATAGTAGAGCGCAACACTGGCTGGTTCACAGACGGGTTCCTCCATGTATCGTACATATTCAGGGAGGAAAGATGCGAATTCCCTTGCGGTAATGGAGATTTCATAATGTTTGGAGCCGAATCTTTCAGCCGCCAGTCGCGCAAACGGGCGCTCATCCACAACACCCGGGTACGAGAATCCGATCGTATAGGAGCTGAGGGGGTTGTGCGCCTTTTGAGAAACAAGGCTCAACATCGCAGTAGAGTCCACACCGCCGCTCAAGAGGAATCCAACGGGAACGTCGCTGATCATGTGGAGCTGGACTGAATCGTCCAATAAGTTCACGACTTGTTGCTCGAGGGCCTCCGGGGATTGTTGATGTTCGACTCGCTGGAAATCGATATCCCAATAGCTTTTGATCTGAATGTTTCCGTCCTGAGCCGCGAGCCAATGCCCTGGATCAAGTTTGAAGAAATTGCGAAGAAGAGTCGGAGAGCCCGGCACATAATAATAGGTCAGAAAGCGATCAATCATAGCCGGGTCAATTTCGCGGCGCACCGCAGGATCGACTAATATCGCCTTCATCTCGGAAGCAAAGGAGAGGAAGTTCTGGTCGAGATAATAATAAAGCGGTTTAATCCCGACTCTATCCCTCGCCAAGAACAGACACTTTTGGACGGAATCCCAGATGGCGAAAGCGAACATGCCGCGTAGCTTCTGAACGCAGTCGCGGCCGTATTCTTCATACAGGTGAACGATAACCTCGGTATCTGACTTGGTTCTGAAGCTGTGGCCCTTGGAGACAAGCTCCGCGCGGAGTTTCTGGTAGTTATAGATTTCGCCATTAAAAATGATCCAGATCGAATCGTTTTCGTTGGAAAGCGGCTGATGTCCGCCACTCAGGTCGATGATCGAAAGGCGTCTGAAACCCAGCCCAACTTGGCCTTTTGCGTAATAGCCTTCGTCGTCGGGGCCCCGGTGAACGATGGCGTCCGCCATTTTCTTCAGTAGATTCGGCGCGACCTTCGCCTGTGGGTCAAATTCGAGTTTGCCGCAAATTCCACACATGAGCTTCTCTCCTGGACTTCAGCCTGGGCCACGCCTGGTGAAAGGAGCGGATCGTGACAGGTGGTTTCGTTCCTCAGTTTGAAATTGCTATTTCGAGTCTAGTTGGACATCGCACGGCGGCTTAGCCAGGACAAGTGACGTCGCGAGGCACCTGTAGCCAACGCTTGTTCGTAGATTCCCATAAGGAGAGAGTAGTTTTTATCCGCAGTGTAATCTGTTTCATACTTGCCACGGGCCGCGCGGCCCATCCTGGCGAGTTCCAAGGGATGGTTCCAAGCCCACTCTACTTTACTAGCCAGGTCTTCCGCCTCACCGGGATTGAAGTGCAGGCCCGTGAAGTGGTCCTCGACGATTTCGGTGAGCCCGCCCAGTCTAGAGCACAGAACTGGAGTTCCGCAGGCAAACGATTCGACAATACACATCGGAAAACCTTCATACAGTGTGCTGGGAACAATGATGAACCGCGCGTCCTTGACTGTTTCGATCACCTCGGTATGCGATAACCGTCCCCGAAAATTGATTCCAGAGAGCCGCAATTCGCGAGCTTGAGCTTCCAGCGCGGCGCGCTCGGGCCCCTCTCCCACGATATGCAGCGGATACTGCGCGGGGACTTTTTTCCATGCATTCAACAGGACCCACAAGCCTTTATTTTCGACGAGACGTCCGATGAATACAGCGTAATCACCAGCACCGACCCGTTCACATGGGTCGGGATCCGCAAAGTTAGGCTTCACCACACATTTTTCGGATGGAAACCCAGCGGCAACAAATCTTTCTTTCGCAAACTCCGTCAAGGCAATGAAGCGAGTAACCGATGACGGCCAAGTATCCAAAGCGCGGTGGAAGGCCAACATAAGCGCGACGCCCGCCGTTGCTCCTCGGGAATTCCGGTAGCAACCATGGCGAACGCTCTGCAGCAAGCTCTGGTCCACGCATTCTTCGCAGATGCTGCCGTCCCGAAAAAAGTTCGCGCCCGGGCAGAGCAGCCGAAAATTGTGGAGGGTCTGGACAACGGGAATAGCTCGTTCCGAACAAGCCGAATAAATCGACGGTGATATGACCATAAATGTGTTATGGACATGAACAATATCAGGGCGCTCCGCCTCTAGAAGAGATGCGAATTCGCGCCGCGTTTTCGACGACCAAACCATTCGAGGAGCAATCCCGATGCGGTCCAGAAACGAAGCATCGTGTAGTTCCACGTTGCTGCGCACGTAGGGAATTACTGTATGGCCGGTCCGTTCAAGCAAACGCTTTTCGCTTTCAAAGACGACGTCTTCGCCGCCTGCCTCCCGATACGTGTTGTGAACCATTGCAATTTTCATTAGGGTATTCCGCCGGCTGCTAAAAGCGTCGCACTGGAATGCGAGGATTGTTTATTTGAAATCAAAGAACTCCGCAGTGCGAAGTTGCTGCTTGCCAACAATCTGAATCTGGCGGCTCGGCGTGGCTGGCTGCACCGTCACCGACTCACTGGCTCCGACGCGTTTTTGTCATGCGGCAATACGCCGGGTATGAATCTGTTCAATTCCTGGACTAGTTCGCAACCCAGTTGCTTTGTTGTCCTGAGGCGGCCGCGATCTGTTTTTGACAGCCGACCAGAGATGGCCTCGTCGAGTTTCTGAGTAAATTCGTTCACATCTTCAGGGGAAAAAATATTTCCCGCGACGAACAGCTCAGGAGCGCATCCAGCATATTTCGAACAAAGTACTGGAAGCCCGGAGAGGATACCTTCGTTGGCGACGAGACCCCAAACGTCTTCAAGCGTGGGGAAAACCAAGACATCGGCGCTGCGATACACGGAAGGCAGTTTGTCGGGGGACTGCGCCGGGCGAAAGTGCACGTTTTTCAAACCGAGGGCTTGCGCGCGGCGTTCGAGGGCTTCTTTGTCACGACCGTTGCCCACAAGCAGGAGAGAAAACTCACGGTCTTGTTGCTGCAGGGTCGCGGCCACATCTAGAAGTGCGCCGATGCCCTTCCGTTCGATAAACTGGCCAACGTGGAGCACGACCGGCCGTGGCAGAATCTCCCAGGCAGGTTCGACACTAGCTTTGAATCGCTCTTCGTCAATTGCATTTTGCGATTGCAGAATGCGGTCACGCTTCACGCCCAAACGAAGCAAGTATTCTGTCGAGGTCTGGCCGTAGGTAATCCAGCGATCCGCCCACAGAGCAAAGCCTTTTCGAAGCACCCTCCGCAAAGGGCTGACGTTACGCTCGCTGTGAAGTGTCCCTCCCCACCAAATCCAGACGGGCTTGCGGAAGGCAGTTCCATAAGCAAGGGCGATCATGGAACGAAAACCCATTTCATTGGTGATAATGGCATCAGGCCGGAAACGCAAGAGATGAAGGAGAAAGCCTGGCGTGACGTGAATGAATTTTTCGTCGAAGACTTTTCCGTTGACCTTCTTGGTATGCCGAATCTGCCAGCCCCACGCGCGTACGACCTTCGCGTTTGGCAATGCCCCCTCGAGGCCGCCCCACGAGTCACGATTCGCTTCCTTTCCTCCATGCAAGAGCAGGAGATCGAACGCATCCGCCAAAACGGAATAGAGGGGAAGCCGATAAGGCGGGATCATGTTCGTCAACAGGGCGAGTTTCAACTTCCTATTTGCTTGGCTCATGAGAGCGTTTCTGTAGGATCCTTTTTTGGTGTTTAGACGCTAACGTGGAGTCACGAACGCCCTGTTAGCAGCATCGGGGCGGGACCGATGTCGATGCTTGACTCGTTCAATGAGTGCCGGTCGTGAAGAAGCGGCGTAACGTTCGTTACATGCCAGGCTCCAGGCACGTCGAATTTGTGGTTCGCCTGCGGATTCCAGACAATCCATTCCTTTTTCCCGGAGCGGTTTAACTGGCATGTCCAAGTGTGGTCCGCACTTTCCGTGCAACCATCCATTCGTGCACCAACGAGCCACTGCTCCATGACCTTGTACGCGTAACCCGCTGGAGTTATGGTATGGGCGTCCTCTTTGTAGGTGACGATAGCCAGGGACCGGTTATCCCAGGCGTACCAGTAAAATCTCTGGACACCCGCTGCCCAGGCGAGGATGTAGGCCCTAGCCAAAAACCCGGCGGCAACCTCTTCAGAATCGAACCTTTTAGGAGTAAGCCAGCCCGACTCGGTGTTCCATAGAGGTGTATTCCCCAAATTATTTTCCGACATGGTCCGCTGGACTTTTTGTATCAACGGCAGCATGTCTTCGGGCGAGAGTGTATGTGGGTCGACATATAGGTGATAGCCAATGACATCGACGAACTGACCACCACCCTTTTTTAGAAACTCCGCGAGCCAAGGGATTCCGTAGGCCGCGGTCGCCGATGGCGAGACGACGATGGCATGCGGATCCACGGTATGAATAATCTGTGACGCTTCCTTTGTGAGCGCCAGCATCTGATCTGTGGTGCCGCTCCAAAAGTCCGTCAAGTTTGGCTCGTTCCAAATTTCGTAAGCCTGAATGCGGGCTTCGTAGCGGGAGACCACCGTCTTCACGAAACGGCGCCAGTCATCCAGGTTTGCTGGTTCCGCGGTAAATCCAGGCTGATAGTTGGAAGGGAGTCGCGGCCGTGCGGAGGCCCATGTCGGAGAGCCGCCCAACGGGAGCAGGATGCTGGTGCCGTGCTGTTGGGCCAGTGAAACATACCGGTCGAGCCTTTCAAATTGCCATTGCCCCTGATTCGGCTCGAGATCAGGCCAGTTGACACCCGCGTCCCATAGCCGCCACGCCGGCACTGGCATGCTCGGCCACGGGGTCGGGATCGGATTATCTAAGTGGTGTATGTGCAATCCAAAATAGCTGGCCGGAACGGTCGCAGTTGGCGTCTGTAAGTCCGGAGCAAAAGCAGGATTGAAAAGCAGGGCCACAAAGAGCACCAGGACCTGTAGACGGCTTCGGCTTGGGGGCATATTCTCGCTCCGTCCTCGGAACTAAAAGGACCATCAGTGCAAAATCAAGATTCGCTGGTGTTTCACACTGCGACTACCGTCGTAGGGCTTCTCGAACGCGGCCAACGGCATTCATCGCAACGGTGAGCCCCTGAATATGACGGTAGAGTATGCGAAGGCTTCCATGCTTACGATACAGCGCCAATGCATCTTTAGAATTCGGAAGATGCCAGAAGAGGGACTCGTGCAATACGCTGGGCGGCCTCTTTACATGTCGCGTCTTGCACGCCCAGTGCCTGACCACAAGTCCACTCGCTCCAGCGTCCGCCAAGGTGAGGTTTTGGTAGTTATTGTTGAGAGCAGCGGAAACGAGGCTCTCATCGCTGACTTGGTGGAGCCGGGCCGAAGCTTC
Source organism: Candidatus Acidiferrum sp. (assembly GCA_036495665.1). Classification (GTDB taxonomy): domain Bacteria; phylum Acidobacteriota; class Terriglobia; order Acidiferrales; family UBA7541; genus Acidiferrum. The sequence goes on along the minus strand of DASXMM010000572.1, from coordinate 17,778 downwards.
AATATACTTCTCAAGCTGTCGCAGGCACTCCGCGTGGAGATAGCTGAACAGCCGGGCGTTCCCGATGATGAATTCTCCTCCATACCAGCGCGGGAAGGGATGTTGCACTCCCAGCTCGCGAAGATCGTCCTGGACCGTGGTCGTGCCGAGGGCTGGGAAAACCTGATCGGAGATGTCGTACACCCAGCCGTCAACTCGTACGTTTTCCTCCAGCAGTTTGATTAGGGAGCGTTTCGCGTGGTTCGCGACGACATCGGTATCCAGCAGACAGTTGTAGCGGGCCTCGCGAGCAAAGACGGAAAACAGGAACAATTTGTGGTGAGCGGCAAAGAACCGAATCGTAGCCGGGATATCCGAAGGGAAACATACCTCTTGAACTGTATACAGGGGCTCGGACTGACTCTCGGACGATGCTATATCGAGAAACGATGTGCGGTCATTCGTAAACACCCGGAGCGTCTTACCAAGGCTGTCAAGCGATCGTGCCAACGCGAGGGCTTGGCGGACATAACTCTGCTGCAACGCTGCTCCGGTACGGCGCGTGTTCACGCTTGGCCGATTCGTTAGAAAGACGAGAGTGTTGAATTGAAGGTTAGTCCACACTTTGGAACTCATCATTCTTGTGCAGCTCGAGATCGGACCAGGTGTCGCCATTCCGGCGCCATCGTGTTCGACCAGGGCGTCCCGCTACGGGAACAGCGAATTTGCGAGCCGAAATAGCTGGCCGGAATGGTTGAAATTGGCACATGCAGGTTGACAGGAAAAACGGAAGCGAACGGCAGGAGGGCTGGAAAGAGAGCTACGAATAAGAGTTGATGGCGGAATCGGGCCATAGTTCATCCTCCTTCGGCACGATGCAGCCACCTAATTCCCCTGCGTAAATCCCTTCCAAGACTCTCGTGCGCTGTTCCAAATCAAATTCGCGAACTACGCATTCGCGACCCGCTAATCCAAATTGCTTCCTCAATTCCGCGCTTTGCAGGAGCGCGATAAGGTATCCCGCCAACGTTTTCCAATCGCGTTCCGGGGCCAGAAACCCAGTGCTCCCGTGGGATACGACCTCCGAGATTGCTCCCGAATCGAACGCAACTACAGGCTTGGCTACGGATTGAGCCTCCGCGGAAACCATGCCGAATCCTTCTTCCTCTCCAGAGCGCCTTGTTATAGAGGGCACACAAACGACCGACGCGCGATTCATCCATTCGCGAACCTCGTCTGATGTCCGAACACCCAAGAACCTGTAGCGGCGAAGTGATTGCTTTGCGAGCTTTTCCAGGTCCGCACGCAACGACCCCTCACCAATCAGCACTAATTCCACGGTGGGCAACTGCCTTTGTACCTCGGCGGCGGCTCTGATAACGAATTCTGGGCCTTTAGTCAACTCCAGGCGTCCGACAAACAGAATGAGGGGGCTCTCTTCGGTATTTGCCGGCTGAAACTTTTTCGTGTCCACGCCGGTGTAATGAACTAAGACCCTTTCTTCAGGGAAATTCTGCTCCAAGAGCTTCCGGCGAATGAACTTGGAAACAGCCAGAAACAAGGCTCTGCTTCTCTTTAATCTCCACTTGTTCGCCAGGTAGTGTCGGAAGCCCATATAGCTTTTTTCCCCACGCAAATCCGTGGCGGTCACGTCGAATCCGTGAAATGTCACGATTAATGGGATTTTCAGATTACTAGCGATGGGAAGCGCCCGTAGTCCGTTCGGGCCATAATGCGCATGAAGCAGGACCGGATTCAAAGCGCCGAGTCGCTTCACAAAGTCCGGTGCAAATCCAGTAAGTTTAAAGCAAAGTTCGCAACATTTCCCCCACATGTTCCCCTGATTGATGAGGTGGATGTGCTCCTCCCGCAAATCCAAGCCCGCAACCCTGCGGGACCCCGCGTACATGGGTTCGAATTCGGACAACGCATTTGCCTGCGCATGGATGAATGTTTCCGAGGGATAGAGCAAGTGATCACAGAAAATAATAACCTTCGGTTTTGCAAGAAAGGTCATGTAAATTCTTCGGTTGGTGCGAAAAGCAATTCCTCTTCTTGCTCCACCTCGGCTGCAAACAGGGCTGGGTCGGTGCTGACGACGACCGCTACGCATATAGCCCATTCCAAATCTTGGAACAGAATGGTGCATTCGCCGACGTTGTGTAACATGAAGAAGAAAAGGAAGGCGAGAGGCCAAAGATACACTCTGGAGCGGTTGCGTTCCGAGCAGTAATAAGCGCGCTTTATTCCTGTCCCGAGAAAGATAAGTGTGAAAAGGAAACCGACAGCACCCAAGTTCAGGAGGATTTCAAGGTATCCATTGTGGGAATACATGATCATGGTGCCCATGGCCCGATCAACCGAGATTGATTCTGAAGAGGCACCATTCCAAAATCCCGAATAGCCATAACCCAAAACGGGCCGCTCTGGAATGTAGGAGATGACTCGGCTCCAAATCTCGGTCCTGCCAGTCAAATCAGATGACCGCCCCAGAGCGTTTGTCACTCTTTCACTATCCACAACAAGCACCGTCACGCCAGAGGCGATCATCAGCAGAGCTGCCAAAACAATTGCATACAAAGGAATTCGGAGCCGTTGCGTTGCGAATTTGTAGATTTCGACAAACAGCAAGGACCCGACGAGGGCGACCATCGGAGTTATCGAACTTGCGGACACAAGCAAGACAGCAGATAGGAGCAGAGCACACCGCTTGACGACTTTAGAGAAGCGGCTATGGACAGGAAGATGCCATTCCACTAAGAAGGACAACGCCATAGCAGATCCAAGAAGATTCTTGTAGGAGAAGATTCCTCGCCACTCGCCATGGTTATCGACCGAGTCGGAAATTCCGTAGCTGGGCAACAAAATGATGCAGGCCAGACTCAGGACTGCGATGATCCGAAATATCCAGCTCATCAATCGAAGTTGATCTTCCAGGGAAAGCCGGACAGCAAGCGCGATGCCGAGGAGAGTCGTCCCGAAGACCGCAATACTGCGCTGCAACACGAGGGCCGGCGTCTCCGCCCAGAGGCAAGAGACCAGCGCCAATAACACTAGAGCCACCAGAAACCAGCTACGGCGAAGGACGAACAGCGTTTCCCGATGGTACGGAACCAGAGTCATTGCGACGCTCAAATAACTAAGCGTTAGAATCAGCTTCCAGACTGCATTCCCATCCGCTGGATTGTCCCCTGGTAGTAAGACTAAGGACAATACTGCTTTCGACAGAATGAATGCGCAGCCGCCCCAGACGAGCAACTCGAGAAATCTTCTACCGGTCATGCTTCTGCTCTCGCTTGAAACACCTTTGTTTCCATCGTCCGACTGTGTGAACGGCGAGACAGGGCCAGCACGGCCGTGCCGATCGCGCATGCCAGAAGTGCATCAGAAGCAATACTCGACCAGGCCGCTCCGCGCCACGAAAAGGCCGGAATGATCCACAAATTGATGAGGACATTGAACACAGCCACGCCTACATGGATGCAGGTTCGTAGCCCCTGATAGCCTGCACCTGCCAACGCGTCAGAAAGGAAGAAGTGAACGACTTTGAACATCGGTAAAATCGCCAGCCAGCGTAGCGCTTCCACGGTTAACCGGTACTCGCCGCCCAAAATATAAGGCACGATTCCCGCGCCGGCCAGCAGCGCAATACCGACGAAACTGGCATAGCCAAGGGCACGCAAGATCAGTGGTTTAGCATACTGCAGCGTGGCGGAAATCCCTCCCATACCGACGCGAAAAAAACTCGGATATGCCGCCGCCAACAATGACGACACAGGCGCAAAGCTGACATCAATCAGGCGATACGCCGCGCCGTAAACTCCAGTCGCCTCAAGGGTTCCCAGACGGGCGAGCATGGTCTTGTCTATATCGTTGTAAATAGTTTGGGCACTTAGGCTGACAGAGAAATAGAGACCCTCCCTAGCCTCGGCGGAGGTTCGCGAAAAGCTGAATGTGGGAGCGCCAAGCTTTACCAGAACCAGTACCAATGCCGCCAGCGCCACGATGCTGGTGCTGCCAAAATAAAATTCCCCCCATTGCAACGCTGAGGGACTGTGCCGCGGCGCGGCTAAAACGACCGCCGCCGCGAGCCGGCATGTACTCAGCAGCACATTAATAAAGGCCGTCCATTTCAACCGGTCGAACGCTAGGAATGCTTGACCACATATTCCTGTGATGCTCATTCCAAAGAGATCCGAAGCGGCGACGAACATCACGAGCCCGATGGGAATTGTGCCTGGCAGCAAAAAATAGGAAAGCAGGACGACCACTCCAAACAAGATCGAACTTGATACACATGTCGTCGACAGCGCCGTGCCCCAATTCTCACTGAACTGCTGTTGGTCGCGTGCGACGTTCTTGATTAACAGATAGCCGCTTCCCAGGGTTGCGAACGGGGAAAGAATGCCGACAAGCCCGACTACGCCGACAAAGGCGCCGTATTTCGACGCCCCGAGGGAACGAGCAATCACTGTGAAGTAGAACGCCTGAATGACGAGTTTGAGCCCCTGCCCAAGCAACATCCAACCCGTGTTGCGGGCCAACGCGCTTTTGAGGGAGAGCTGAACCCGCTTTAGTTTGGAGAGCACTTTAATTGGCTCATATCGGAAAGTTGCAGGCGGTCCATGTTTTTCAATTCCGTCCCCATCCACTTGCAGGTAACCTTTGGATCCGTTCGTGACTTTTCACGGTCTCGAGAAATCTCCTGTAGGTTTCTCCGCAGGGCTTGCCTCGCTTCGACGAGGCGCGGACCGCAAATTCGGAAATTGAAGAAGTTCCATGCAGACAAACCAGACGGCCGTGGGGATTGTGATCAAATACCGTCTCCAGAGACGACGCGGCTCGGAGACAAGTCGAAAAAGCCATTCGAGGCCGTTGTCACGCATCCACTGCGGCGCACGTCGCAAGGTACCGGAGTTCATGTCAAAAGCGGCTCCTACTCCCAGCATCACTGGCACGCTTAACTTGTGGCGGTGTTCGTACATCCACTTCTCTTGTTTCGGCGAGCTGAGCCCAACCCAGAGCACATCGGATGATGCCTTATCTACGAGCAAGGCAACCTCTTCTTCCTCGGCCTCTGTGAGCGCACGAAAGGGAGGAGTGTATGTACCCGCAACTACAATTCCGTGTTTTTCGTGGAGCGCCTGAGCAAGTTTTTCAGCTATACCTGGCGTTCCCCCAAAAAAGAAGTGTCGATATGAAGATCCACTTACGCGACAAAAGCTATCCATCAATTCGGAACCGCAGACTCGGTGTCGCAGGGGAAAGCCTTGGAGACGGCCGAGCCAAACCAAGGGCATGCCATCGGGTACAGCCAAGTCGGCCGTGTTTAGAACTAGACGAAAGTAGTCGTTGTGCCGGGATTCAGCAACGGTGTGCATTGCCGCCACCGCCACATAACGCGAGATACTTTGAGGGTCATCAGTCCATGAACGCAAGCGCTGCACCACCTCGGACATTTGAACCGCGTGTATCCTAACTCCAAGAACCCGAAAACTAGGAAGTTGCGTCCGGCTCTCGGCATCGCACGGCATTCCTTCGCTACTGCTATTTTCGCGGGCTGTCACTGGATCTCTCCGTTGATTGGCGATGCCACTGCCAACCGCCTTTTTCTTAGGTCGATCCTTAACCTGCACCCAAACCCCTTAAAACAGCGGGAATGGTCAGCGCTAGAATTTTTATGTCCAGCCACAGCGACCACCCATCGATATACTGCATGTCCAAAATCATCCACTGTTCAAAGGGGATGGTATTGCGCCCGTGAATCTGCCACAGACAAGTGATTCCCGGAGGCACACTGAAGCGTCTTCTTTGCCAGTCCTCGCTAAAGAACTGATAGTCACGCACAGACATTGCCCTCGGGCCGACAAGGCTCATGTCTCCCTTGAGCACGTTGAAGAGTTGGGGCAGTTCGTCGATGCTGGTCTTGCGAAGAACTTGTCCAATGGGAGTTATCCGCGGATCATTCTTTATCTTGAATACGGGGCCGGTCATTTCATTCAAGTGCACGAGCTTTTCCTGAATGCTCTCCGCTGCTGGAACCATGGTCCGGAATTTAAACATCGTGAAGTGCCGCTTGTTCAGACCGACCCTTTTTTGCGCAAAGAACACCTTTCCGGGAGAAGTCAGTTTGATCAAGGCGGCCACGATCAGGAACAATGGGGAAAGAATGATAAGCAGAACCAACGAGCCAGCGACATCAAGCCCGCGCTTGAACAACAGCTGCCAACCGTCAATACCAGCGCTGCTCGCTACAATCTGGGAAGCTCCATCCGCGGCATCGGTGCGCGCGTGAGCGAATTTAAGATCGAAGACATCCGTGTCTAAACGTACGAGGATGCCGTGTTGCTTGGCGAGCTTGGCCATTTCAGCGGCGCGTTCGTAGAAGGACCGTAATGGAAGAAAGATCGCTATTTCATCCACGACGTTTTTCCTGAGAAATTCTGCCAACCCTTCGTTACTGCAAGTGAGCCGCAAACCAGCGCCTTTGAATTCTTCGATACCTGGCCAATCGTCATCGACGAATCCTAAAAGGCGATAACCACGCTCCGGCATTGCTTCGATCCTCCGGCCGAACTCGACAGCCCGCGCGTTCGAACCCAAGACCAGAATGTAGTGTAAATTTCGGCCTCGCTTGCGAATCCCAGCAAGAACATATCTAAGCAGCATCCGAGTCACGATGACCGAGACAGTCGCGATGGGCCAGAAGGTCAGAAGGAAGTAAGGCCTCGAGCCCAAAACGGAAAACAACCTAGCTTCGCACCAGAGACACGCTGTTGAAAGGGTCACGGCGCGCAGCACGTCGGCGGCCTCCGCGGCCCTTGTCGATAATCGCTTCGATTCATACAAATTGCACAGGGAAAAGACGCCATGGCAAAGCAGGATGGCGACCGCAAACAAAACGCAACTCGCAAGGCTGACCTTGCTCGTCAAAAAGTGCGTGATCGTCGTCCAGTTCCACGAGTTAGCGCCCGAGAGGGCTGCCAGTCCGAACGAAACCATGATTAGCCCGATATCAACTATCATGAGCGCGCGAAAACCAATTCCGCGCACGATTTCCTGTATTTTTGAGCCCATTTTGATTGAACCCAGGGTCGGAAGGCGGGAGTCAAAAAAACCGATTAAGCTGGCTCCACTGCAAATCCGTCGATTCGTATCGCGACTGATTTCTGGATAAGATCTACGGAAACCACAAGACTTCTGTCGTTCTTGATGGCTGCTAGAACCCCTTCAATCCCGTTCAAAACGCCACCGCGAATCCGGACGCGCGTGCCGACACGAAGGAACTCATGCGGCGTCATGGGTATTCGGTGTTCAGTAATTGCTTGAACACTCTTAATCTGCTCGTCCGGGATAGGCGTTCCGCGGCCCGGCGCGCCGACGAACTGCACGATACCTCTTGTCTGCAGAACCCGGGTTCGCGATTCGATTGTGGTCGGTACGCGAACGAACACATACTGCGAGAACAAGGGCGACTCAATCCATTGCTGCCGGTCGCTCCATTGCCTCTTTTCCCGGTGAAGGGGAAGGAAACTGTGAATGCCTTTTTCCCGAAGCTCGACATTCACTTTCTTTTCGTGGCGCGGCTTCGTCTGCACAGCAAACCAAAACGAGTCTTCAGCCCGGACACCGCCACCATTCAATAGTTGTTGGTGAGAAGGAGTGGTCACGATTGCTAAGGACAAAGCTCCGCCGTTCTGAGTCACAGGGCCGGGTAAAAGTTGTAGGGCAACGCCAAAAAAGCTTCGGAGAAACCCTAAAGTCGCTTGTACAGCGCGGCAGGAATCGGGAACGTTCGATTGTTCAGGATCGCTCCCAAAACCGGAATTTTGGTTGTCCGCAGGCCTTCAGTGACTCGCAGAGCTGCCTCTCGACGAGTCGCATTTGCCTCCAAAACGAGCACCACGCCATCCGCCAGCCGACCCAATACCATTCCCTCTGCATAAGCGCTCAGTGGCGGTGCATCAATTAATAGGTAGTCAAATTCTTTGCGCAGTTCGCTGACTCTCTCTTTTATACGATCACAGTTGAGGAGATTCCAGGAATCCTGCCCAAGTGAGCCAGCCGAGAGCATCCAAAAATTGTTCGGTCCTATTTGTTTCGCAAAGTTTCTTATCGCGCCTTCTTGTCTTAGCGCATCCAACAGACCGTGATGGTTGTCCACGCCCAACAGCTTGGGCAGAGACGGGGCACGAAAATTGCCTTCCACCAGACAAACGGATCCGGAAACACTCTCCGCCAGCAGCTTAGCGATAACCGAGCAGAGCCAACTGCACCCATTCTTCGAGTCAACAGCCGCAAACATCACGACTTTCGGCGCAGCCTGACCGGGGGTCAGAAATAACCTTTGCACGAGCTTCAGTGATTCTTCGCGGACGCCCGGCTCCGTTGCGGTCGACACTTCGGCGGTTGTCAGCGCTTGGTTTTTCGCATCAGCCGCAATTTCCTCGGCGCTAAGCGTTGGCGTACCGTTCAGGTAGAGCCCTGCCTGCTGGAGCAGTTCAAAATTCTTGCTCATGGTGTCACCCATTGCGCGGCGAGTTCAATAGGGGTGGCGTTTTGTTCGGGCGCAGTTTGAATTTCCCGGGGAGCTCGTAGGCGTAGATATATTCCTGTAATCCGCTTCTGCCACCGGTATTCCATGTCTTTTAGTGACGGATTAGGTTCAAGAATGTACTTCGTTTCAGGTTGTGAGGCTTTCGCCGAGTGCTCTGGCAAGAGCTGCTCTCTCGCAGATACGCCAACTTGAGAATTTAGCCATACCAGCGAAGCCAGTACCGCGATCGCAGGGATTAATTCCCGTCGCCACGTGGCCGAAGAAACCGCTCCGCCGAAGTGTGAAGGCTGACTGGCCAGTTCGTCGCTCTTCTTAAGGGGGGCAACGATGGTTCGCAGGTCGAGATCACTAATAATTTCTTGAACCATCAACCCATCCACGGTCGAGCGCTTCAAGGCGCAGCCCAAGGACATCGCATTGAAACACAAGTTATTGATATTTCGCGGAATGCCGAGCGACTGTTCCGCTATCATTGCGTAGGCTTGGTTCGTGAAGAGTGGCTTGCCAGAAGCAAGTCCGGCTAACTTGAGGCGATGTTCAATATATTCGCGCGTCTCGTGAGGGTTGAACGGAGCCAAACGCGCCACGATCGAGATTCGTTGCCTTAATTGGGTGAGACGTCCCGAACTCAGCTTCTCCGCAAGGTGCGGTTGACCCGCTAGAACCATGTGCAAGAGCTTCTTATTTGCCGTTTCGAAGTTCGAGAGCATCCTCACGACCTCAAGGACCTGCTCGTCCAGATTTTGCGCTTCGTCAATGATCACGACGACTTGCCGGCCCTGGTGTGATTCTCGGAGCAGGTATTCGTTGAGCTTTGCTTGCATTCGCGTGATGTTTTTGCCGTCGTCTTCAATTCCCAAGTCGGTAAGGAGCGCGTTTAGAAATTCTGCCGGTCCGCACAGCGTTTGGAACAGAAATGCGGCTTTTACTTCCTTCTTCAAGATTTTCAGAAGATTGAAAAGCAGAGTCGTCTTACCCGTGCCGGGCGCGGCGATCAATGCGGTGAATCCCCTTCCGGACTGGATTCCATAGAGCAGGGATGCCATGGCCTCGCGATGAGTCGCGCTCAGGTACAGAAATCTTGAGTCCGGCGTGACGCCGAAGGGTTGCAAGGCCAGTTTGTAGTGCTCGCGTAGCATTTGCGTCAAGCGGCCTGCTTCGGCACTGCCGCAAGCACTGCGATATTTAGCAGTTCCTCGACTTCGGCAGGCGTACGGAACGATGGGTCCACGACTTCCGCCAAGTATCCAGCTCCAATTCCTCCCACTAGCGCCAAGAGAAATCCGTTTAGCATAATTGAGAATGAGCTGAGCGCGGGCAAAGCAGGTACGTTCGCCGGAACCGCGATCGCCACGTTCGCAATTCGTTTCTCATCCAAAGCATCCGACGTTCGTTCCTGTTCACGCTTAGTCAGATATAACAGGTAATTTCCTTCATTTGCTTTTGCTTCCCGCAGCAGGGCTCCCTGCCTCACTGCTTTCATATCCAGACTCACCAATTCCGATTGCACGCCGTGGATGGTGTTCAACAACGCCGTGGCGGTCGCTTGTTCCGAAGCGAGGTCGGCTTCGGTCTTAGCTTGATCCTGCCGAAGATATTCAAATGTCGGATCGCGATCAGTCGTTGTGTTAACGTACTTTGCCGCTTCTGCCTTGGCGATGGCCTCTTGCGTTTGGGCAATCTCTGCGTCCGCTTCTTGGACCAGCGGGTAGGCCGCGTCATATTTCATCAGCAATTGTGTTTTCTTGAGGTGAGAAGCCAGTAAGGAGGATTGCAACTGCTCCAGCAAGATGTTTGCAGATATTGACGTTTCGGCGGTCGAAGAGCGAGGAGGAGTCCCCTCCATCTGTTTCCTAAGGTTTTCAAGACGTTGTTGATTCGCGGAAATCATCTGGCGTGTCTGGGATAGGCTGGCCTGCGTAGTAACCAGTTGCTGCGCCATGTCTGTTCGCAAAGTCTCCGGTGCTGCCACTCCTTCTGACTTACTGAAATCAGCCAGACGCATCTCCGAATCCATTAGCGCCTTCTGGTACTTTTCCGTTTCCTCGGCAAAGAAATTAAAGGCCCCCGCGGGCCGTTCGAGCCGAAGATGCTTTGCGAGATACAGCTTTCCTAGTGTCTGCAGTACGCAGGCGGGCGTCTCCGGCGCACCAAAGTCTCCGTACTTCACGTCAATTACGTGGGACGTCCTTTCCGCTTCCACACGGAGTCCGCCCGCTATCGCGTTCGTCGCACTTTCCAACGCCTTCGAGTTTTTCACTTCCAGATCCTGGGAATCAGACTTTTTCCAAGAATCAAAAACGGAGGGATTTTGTTTCGTCAGATTGCAGATCTGTGCGACCTCTTGAAGCATGTCCCGTCCCTGCAGCAGGGCAATCTCGGAAGCCACGTCGTCGGCAGTGACCGTCGGGTTGTTTTCCGCCACGGGATTCTGCTGTCCCGTAATCGTGGGGTTTGAGCGCCCTCGTGCTACAACCACTTGCATTGTTGCAACGTAGTAGTGGGACGCCCATCCACGCGCGACGAAAATCGAAATGGCAAAGATAGAACAGAACGTCACAGCTACCGCGCGCCAGTTCCGAAACAGCGGGCCCGTCATGTCGCGCAACGTAAGTCGGCGAATATCGTAGTTAGCCGGCTTCTTCGTGCCCATGTTCTCCATTACCGTCTCCACTCAGTTGCCGTGTTTCTGACTCGAGCACTGTCCGATGTTGCGTTCAGTAAGTATAGGGGGGCGTAATTGCGATACTGTACGGAACATATTTTCTGAACTTTGTAATAGCCTTCTCGGGCACGAAAATCATGTCCCCCGGCCGCAGATGAAGGTCCTCGCTGATATTCTTCCCGTTTAGAAGGTCTTTCAGCTTAAGCTCACGAACTTCCGCCCAGTTCGAGGAAACCGCGCGGTACAGAAATACCTGGGTCTTAGCCGTCGCCGCGAAACCGCCTGCAACCGCAATGGCCTGCGTGACAGTGATGTCGTAGCGCAAATCATATTGGCCGGGCTTCTCCACCTGGCCTAACACTGTAAAGAACGGCTTCTGGAAATCCGCGAGATCTATGTCAACGATCGGATCGTGTAAGGTGCTCGCGTAGGCCTTTTTCACGGCCTCTATGACCCCGGGCACAGTAAGTCCCTCCACGCGGATGTTTCCTGCGCTTTGCAACGAGATGAATCCGTCGGGCTGCACAATCACTTTTTGATTTAGTTCGGGCGAAAGAGGGAAAGAGAGCAACAAAACGTCGTCGCGACAGATTTTGTACCGTGGATTTCTTTCCGCAGGCACCACGTGATCCGCTTGGCCGCGATCCGTGGCGGCCACTGCGTTCGCAGGTCCGTTTACGTTCAGAGCTCGCGCTTGCTGAGCACGCGTCGCCGGGCAGGCGACCAATAGGATCATGCCCAACCAACCAGCGATTCGTGTCATTCCTTTTTTCATCGGACTCCTCTCGCGTAGGCTCTTTGTCGCCGTCTCTCTCATTGAGTCCTCTCGAACTTAGTTTATTTCGCCGAGCGGTCTCTCGTTCCTGTCAGCCTAAACACTAGCGCGCCTGCAGCTGGCCGTGCGCATCGTTCTGGATGCACGAGGCCCTGCGCGTATAGCTTGATAGCTTCGAGAAATAAAACTCTCGTTCAATTCGTTAGGAGCCGCGAGTCTACCTGAGGTTTTGAAAACGGAATGTGAATAGAACTTGAACATTCGTACTACCTACCTCACGGTTCACATGGTTGTCACAGTGGCTTCACCCGACCACAACAAAATGTTTGTATACTTCTCATATCCTCAGAGAACCAAAACATTTTAGAGCTGTCCTTGAAAACTCCCGGGCCTTGACGTTCTACCCTGGGCAGGTTGTATATAAGCGCTCGCGAACGTTGTTTTGGAAAGCGAATGATTGCTCGTATGACGAGAAAATCTGGGGGGTTGCTACGCGGTTCCACTGCGGAAGTGAGTTCCTTTCCTGGCAGCGTTCTTGCAATCTCCGCTTCCGCACGTTCCCGCGAACTCATGCAACGCTCGGTTGTCTGGCGACTTGACGCGCATGATTTGTGAGCATTTGTCAACCAAAGTGCAGCACGAAATCCCAGGAGCAAACCGTTCATGTCCCGAACGCTCATCAAATTACTCAGCGCGGTCGTATTTTTATTCTTCAGTGTTGCTCCGGCTTTTTCGCAATCGGAGAAGGGGCAGATTTCCGGCCAAGTTACAGATCCACAAGGGTTAGCCATCACCAGGGCCAAGGTAGAGATCGTTAATCACGATACCTCCGCGAGGCGAGAGGCTGAGACAGACGAAGCCGGGCGCTATGTGGTCGGCGACGTCCCCGCCGGACGATACCAAATGGTTGTTAAGGCGGAAGGATTCGAAACCTCTTTAAGCGAGGACATTACGCTGGGCCCGGGACAGTCGCTAGCGTTCGACGTGAAGCTAACCGTGACGCAAGAAAAAGCGTCCGTCACTGTTCAAGGCGGAGGCGCTGGGCAAGTAGAGACTTCGAACGCAGAAGTTTCAGGGACTATCAGCGAGACGGAGGTGAAGACCCTCGGACTCAACGGCCGCATTGCATTCCAGCTTGTTGCCCTCGTACCCGGCGTGAGCAACCAGACGGGACAAGATGAGGGCAAAACAGGTGTCGCGGGTAGCGCCAAGTACAGCGTCAACGGTGGCCGCGTCGAGTACAACATCTTCGAAGTCGATGGAACCGACGTATTGAACAACGGGATCAATGCCGCGCGCGGCGCAAACACGTTCGTTGTCAATCCAAGCGTCGACGCGATCGGGGAAATGAAAGTCCTGACCTCAAACTATGGGGCGATGTATGGTAAGACGGCTTCGGGGATTGTCCAGATCACGACCAAGTCGGGCACGCCCGATTTCCACGGCGATGCTTACGAATTTATCCGCAACGAAGCATTCAACGCGCGCAACTTTTTTGACCAGACCACGAAAGCGCCGCTTTATCGCCGCAACGACTTTGGGTTCACACTGGGCGGACCGATTTTTATTCCTCACGTGTATAACACCAATAAGCAGAAGACTTTTCTCTTCTTTTCGCAGGAGTTTCGATACGAGAAAACGCCAGTGGATTACAACCAGGCGGTTCCGTCAAACGCAGAGCGAACTGGAAATTTTAGCGACGTCTGTCCCGCGGATAAGACACTGCAAATTACGACTCAAAATAAGGCCCTTTATCCAGATTGTCCCGTTGCAGGCTTCAATCCAAGCACGGGACAATATAATCGCTCATCATACAATGGAACCGTTCCCGGTCTTGCCACCGACCAACTTCCTGTCGATCCGACATCCCAAGCCCTGCTAGCGACCAACTTCCTGCCCGCTGCCAATGCGGTGAGCGGATGCAATTCGACAGTTTCTTCGCCGTCGAACCCAGCCTGCTACGACGCCTCTGCTTCGCCTAGCACGAGTTGGATCGAATCGTTGTCTCGCGTCGACCAGAACCTGAGCAGCACAGAAATTCTTTCTTTTCGATTTATTCATGACTCATGGAACACAACCGTGCTTACTCCGCAGTGGGGACTCGTTGAGAACAGTTTCCCGACAGTCCAAAACCACATCAACGGTCCAGGGCTAAGCATGATAGCCAGTCTCGCGAGCGCCCTTCCAAGAGGTTTTGCGAATCGAGTCTCTTTCGGTTACGTGGCTGCCGATATTAGCCTATCCCAGGTGGCAGGCCCCGGCGTCAACCTGTCACGTCCGGCCATCTTAGATTCGCCTTGTCCAACGGATAGCACGGGCAACCTGCATTGCTCGCTTACAGGTTCGGGTCCGACCCCTGCCACCTCTCCCATCGGTCCGATCGGCGCATTCTTCGACACTAGTTTCGGAGGAAAAATACCTGCCCTTCTCTTTAAGGGTACAAACGGCGCTTACGGATCTCACGGCTTCAACATCGACACTGGATACACTCCTTGGAAGGACACGACGCCTACCTACACGTTTCGCGACGATGTCAGCAAAACGCTTGGGAAGCATCTCCTGCAGTTCGGAGTTGAAGTCATTCACGCTCAGCAAAACGAGCTAAGTGCGGCAAATGGATTGAATAGCGGGGATGTGCAGGGAGTTCTGACATTCAACGATCAAGGTGCGGGCCCAAGCCCCTCGAATGCCTCTGGATGTATCGGGGGGCCCAGTTGTACCTCCGGCGTTGACACTTCGAATGCGTTTGCCAATTTTCTTGGCGCCCAAATCGCTACGTACCAACAGGACAGCACTCAAAGCAAATATTACAACCGGTACGACCTGTCAGAGCCCTATTTTCAAGACGACTGGCGCGTCACCCATCGACTGACCTTGAACTTGGGGATCCGATTAGGATTATTTGGCTCTTGGCGTAACAAGTATGGTACTTCATTCAATTGGGAACCGTCCGCTTATAACCCATCCGTTGCCGCTGGCGTTTTTCTTGACCCTAAGTTTGGATTTCTCCTGCGTCCAGAGTCTTCAAATTCAGGGAACAGTCTCGTTGCTGTACCGTCGAGCTTGACCAGTTCCGACCCTGCCATCATCAACGGCTTGGTCCAGTGTGGGACGAATGGTGTCCCCAAGAGCTGCATGAGCAGCCACATTTTTAATCCGATGCCGCGCATCGGGCTCGCTTGGGACGTCTTTGGCAATGGCAAGACGGCTGTCCGCGCCGGTTATGGAGTCTTTTTCGAACACGGCACCAGCTACGAAGCCAACACCGGTTCTCTGATTGGCAGCGCACCGATGACCTTCAGTCAAACGGAACTGAATCCGCCCAGTTACCAATGCGTTGGGGGCTTTGGGCGGCTTGGAACACCGTGCAGTTCGTACTTTGCGGAAGATGCTCTAAATCCGGTCATCACAGACCCCATCGCTTTTCCGATCAACGTCACTTCGATCCCGACAAAGGCGGTTTATCCGTACGTGCAGCAATGGAGCCTGAGCGTGGAGCAAGAGATTAGTAAGGGGCTTACCGTTACCGCGGCTTACGTGGGAAGCGAGGGCACTCATCTTACAGCCGTGCGGGACCTTAACCAAGTGCGACCGGTTGATCCTGCTTTCAATCCGTATCCTCTAGGTCGGCCGATCATCTCGACACTGGATTGTGCAGGCAGCTCGGGAGGAATTTTCGAACTGGGAGGCGTGGGTTCCGCAAATCCAAACGGTGGCACCGTCATCAATAATGGCCAACCAGCTTGGGTGAATATGAATGTTGCTTGCTATGGTGTTCCCGGATTTGGAACACCATTTAATCCTAGCGTTTTTCGGCCCTATCCCACGTTGGGCAGCATCCTATCCGTTGCGAATACCGCGAGTTCCAACTATAACGCGTTCCAACTCAGCGTGCGCCGGACGATTGCTCCGTTGGTTTTTGGCCTTTCCTACACCTACAGTCACTCGATTGATGATTCGTCGGACCGCGCGGATGCGGACTTTGTCGACTCCTACGACCTGGCAAGCAACAAGGCCAGTTCTAATTTTGACCAACGCCATAACTTGACCATTAGCCTTATCTACGAGCTGCGAATTCGCAGTTTCTTGAACAGTTTTTCTCATTTGTTCGATGACGACCCCACGAATGAGCTCTCTTCACATAAAGCGGGCTCAAGCAACGACACGATCTGGGATTCTGCTGCGTCCAGAGTACTGCTCGACGACTGGCAGTTATCCGGAATAATAATCCATCAGACCGGAACACCCTTTAGTGTGATCAATGGCGGAAGTCCCGGAGGAATCGGGGTCTCGGACAATGGCGGCGTGGCCAACTACTTTGGAACTGGGTCATACGCCGATTGCGTTGGAAGTCCCTCTATTCATGTTGCGGACAATGGAAATGTCGCCGGAACTTTCGGGCCTCTGCTATACAATCCGTCAGCTTATGTTGCTCCGCGGGGCTTGACGTTCGGAGACTGCGGACGCAATTCGCTTAATAATCCCAGCCGCACAAACTTCAATGTTTCATTGCTGAAGCACTTCAAAGTTTTCGGCGAGAGAGATCTCGAGTTCCGTGCCGAGGGATTCAACATCTTCAACCACACGCAATTTCGAATCTACGATCCGTCGCACCCTGGCAATACCGGTAACAACATCATTGGCTGCTATGGCGGCGCCAGCGTCAATTATTCGGCTGCAGGGGGTGGCGGAACAGATTGCTTGACCGGCAATTCATTTCTCCATCCGGTAGATGCCCATGATCCGCGAATTCTTCAATTTGGGTTGAAATTCAGCTTTTAGCACGATGCGCAGCGGACCGAGAGCCTCGAAGAGTAGCAAACCTCGC
Organism: Candidatus Acidiferrum sp.; assembly: GCA_036495665.1. Taxonomy (GTDB): domain Bacteria; phylum Acidobacteriota; class Terriglobia; order Acidiferrales; family UBA7541; genus Acidiferrum. The sequence goes on along the minus strand of DASXMM010000572.1, from coordinate 974 downwards.
GGCCTTCGAGAGTCGCACAAAATGTTTCTTCAAAGAGGTGAGGAGCAAAGCATGGTAATTGCAAGGCGTACTTTTGCATTCCGTCAGAGGGTTGTGAATACACTAAGCCAGGAGATCTCGCGTCGTGAAAAAATTCTTTCGACAATGCTTCTGGGCCTTGGCTTCGTGGTGCTCGGCTCGAGCGGTTGTGGCCAAACTGTGAAACCCACCACGTCACCCACGACAGGTCAGGTCGATTCCTATTTCGGCGGTCCGTTCAACGTAGCCGGAAGCGAGTTGCAAAAGAGCAGTGCAACATTCGACCACGCGGCGAATCAGATCGGCGTGTCGGCCTTCATCAACACTGTGAGTGGTGCCCCAGTGCCGACTCAAATCATTAACGGTACGTTCGCAACTGCCGATACCGGCTTCTTAAGCATCAGCGAAAATTTTGCAACCACCACTTCTGGTGTTATTAGCCCTCAAAACCCGCCTCTTGCTGGCGCTTGGGCCGTCGAGATCCCTGGCGCTGGAGCTTTGGCCAACCTGCTTAGCGTGCTCCCCCCTGTTAACGGCATCTCTGCTGTACGTGCAGCACCAGCGGCAATGGCGGAGAATACAGTTTGCCCTAGTTTCTCAAATCAGCCCGCATTTCTGTACGTGACGGTCCCTAACACGAAGGTTACCAGCGACACCGCAGACTATGGAGGAGTGAACATCAGCACGCAAGGTTCCGCAGTCTCCTTCAGCGCGCAGCCATTCCTGATTGGGCCTCTGCACCAGGCCGCTACCACGGTGACGGGAGGCTGCTCCAACACCAACCTTGGCGCACTGACGGCGTATCCGCTAAATTCTTTCGGCACCGCTTCCAATTTAGAACTGATCAGCATTGGGGCGTCAGGCCTCTTGGTAAGTAGTTTTAACTCGAGTAACTCGGGCGGTTTGGGCGCTTTTGGCGGCGGGACGGGAGTCATCGGCGTTGCCGAGGCGTCCTC
>DASXMM010000571.1:0-9059 GCA_036495665.1 Candidatus Acidiferrum sp. | reverse complement strand
GGCTACTTACGCGCAAACGGGCGACGCTTCGCTCGCCTTCACCATAAAACCCCTGGGCAACAATGTGTTCGCGGCGATTAGCACGCCTAACAGCAAGGCTGGTTCGAACGCGGGATTTGTTATTGGGGACGACGGCGTCGCGGTGATTGATACCTTTCAGGACGTTGATGCGGCCAAGCAGTTGCTCGCCGAAATTCAGAAGCTCACCAAGCTGCCCGTCAAGTTCGTTGTGAACACGCACTATCATCTCGATCATGTCACCGGGAACGGCGTGTTCGCTCAGGCTGGAGCGGTTATCATCGCGCATAGAAATGTGCCGGGCTGGATTCACACGGAGAATCTGAAATTTTTCGGTGCGGGGATAAAGCCAGAGCAGAAAGCGTGGGTTGAGGGGATTGTTGCGCCCAGCCTCGTCTACGACTCTTCGCTCGAACTCTTCCTGGGGTCGAAGCGAGTGCTGGTGCGCTACCTCCTGGGGCACACCGGCGGCGATTCTGTCGTGTCGATTCCGGATGCGAACGTTTATTTTTGCGGCGATCTTTTCTGGAACAAAACGCTGCCGAATCTGATTGATGCATCGACGGATAAGTGGATTGCGAGCGACAACAAGATGGCCGCGGAGGGGCCCAAGGCGACGTTCGTCCCTGGCCATGGCGAAGTGGGAACTGCGACCGACGTTATTGCGCTCGCTGGATACCTCACGGATTTGCGTGAAGCGCTGGCGAAGCCGGTGAAAGACGGATTGAAGGACGAAGCTCTGGTGAACGCCGTGTTGCCGGCAATCAAACAGAAATATGGCGACTGGAATTTCTTCGGTCACTTCGCCAAGCCCAACATTCTCGACACGGCGAAAGAACTGCGTGGCGAGAAGCGGATTCCGCAGCCTGCCGCGGCTAATTAGAACCTCTTCACGATCAAGACATGCCGGATTGTTTGCCGAAACTTCGCGGCACGAGCACGCCTATCTCAAATACGCGTCGGTGATGTATTGCTGGACCATGCGCTGGGTGTTGAAGAACGAGCCGTTGATGGCGATGGCGTGCTGCATGATTTGGATGTACAGGCGCGGTTCTTTGTAGAACATCGGCAGAATGATGTTTTCCAGTTTCCAGTAAAGCGATTCGGCTTCTTTGGCGTTGTCCGTAACGCCGTCGTCCGGATCGATGGAACGGCGCGGCTCACCAATCGACCAGCCCGTAACGCCTTCGATGTGGCCTTCGGCCCACCAGCCGTCGAGGATGCTGAGGCTGGGGACGCCGTTGAGCGCGGATTTCATGCCGCTGGTGCCGGAAGCTTCGAGCGGAAATTGCGGCGTGTTGAGCCAGAGATCGACGCCGGAAGTCATCTTGCCACCGAGGTCGAGATTGTATTCGTCGAGAAAAACGACAGGAACGGCTTTGCGTAGCGCTTTTTTTGCGTGGAAAATGTGTCGGATAATGTCTTTGCCGCCGCCGTCGTTGGGATGCGCTTTGCCGGCGTAGATGATTTGAAAATGGCCGGCGTTTTTGGCGATCTGGCGGAGGCGATCCAAGTCGGAAAGGATAAGGTCGGCGCGTTTATATCCCGTCGCGCGGCGGGCAAAACCGATAGTGAAGACCTCCTCGTCAAGACTCATGCCGGTTTTTTCGCGGACAGCTTCGAGAAGCTCGTGCTTGGCGATGAGATGCGCGGACCAGACTTCTTCAGGAGGAAGTCCGAGCGCGCTGCGGAGACTGTAATTGTCTTCGCGCCACTGCGCGATCTGGCGGTCGAAGAGCTGCTGGAAAGGAGGCGACGTCCACGTTCCGGCGTGAACACCGTTAGTAATGGCCTCGATCGGAACTTCGGGAAACATCTGGCGCGAGGTGACGCCGTGCTGTTTGGCGACTCCGTTCACGTAGGTGCTGAGACTTAGCGCGAGGTACGTCATGTTCAGATGCGCGCCTTTGGCTGCGGCTTCCTGCAAATCGGGATAGTTTTGCTCGGTTTGCAGTGAGCGCTTCACAAGCTCGGCTACGGCGGCGTCTTTGAGATCGAAGAATTTGCTCTGCTGGGGGAAAATGCGCGTGAGGTATTCGATGGGAAAGCGATCGTGGCCGGCGGGAACGGGCGTGTGCGTGGTGAACACACATTTGGCGCGGACTTTTTCGATGTCTTCGCCATTGATCGCGCTTCGGCCGGCTTTCACGGCTTCCTCGCCGAGCAATTCCAGCGATAGGAGCGCGGCGTGGCCTTCGTTCATGTGATAGCGCGTGAGGTCCTCATAGCCCAACTCGCGGAGAATCCGTACGCCGCCGATCCCGAGAAGAACTTCCTGGCATAGACGGTAGTAGGAATCGCCCCCGTAGAGTCCACCGGTCAGCGCGCGGTCCCATTCGGCGTTGGAGGGGAGATCGGCGTCGAGGAAATAGACAGGCACTACGAAGCCGCGCACGCCTTTTACGTCATAGCGCCAGCAGCGAAGTTCGACGCGGCGATTCTCCAAAGGAACGGTGATTCGCGCGGCCTCTTCCTTGAGGAAATCCTCGACTTTCCAGACCACCGGCTCTTCAGATTGGGAGCCATCTTCGGAAAGATGCTGAGAAAAGTAACCCCTGCGATAGAGGAGAGAAACCGCAACCATGGGGAGGCGAAGGTCGGCGGCGGCGCGGATGGTGTCTCCCGCGAGGACGCCGAGACCACCGCTATAGGTGGGCATGGCGTTTTCCAGCGCAATCTCCATGGAAAAGTAGGCGACGAAGCGTTTAACCGAATTTGCGTGCGTGGACATCTCTCTCGCTTCTCCGCTGGGCCTAGCGACGGCTGCCACGCGGGGAAAAATGCGCAACGTGTGACCTTCAATTGTCTGGGAAACGCTGGGCTCAATCAAGAGAGTTGAGATGGATGGTTGTTATGTGCTGCTCGACAGGATTGCAGGCCTGCATCTCGTAAGTGTTGCATCTAAAGGATTTAGCCTTTTCGTAAGTGCATTAGAATCAACACTTGCAGGCCGACACAGAAGCATTGATTGCAAAGGACTTGAGTGGCGCGGGGGCGCGACGAAGCGATTGGGTGTCCGGAAATGGAGTCTTATTCCCGAGTTACGAGCGGGAAAGTGAGAAATCGCAACGCTGGGCGGGCCAGCGACACGCGAAACAGGAATGACTCGGGCTTGGGTGGCGATGATCACGAGAAATACTAACACGAAAATGACCATTTGTCTATCACAATGTTAATGTCATTCGAATGAACTGTGGAACGCTCCGATCACGAGCGGCAAAGCCATAGTCCGTGATGACAGTTCCGCGAAAGAGTTCATAGGCGAGTTCTGCATCAAGTTAGCCCGAATCGGAAAGGGAAAAAGAGCGGCCCGCGGTGAATGCCGCGGGCCGGTTGGATGCACGAAGCAGCGCTTAAGAGATGCGAGTTAGAATGTCAGCTTTAAGCCGAACTCGACGAGTCGCGGATTGTTGACGGTGGCGGCGATGGAGCCGAAACCGGAACCCTTGGCGTCAGTTACAAACAGTGGAACGTTGATATCCGGAGTAGCAAGGCTGGAGGTGCTGTTGGGGGTGGCAAATTGGGCATGATTGAAGAGGTTGAAAATCTCGGCCCGGAAATTGAGTCCCATGTTTTCCCAGGGGAGCTTGAACTGTTTGATGACGGAAAAATCTGTATTGACGAAGTCCGGCCCAGTAACGGGCGCACGCGAGGCGTTACCAAGTTCGCCGACGACCACCGGACCGGTCGCGGTCATAATTGTTACAGTCTTGGGGAGCGCAAAGGCGCAGGGATTGAACCAGTTGTTAACCGTATGCACTTGAGCCGGAGCGATACAGGTGGGGTTGCCGGCGACGGGTCCGCCCTTATTGGGATCGCCTACGAGGTCGGGACGAATCAGGCTGTTCGCATTACCGTTCAAGAAGGCGGCTCCGCTGGTGTTGTTACTATCGACGACGAACACCGGGAAACCGGAGGTGATCCTCTCGATGAGGGTTACCTGCCAATTGCCCAAGAGCGTTTCGGCCGGTCCACTCCAATCGCTGCCAAACTTTTTGCCTTTGCCAACTGGCAAGTCGTAGATGACGCTGGCGGTGAAGTTGTTGTTGAGATTGATGCCGGAGAGAGCCCAATCCAACTGTTTCGAATTGGGCAGCGGGAAGTAGGTGGCGCCGTAGTTTGTGCCGAGGCCGTCGGCAAAGCCGGTGTCGTAGGTGCGGGAATAGGTATAGCCGATGAGCGCATAGATGCCGTGGCGGGCGCTCTTGGTTTCCGCTTTGACTTGCAGACCATTGTAATGGGCTCTGCCTTCGTCGGTGGTTGCCGAGATGGTCGAGAAGGGGAACGCCGTCAAGAAGGGACTTACGAACGCCGCGCCATTCGGTCCGCAGCCCAGCGTATAGCCTGGGACGGTTCCGCAGGCCGAGGGTGAGGTGAGATTGATGTTGTTTCCGTCAACCAGAATGTGGGAATCGCGGGAGCCCACATAACCCACCGTAAGGACGATCTGGCCGGGGATCTCGCGTTCGACGTCCACATTGAACTGCTGGACCATGCCGAGCTTGAAATTGGTGTTCTGGGACTGAATCGTGCCGGTGAAGTCGGTGAAATTAGGCTGAGTTGGCGGCCCTGTAATAATGGGGAATCCTCCGGCGCCACCGGAAAATGCGGTTGGGAAGATACTAATCGCCGTTGCGTTGGGCTTGCCAGGAGTAAAGCACGCAGCAGCCGCGAACGTGCAAGCGCCGCCGAAGGCGAAGGCATCCGATTCGTCGTAAAAAGGCGGATTCTGCCAGAGACCCTGCGCGCCCTGATTCCACGAAGAATCGTGGAAAATGGCATAACCCGCGCGAACCGCGGTTTTATCACTGCCACGAGGCTTCCACGCTACGCCGATACGCGGATCGAGGGCCGTTTTGTCAAATTGGATGCCCGCCCACTTCCCGACACCATCAACACCGGGCACTTGGAACAGGCCGGTGGCAGGATTGAAGTTCGCCTGGCGATTATCGACCTCGGAAATGGGAGTGGTGAGATTCCAGGCCAGACCCAGATTGATGGTTATGTCTTTCGTCAAGCGCCAATCGTCTTGCACAAACGGGCGGAAGACCTTCCAGCGGCGGCCCGTAGTGGGACCCTGGAAAGCCTGGTCGTGAATAGCGAGGCTAGACAGGCCGAGGAGAAAATCAGCCTCGGGGTCGCCGGCCCAAAGGCCGGTAAACTCCCAGAATCCGTCCTGGAATCCTTCGGTTTTGACGTTCATCTGATTGGCGCGGATGCTGCCACCGATTTTGATGTCATGTTTTCCGCGAATCATGTCCAAGGAATCGTTGATGGAAAAGACGTTGGTGCCTCCCTGGAATGGAGAAAAGCCACGATCCCCAACGGAGAAGTACCCGCCCAAAACTTCGGAGATGGTCAAACCGCAACTCACACCCGATGGTGCGCAGGTGTTGCTGGACGAGCAGTTGAGGTTTGCTCCTGGAATGCCGAGTTTGGCGGACTCGCAACTCCCGGTCCCCTGCGAAGTGATGTAGTCGAAAATACGGTTGTAACCGACGGTGATCTGGTTGACAGTCCTTGGCGAGAATACGTGGGTCTCGGAAAGGGCGACGTTGCGGGCATGGTTGATGATGCCTTGATTGCTGGCGAAGAAATTGGACTCGGTGAAATTGTCGACGCCGCCGCCGCCCGGGACGTAGGAAGTCGCCTGATCGTAGCTAAAGCGCGCAAAGGCATTGTCGGAGGCAGAGAAGTTATGATCGAGACGAACATCGAGTTTCGTTTCGTAGAGAGAACGTACCGGCTCGTTGAGAAAATTGAAATTCGTCGGATTAGCGACATTCGGTTCTGGATATAATGCAACCAATTGCGTCGCCAGGGGATTGATCAAGCCCGCAGGAATCTTGTTGCAATTGACGCCGGCCGGCTGACTGCCGTTGCCGGCGGGGTTCGCAAAGGTGGCGCCGTTAAGCGGCATGGGATTTCCCAAGGCATCGCACTGAAAATCAGGATGTCCGGTCACGTTGGGGTTGGAGATCGCGCCAATCGGATTTTGCTGCCCGAGGGCATTGTTGGTGAAATCACCGTTCTTCATGGCATCGGTGGGCAGCAAGCCGGTGAAGGTGATGCCATGGAGCTGGTCCTTCTGTTCGCCATCGATGAAGAAGAAGGTCTTGTTTCTGTAGACCGGGCCGCCGATGGAGCCGCCGAATTGATTGAGATTGAATTTCTCCGGAGTGCTGGCGAAGAAGCTTTTGGCGTCAAGGGCAGTATTGCGGAAAAACTCGAAAAGGGAGCCGTGAAAGTCATTGCTGCCTGATTTTGTGGTGACCAGGACAGTTGGTCCTCCGCGCTGACCGTACTCGGCCGAATAGTTGTAGGTGAGAACTTTGAATTCCTGGATGTCGTCGATGGAGGAGAAGATGCCGATGCCCCCGGCAGTGAGTTCGTTGTTGTCAGCGCCATCGAGGAGCCAGTCCGTGCTGTTGGCTCGCGAACCACCCACGGAAAGAGAGTAAGTGCCGCGGGCGGAGACCTCGCTGCTGGGAGCGCCGTTGAAGAAGCTGTTGGTGTTGGTCTCCTGGACAGTGCCCGGAGTTAACGTGGCAAGCTGGACGAAATCGCGGCCATTGAGAGGAAGTTGCGAGACTTCCTGGGCCGTGATGACCTGACCGAGCGAGGGGTTGGTGGTCTCAACGGCGACCGCTGCGCCGGAGACTTCCACGGTAGACGTGACGGTCGACGGGGAAAGCGCGAAATCCAGTTCGCGCGCCTCATCGACTTGCAGGCGGAGGTCTTTGTTCTCGACGGGCTGAAAACCGGTGAATTCCACTCGCAGGGTGTAGATGGAGACGGGCAACAAAGGGATGAGGTAGTGGCCAGCGTCATCGGTTTTGGCCTGACGAGAGATGCCTGTGGCTTGCGAAGTAGCGGTGACGGTGGCGCCAGTGACGGCTGAACCGGATTTGTCTACAACGTTGCCCGAGAAACTGCCCGTCGCTTGTCCGTAGACGGCCGGCGCGATGGAAAGCGCCAGCATACAGACACCCAACACAAAAAGAATTCTAAACCTCATGAGTAACACCCCTTTCGCGATGCCTGCTTGCCACGAATACGATTGCTTACCCCAACCTGGAATTAGCCATCACTCGCGACGGCGGTTCAGACAAGCTCCGCGAACGATTGATTACGAATACTGCGCAGGAGCTGAACATTTAAACGAGGAAGAAGCCTGGCGCGGGTCGTGGCACAAAATAACGGGACAATTTCTCCAGCGAGCCGCAAACATTAGTTCGTTTTAATAATTCCAGGACATTCCCCCAGTTGCACCAGTGCACGTAGGCTAGCGTCCGGTTGAGAGAAGTGTCAAGACAAAAGTAGAGTCTGGAGGAATTTGCCGGCCAAAAAATGTGGGCGCGTTCTTTAGTTTTTGAATGCATTCAAATTTTCGATGAATGGCGCGGTAAATAAATCACGAGCACGATAATGTATTTCAGCTTGTCCGACCGGCTGACATTCATACCCTCGCCATTTTCATAGTTTTGGCTGGTTCTCTTTGCAGGCCGCGTTCGGCTTCCGCGAAACGTTTCGTCGTCTCGAGCCACGATTTGATAAGAGCGATTGCTCGTGCTCTGCATCGCGGTGATCGCCGACGCTGATGATCGTCAACGATCTGTGGAGCTACCAGATACAGCGGGATGCAATGGTTGCACAACCTGCAAAAATGGTTCACTCTGGGGCTCCAGCCGAATCCACCGACGCAGAGGTTTCGCTACAAAATCTAGAACAGCTCGCGGATCACGTACGCCAAGTGAACACCCCGCCGACCGGATGGTCGAGCAGCTCGCAGAAGTGCGAGCATGGCGTAACACGTTCGAAGGCTGGATATGAAAAGTGTTGGAATTTTTCGGTCGTCCTTCGCCATCGTTATGGGCGCGCCGCTTTGGTTTGAGGTGCTCAATAACGCCACCATTCCGGGGCTGCCGGGACAACCACAGCCGTGCGCGGAATCGAGGCTTGCAGCAAGTAGCGTCGCGTAGAGCGAGCAGTACAGAGTCGAGCAGATCCAGACCTAAGGAGAGGAGCTTCACATCATGAGCGCATCACAGAAAATGGCCAGGCTGGCGGGGAGCGCAAAGCACCGGCTACCCAACGCGCAAATCGTTGGCGAATGCCCCAGCGGTGAATTTCGCGTGACGGTCACCGTCCGCCGCCGCGACGAGCTTCCGTCTCTCGAAGCGCAGAGCCGCCAGAAGCCTGGCGAGCGCACTTACATGACGCGCGAGGAACACGCCGCAAAACACGGAGCCGATCCCACCGACATCGCAAAAGTGGAAGCCTTCGCTCGGGAGAATGGCCTGCGCGTCGCAGACACGAACCTCGCGCAGCGCAGCGTCACGCTTTCCGGTACCGCCGCAGCCTTCAGCAAAGCGTTCGGCGTCGAACTAAAAATGTATAAGGCCGGCGACACTGCCTATCGCGGACGCGAAGGCGACATTCTCATCCCCGAGAGTTTGCAGGGCGTTATCACCAGCGTCATCGGCCTCGACAATCGTCCTTTCGCGAAACCGCATTTCCGCATTGGCCGCGGGACGGCGCGCGCTGCGGGCGCTGCCCCCCAGAAAACGGGCGCGGGCTCGTCAGCGGCTGCTACGGTCCCTACGGGCTTCACTCCTCCGCAGCTTGCTTCGCTCTACAGTTTTCCCTCGAATCTCGATGGCACCGGGCAAACGATTGCCATTCTTGAACTTGGCGGCGGCTTCCATTCTCAGGAGTTGACCAGCTATTTTCAAAATCTTGGCATCGCAAATCCGCCAAACGTCACGGCCGCCACGTATCCCAATGGCGGCACCAATAAACCCGGAACAAATGCGCTCGATCCTAACAATCCCGATGTAGAAGTTATGCTCGATATCGAAGTCTCGGGCGCCATTGCCCCGGGAGCAAAAATCGTCGTCTACTTCGCGCCCGACGCCAGCGATCAGAGTTTTCTTGGCGTCATGAACGCCATCCTCACCGACACTGTCAACAAACCGAACATCGTTTCTATTAGCTGGGGAGGCCCGGAAGACACGGCCACCTCGCAGTTCCAAAACGAA
>DASXMM010000570.1:0-9334 GCA_036495665.1 Candidatus Acidiferrum sp. | reverse complement strand
GTGTCCTGTGGGGCTTGCGGAGTTTGCGGTTGCGACCTATGCTCCGTGCTTCTGAAGAAGGAGAGAGCCAATGACGAAGAGTGTTCGCTTGGTGCTGGCAGCTGTCGCGCTGATCGTACTGTTCGCGCTGGGCTTGCGAAGTGGCAGACAGACGAAGGCCGCTGAGATGCGAGAAGCAGATCGCGAGGCGATAACGGCTGTGCTGAACGCGCAGCAAGCGGCGTGGAATCGCGGCGATGTGGATGCGTTTCTGGTGGGCTACTGGCATTCGCCGGAGTTGACCTTTTCCGGAAGCAGCGGCTTGTCGCGCGGGTGGGACGGCGTGATGGCGCGGTACAAGAAAAACTATCCGGACCGGGCAGCGATGGGACAGCTCGACTTTTCGGAGCTGGAATTCCACTGGCTCGGTCGCGACGCGGCGCTGGTGCTGGGCAACTGGCATCTGAAACGAGACAAAGGAGATGTTGGCGGCGTGTTCTCGCTGGTGTGGCAGCGGTTTCCGGAGGGGTGGAAAATTGTTCATGACCATACCAGCGCGGTGGAGAAGTGAAGAAGCAGGAAGGCAGTGAGGTAACGAGGTAAAGAAAACGCGCCGCGGCGCAGTTGGATTGCCCTCTTCGTGACTTGCCTGCCATCTTCGGAAGAGACCCAACGGAGTCCCCATACCCACCCCCGGGGTATAGAGAGAACTGTGAAGTAAGTGCATGAGAGGAAAGTGGTTGCGGGCCTTCGTGTGTGTTCGCAGCCGCGCGACTGTGGAGGGGGTACCCCACCCCCGTTGTGCACGAAAGAGTGCGCAGGCGCATGAAAATAAAAGGGTTGCAGCGTTTCGTTCGTGTACGGACGGGCCGCCGACCTAACGTGCAGGCGAGCGGCACCTCGGGTTGGTCTGAGGCAGGTGAGGGTTTTTCTTAGCGCGGAGTTCACCGAGGGCGCTGAATCGGTGGCCGTTCGAGTGCGGGTCGCGTGGCGCGAGCGAAACATGGGACATCGTATCAGAGCTAGTTACTATCTGTCAATAGATTTCTTGTTTACCGAACAGGTCATTCAAAAGACAAGAAGAACCGTCGGTTGCTGAGAGTTAACATCACCGACTATGGCTTAGCCAACAGCCGTGCCTTTGAACTGTGGAATGCGTATCGTCGAAACAACGGGAGATTCCATGAATCTGGAACGCCTCAATCGAATCACCGTCGAAGCCGACAAGTGCGGAGGGCGGCGTTGCATTCGCGGTCAGCGGATCCGCGTCGCGGATATGCTCGAACTGCTGGCGGCAGGAGCTTCGTACGAGGAGATTCTGGCGGATTGCCCGTTTCTTGAGCGTGAAGATATCCTCGCAGCACTGGGCTACGCAGCCCAACAGACCGATCACGCCGTGCTTTCGACGTAGTTCATCGGTCCGGCTACCTGGCCTCCCTATTGCGTCGAGCAGACCGTTGCGTCATGGCGACTGCAAGCAGCACACCTGAGAAAATATCCGTGCGTATTGCCGTCCGGGGTTCCGTAACGCCCTACCACATCGCCTTGGGGATCGATTCCATTGCCCACGGTGAAAGTGGCACCCGGGATGTCAATAGAGATGAACACCTCATCGCTCAGGACAAAACCGTGCTGGTTTCCATCCTTGCTGTTGTAGAAGCCAACGACGTCTCCTTCAGGGTTTATGCCGGTGATCCACGTGAACGTAGAATCGGGAAAGTCGATCGTACTGAAGGTTCCATTTGAGAGCATAAAGCCGTGGGTGACAGAGTCGCTGCCGAGGTAGGCGCCAACAATTCGTCCGGAGTCGATGAGCATGGTTGGATACGTTCCCATTGCGCCGGGGAAATCGACCAAGGTGAATGCGCCGCCGCTGAAAAGGTACCCATGCCCGTGGGCAAAGTCACCACTGACAGACTCAACTCCCACAACATCACCGCTGTTGCCGATACCAAAACCAACAGTATTTACGGGAGGGCTACTGGGGAAATCGATCGTCGTAAAGGTTCCAACGGGGCTCAGCACGTAGGCATGACTGCCGCGAGAGTCACCGTAGCTTCCCACGATCTCCCCGCGAGCATTGATCCAGGTGATATCCGTGTAGACCGTTGCGCCTGGCACGTCGACGGATGAGAACACGCCGTCACGCTGAACAAAACCATGCTGTTTCCCATCTGCGGTGAAATAGCGGCCCACGATCTCACCCGATGGTGTAATCGCCGTGGCCTGCGTGTTGGAAGAGCCTGGAAAATCAAAAGACGCGAAACTAACATTAAGCGTCGCTGCAAAGCTGGCAGTCGCTATGCAGATCAGCGTTGCCAGTGGGAGCAACGAAACCCCCAGGATTCGATCCAGCCTTCTAATTCTTTGGTTCATAACGACTCCTCCCTTGACCGGGGCGTTCTCAGTTCTTCGCGATGTACCAGCAAACTTTAAACAAGAGGCTACAACTGTGGGCGTTCGTTGCATCGTGACCTCCTTATAAGGCTCCACTTCAATCGTCGTCTTGATCGTCTTCGATGGCGACCCGCGCGACAACGCCGGCGTGATCCGACGGCCACAGCCCTTCTGGCGTTCTGCTGGACGGTTCGTCGTTGAAGAGGGCGATCTTGTGGGCTTCCGCGTTACCAAGCGTCAGGATCAGGTCGATCCTCTGGTAGAGCTGCGAGACGGGATTGTTATCGATCTCCGCCTGGCAGCAAGTCAATCCGGGCTTTAGAGGGAAAAGGTCTGCCCAGGAATCTTTGAATCCCGCCGCGATGAAATCCAGGTAGGTTGGGTCCTGCGGCAAGGGAAACGCCTGGGAGTTCGAGTCCATAGCGAGGATGACCGGGAGCGAGGTGTTCGCAGGGCCCGCCCGCAGCTCTCCGCCTTGCGCCTCACGAATCGCGGGTACGACTGATTCGAGATGGGTGCCGATGAATCGAAACTCTCTGCCACGGAACTCCGCGTCGACAGAGACCCACGCTCGCGGAAGGGGCAGAGTGCCCAAAGGGGTGGGAAAGAGAAGCACACTCGCGTACTGCGCGGTTTGCGGGTTGTGCCACTGAAACTTCGACGAATCCAAATCCGTGCGAGCGAGAATCGCGACATGGTTGACGACCTGCACGCACAGGAATGTGCTGGGCAGAATCAGTCCTGGAATCGGAGGAAACGCATACTGTTGCCCTTCCACGGCAATCGCATAGTGCGCTCCTTGATCCGCCAACGCATCCATAAGCTCCTGCACCATGTCAAATTCGAGAGTCACGGGGCCACACTGTCCGGTTGCTGGATTGAACGGCCCGGAGTACCACTGATCGAGCTCCTGCAAGCTGACGAGCGCTGGCGATTTCTCGATGATCTGCTGGGCCACTGCGCGCATCCTGACGGGAGGATTGGTCGCCCGCACCTGGGTGATGGTTTCTCCGACGGCCACGAGGAATTGGGTCTGGTTTGTCGCGGCTTGCACTTGGAGGAAGTCCGTGCCTTCGTTCACGTTGTAAGTCATGACGCGCAGATGGCCATTGTCGTCCGCGTGGAATTGCGCCGTTGCGGGAAGCGGCATCAGAAGCCATCCGAAAACCGCTGCCAGCGCAAGGCCAACCAGACAGTTAAGTCTTGCTGGCCAGGAGATTTTTCTTTCTTTCATTTCGAAGGGAATTTTCTGGGTAGACATATTCTCACTTCCTGTCTGCATGGAATGGATTCCTACAGACGCTTTAACATTTTTCAGCAGGTCTGCCCGAGAAGTCGGGGCTTCCCTAAGCCTCAACAAGTCCCTCAGGAACTGCATCTCTTGTGCCTCAGATCGGGGGCTAGAAATGCGAGACCCTCGGTCTCACGTTTGTCAGTGTTTTACTGCCAAACTGGCGTAGCGCTCGTGTGCGGCTTTCGCTGCGCCCCAATTCGGCGGTGGCTGGCCTAATGTAGGCATCTGCCTGTTTGGCAGGGCATTTGGAGTTCTACAGATGATCCCGGCGGGCGGATTTGTATTCGGTGGCACCAAGTCGCTGACCATCCAAGACGAGTTGTCGCACGAAATGATGAGTCCTTGTTCGTAGCCGGCGAAATTCACACCCGTGAAGTCCGCGCTGGAATTGACAAGCGCCAACAACCCAGGCCCGCTATTGCCGGAGATTACCCCGCCACGCAGCAGAGCTTCCGAGTTTCCATCGATGCGAATTCCAGCGCTACGTGGGTCAGTTCTAGACCCATTCCCCTGCACGAGATTAGAACCAAACATATAGACTTGGCTTTTGCCGTAAATGTCTATCCCCGCGCTGGTATGCCCGGTGACTTGCGCACCCACGGTCGGGGAGCCGCTTGATGCCGGGCAATAAAACGTCGCCTGGCTGCCCAAACCGACGGAGACTCCGACTGGGCCGTTGTTTTGGATCAGGTTTGGCTGCCCAATGCAGAAGAAAGAGATCTCGGCCGTTTCTTGCAACCAGGCGCCACCGGACTGATTGCCCGAAATCACGTTCGGGCCATACAGCGCTCCAAATTGCACGTGGGCACCGCCGCGCAGATCGATACCATACCCGGAAAGCGACCCCGCACCGAATGTGTTGTTCTCCACGGTCGTTTGCCCTAACGTGAAGACATTAGCTTGCGAGGCAAAGATCCCGGGTCCTGAGTTGTTGCTGATGTCTATAGGCCCCTCCCCGGCATTGAGATCCACGAACGAACTGCTGCCGGCGTTGATCCCGCCGAACGCATTGCGGTCAAATGAGCCCATGTTGTTTACGGTTACGTCCGACATGATGCCGACTTGCAACCCGTATCCTGCGTTTCCGTTGCTCGTGCAGGTGTCCAGATAGACGCTTCGGCTATCCGAGACGTCAATGCCATCGCCAGAGGGATTCGACACGTTCAGTCCGTAAACGTAGATGTTTGTCGAACTGGAAATCGTAATGTTGCCGGTGAGTGTAGCTCTCTGGCCGTAATAGGCACCCAAACTCAGGTTGATCTGGGAGGAGATGGAAACATTTTCATTGCACGGGCCGATCACAAGGATAAACGCGCCTGGAGTGGCGTTGAGTAACGCCGCGCTGATACTGGTAAAGGCCCCCGGGGTCGCACCTGTGCAGTCCACATCCAGGTACGTCGTTTGGGCACACAGACTGCCCGGAAATAAACAGAGAATCGTCAAAGCACCGAATATTATGTATAGACCCTTAGCCCAAAACTGAAGTCTCGCGCTCATAGTTAAGCCCTTTCTGAACCTGCAAAAATCCCACTACTCGCTTATGGCTGGCAGACACCGAAGTCTTTGTGGATCTTTTTCGTTTCCCACGTAAGGGTATGATTCGCGTTTGCACTGAACTTCTTTCCCTGCAGGGTCATGCGCTCGCCCGGTTTAACGCCCGTGGTGTCGCCGGACAGTATGTAGACCCGTTTGTCCTTTTCGTCCGTCAAGATCATTCCGGTCTCAGCCGGAGCGACGCAGCCGGTAATCGATCGCTTTGCGGTCGACTTGCGGACGACCACAACGACCACGACTGCGATGGCCACAACCCCGACTATCACCAACGCGAGACCCGTGTCGGCGGCCTTTTGTAATGAATCCGCAGTTGCGGTTGTGGAGAGAGCTAGACAGAGAATGGCAACCAGAGCTACACGACTGAGTTGTCTCAGGGTCAACTTGCTCTCCCTTTCGTCGGGCAGGATTTTTCTCGTTCTGACCGCTTGGCAGCGACGATGCGCTCATAAATCTCAGAACGGCCCGCATCGGTCAATGGAGGGAAGCTGAGTTATGCGTGAGTTCTGGCTGAAGGTCCAAGCTGCTCATAAGGCAGATTTTGTGTTGGACTTCAAGGCACGTAACGGACAGAATTGCACCAACGTTCTGGGGGGTATCCGTTGGGCAGACCTCCTGAAAGCTTCTCTTTTGGCCCCTTCGAGCTGCACACCCGGTCGCGTGAGTTGTATAAGCACGGGATCAAGCTGAAGCTGCGTCCCCAGCCCTTTCTCATCCTCAGCGAACTTCTCGGCAGGCCTGGGGAACTGGTTACGCGGGAAGAACTGCGCGAGCAGCTGTGGTCATCGGAGACGTTCGTCGATTTCGAGCAAAGCCTGAATACTTCCGTGAAGGAGCTACGCGCGGCGCTCGGCGATTCGGCGACGGATCCGCGCTATGTGGAAACGATACCAAGGCTTGGGTATCGGTTCATCGCCAAGGCCAAAGTTGCCGAGGAACTTGCGTCCAAGCTCGATGCGGATTCCAGCCGAATTTCATCTCCAGGGATTGGGGGCGTTGAACGGCCAGAGCGGCCGCCGTGGAAGCGAAATGTCGTTTTGGGCGCGTGCGTCGCAATAACAGTAGCCTTTGTGGCGTATCATTTTTGGTCTCACCCCGGTGCTCCAAGGGACGTGGCGAAAATCACCAAGATCAGCCAGTGGGACAAACCGATGGACCGCGCGGTGCTTTCTCCCGACGGCCACGCGGTAGCATTTGACGCACCGGTCAGCGGCATCGAACAAGTGTTCGTGATGCTGACTTCCGGTGGCGAGCCCCTTCAGCTCACGAATGGCCAAGGCGACAAGGAGGTGGACAGTTTTTCACCAGACTGCAAAGAAATTTATTATGCGAACATTCTCGGCCGCGACGAGGTCTGGGCGGTGCCGACACTCGGCGGCGCTCCCCGGCGGGTGGTATCTGCGGAGTATGTGATTCCCTCTCTGGATGGCGCGTTCATTTATTATTCGAAGACCGATAGCGCTGGGATCTTTCGTGCGGATAAATCGGCGCTGAATGAGGAATTGGTGTACAGCCCGCCAAACCCAGATCTGCGCTATTTTCCAGCGCTGCTATATCCCGGTGGCAAGGACATGCTCGCCGTTGGTGTGCCAAGAGACTCAGGGAACGGCCGAACTTTTTTCAAAATAAGCTTGGAGAGCCATGATGCGGCCGTTTTAGGAGAAGTATCCAGGAATGGTGACGCCGCGTGGGGTGAACCAGGAAAATCTCTGGTGTTCAGCCGGACGATTAATGGCCTGACAAACATCTGGAAATACAGCTTGAAGGAGCGGAGTCTTACGCAAATTACTTTCGGCACGGGACCAGACTACTCGCCCATGCCGGATCCCGGGGGGAAAGGGATTTACTATGTGAATGGCAAATCCTCAGGGTTCATGACGGCTTACCACGTACACTCGAGGGAATCGACAGACATTGCATCGGAAGAAGCAACTCAGCCCGCCATCTCGCCAGATGGAGCGCATGTCATGTACATCACGCTCCCTGCGCCGAAGAAGACCGAACTCTGGGTGTCCGACATCTACGGTGGCAAGCAAGTGAAATTAGCGACTGGGATTGACCTGCAGACGGGAACCTGGGCGTCCGACAACTTTCACCTGTCTTACGTTGAGGCAGGCGCGGGCGCAGCGTCCAGAGCCTATACGATTGGGGCCGACGGCAGCGGTCTCCGTCAGCTCCCATCCACAGGTGCTACAACTGCTAACGCGCTATGGGCCCCTGACCAGAAGTCCGTCTATGTGAGCGTGGTGGACAAAGTGGGCGCCTTGGCAAGCATCTGGAAATGGAGCGAGGGCGAATCAAAGATGGAAAAGGTCGGCGAACACTGTGGCCAAGGATCCGACGTCGACCCTGGCGGAAAGTACATTCTTGGCAACGTGCTCGAGGGAGCGCAAACTGGAATTTACGAGCTCTCCGTTTCTGATAGGAAGTGCGCCCTATTGCTACCTGGCATACGAACATTCTCTGCGATGTTCGCCCTTGATGGGATGTCAATCTTGTATGCAGTTGCCTCTGGCGGTGACATCACGATTTACCGTCAGCCCTGGAAAGACGGTAAGATTATGGGATCGCCCCAAGTCGCGTTGAAGGTCCCCTTCGCGTTTCCCCTGAGGTACGGCGGCAACGGTAACGCATACGATTTCTCGAGGGATCTTTCCACCGTCGTCTATGCGCGGCCCGGTGGCCACGCGGACCTGTATCTTCTGAGCCAGAAATAGTCCAAGTTGTGAGGGAGCTGCTGGTTTTTGGTCAGATCAAAGGCCGTTGCGTTCGCTCTCTATCAATATTAGATTAGCGTTGCAAGCGGACCCTTCCAAGGGCATCGGATTACTTGGATGATTCGGCTGAGGGCCGGGGATACAGGCGGAAGTGTCGTCGGATTTCCGAGGAAATACTCGCCCTCGAACGATATAAATATTTGATTATACAAGGCTTAAGTCTTAGCTAGCCGGAGTTCTACGGCGGTGGTACTGGCGGGCTATTGGAGCTGGCGGGTGCGGCGCGCAGGATGTTCGTAGAGGCTACTGAGGGATGTTCGCTGCTATGCTACTTGCGATCTCCATTGTGGCGCTGTCGCAGTTCGCCCTGTACTACTGGCGGGCGGTGCTGGCTGGGGTGGCTGCTCAGCCGGTCTCGGACCGGGTTTTGGCTGCGGCTAATCTTGTCGGCGGACGGATGCATGGCCGGGATTTCGAGAAGTTGGCCGGCTTGCACGAGCTGACGCCGGAGTTGGGCGATGGCAGCGGCGGGTTGACGCTGGTGCGGGCTTATTACCGGGTTGTAGAAGGGCTGGGCTCGCTCTCAGGTGTGCGGTTGCCTGCGATGGCAGAGTGGTGCGAGCGCGAGCGCGTGATTTGTGCGCGGTATGCGGCGGTGCAGATCGACCGCCGGATGCAGGCGAATCTGGCGCTGGTGGCAGCTTTGCGGAGTTGCTAACGTAAGGCTGCAGATGCGATTGGCTGCGTAGATCTTTCCTTTCCTCTGGTTCACAGGTTATTTGATCTCGGTCGTCTTCTTCATTTCCGTCCACTCGCAGTCCTTGTTTCCCTTACTTACTCTGAGAAAATCCTGACGTGTCGCTAAGACCGGCTCTGAACGCCTTGGGGGCGTAATCAGCACGTCCGGGCAAGCTGGGGCGCAGCATGCTGCGCCCCTACAATGGTGGGCAGGGGCGGAGGCAAGGTGTAACCTTTTCTGGGTTTGGCGGTAATCATCTGTGAAAGAACTGGAATGGGCCGATGCGGAAGAGCATAAGCTGGCCGAAACGGAAAATGACCAGGCAATGAAGTTGGCTCCGGACGAGGATCTGATGCTCGAAGTGCGCAACGGGTCGGGCGAAACGCTAGGGGTGTTGTTCGACCGTTATCACTCGCCGCTTTTTAACTTTTATTCGAAGCTGACCGGCGACCGGACGCTGAGCGACGACCTTGTGCAGGAAGTGTTTTTGCGGATTTTGAAGTACCGGCTGAGTTATGAGCCTGGGACGCCGTTTCGGGCATGGATTTACCAGATTGCGAGGAACGCTCGCGTGGATCACTACCGCAAGACGCCGAGGCACATTACGTTCGAGCCGGAGATGGTGGCGCCGGTGATGCCGAAAGATTCGGCGCAGCA
>DASXMM010000569.1:0-9800 GCA_036495665.1 Candidatus Acidiferrum sp. | reverse complement strand
GGTGTACTGGTCGACCATGGCGGCATTCTTGCCGAGGTCATATTCCTCGACGCGGTTCAGCTTGGGATTGTAGAGAAAGAGGGAATTTCCGGTGCGCAGCATGGTTCGGGGTTCGGGCTTGGTGATTTCGATGCGCATTTTCTGATCGCGACGGACCCAGATTTGTCCCGTTTCGACCGATTTGTCTTGCACAACCGCAGTGTATTTTACGTTTTCAATGTCGGCGGTGAGGCTGTGGAAGTCTTTTGCGGACTTGTCCATCATGTCGAGGACGGCTTCGGTGGTCCATTTCGTGGGGATTTGTTCCGCGCGGGCGCCGATGACGACCGCCATCAAGCAAATCAGAAGAAACATTGGTAGGGAGTGCGTAAAGCGACGTGGGATGGAACGACTTTTTGTCAAACGAAGCCCCTATTCATGGCCGATTGAGAACGTACTTAAGCTCCGCTCAAATCGTAGCATATACATAGAGACGCACGAACTTTGCCTAGCGTTACTTTTGTGCTGTTGCCTGCGGTCTGCAGAGGCGCTTTTAGTGGTGGATTTCAACGTGGTAAGCGATGACGGTGCCCTGTTCGTCGCGGACAGGATCGATCTTGGCGATGGTGAAGCGGTTGTTGCGGAGTTCGGGGAGCGATTTTTGCATGGCGTTGTGCAGTTCATTTTCAAGCGCGGGAGTTTTTTCGGGAGGAGCCAGGATGCGCGCATCGACGCGGTAGGTCTGATTTTCGCCCTCCTCTTTGACGAGCACCACTTGCCCCGGCGTGTTGGCCGAAAGACCCACTTGGGGCTGGTCGTGGAACCAGGCGCGGGGCGTAGCCAGAACAAATACCAAAATGAGAATGACCGCAGCGTCGTACTGCCACGTGCCGCGCTCGTAGGCCCAGAAAAACGTCTTCGATAAGATTTGTCCGAGACTTGCCATCTCAATCCGCGGGAATTCCGTCGACGATTACGCCATCCCGCATGTGCACGACACGGTCGAAATACGTAGTGGCTTCGGGATTGTGCGTGATCATGACGATGGTTTGGCCCAGATCTTTGTTGAGCTGCCGGAGCATCTGTAGCACGACTTCCGAATTTTTTGAATCGAGATTGCCGGTGGGCTCGTCAGCGAGGAGGATTTTTGGTTCGTTGATGATCGCGCGTGCGATGGCTACCCGCTGCTGTTCGCCGCCGGAAAGTTCGGAAGGCTTGTGCTGGAGGCGTCCTGAAAGGCCCAACAGGCTGGTGACGACGTCGAAGCGATGCGGGTCGAAGCCATCGCCGTGGATAAATTGGGCAATGGCAATGTTGCCCTTGGCGGTCAGCGTGGGGAGCAGATTAAAGCGCTGGAAGACGAAGCCGATTTTATGGCGGCGGAGCTTGGTGCGCTCGGCGTCGCTCATGGAGGTGAGGTCATTGCCGTCGACCAGGACGTGACCTTTGGAGGCCTGCGCTAATCCTCCGATGACGTAGAGGAGAGACGATTTGCCGCAACCTGAGGGCCCCATGACGGCGACCGATTCGCCGGGCGCTACGGCGAAATTGACGCCACGAAGCGCAGGAACGTCGACCTTCCCTGCGCGGTAGAGCTTCCACAAGTTTTCTGTTTTGAGTATCGGCTCCAAGCTGTTTTTTCCCGGGACCATCAGCCCTTCGGCAGGTTGCTGTATTGTAGCTGCGATTCCCATCTGTGCCTAGCCGCTGCGTGCGTTCGCGGCTTTTTCTCCTTTTCTAACAGTGCTACTCGTTCGCGTTTCTTGATATCTGCGTTTATCACAAATGCTCAAGCAGGACTTAATCGTATGAGAGCGCTTCGACGGCGTCTTTGCGGCTCGCTACCCACGCCGGATAGCTGGCGCCGAGCATCGCTCCGACCAAGGCGATACCTGCGGCGCGAAAGATCCAGGGCCACGTTATCAGGATGGACAGAGTCGGGAACCCGGCCAGAAATGCGGCTCGCACTGCGTAGCTCAGACCGACTCCCGCGACAATGCCCATCAGGCAGAGGCCTGCGGACTCCGTCAGAAGCGCGCGCACGATAAACGCGCGGCCGGCACCGAGCGATTTCAACACGCCGATATCGCGGGTGCGCTCAATCACAGTGGTGTACATAGTCAAGAAAATCACGAGCAAGCCGATGGTGACGGCCAGCGAAATCATGGCATCGATGAACGTTGTCAGGCCCGGAATGTTCGTGGACGTCATCAAAGAAAGGAACGCGCTCAAGGGGCGGATAGTATAGCCCGGAAGGAGGTGGCGAGTTTCTTCCATGACGTCCTCGGTGTGCTCGGGCCGGGTACACTTAATCAGGAAAATCGAGGCTTTGTCGTGCGCGCCGACCAGATCCTGGAGCGTCGCCAGGGGAACGAACAGGCGGGCACCTTTGCCATGCTCGATGATCGCGGCCACGTGCCAATCGTGATTCAGGACTTTGTAGGTTTGACCGACCTTGATGTCTTTCGCCTTGGCGGCCCAGTCGTCCACAAGCAGATCATCGGGACCTTCCAGATCATGGCCTTCTAGGAAAACGAAGCCACCGGAGACGGCCCGGAAGGTTTCCGGCTCGATGCCCCAAATCGTTTCGATTGCGCCGGAGGAATTGAATTGAAGCAGTGCGGGAGCCGTGGCCTGAACGTACTTCAATTCGGCAAGTTTGTCACCGATTTTTGTTGGCATTGGCGAGCCGCTGAAGTTGATGATGATGGAAGCTGCCGGGGGCTGGACCATGATGTCAGCGCCAATGCCCTCAATGCGCTTGGCGGTCTCCTCCAGCAAACCGGAGGTGAGGCCGACAATGAGCACAACGAGCGCGACTTCAACGGCAACGGCGAGGATGCCAATCAAGGTGCGCAGCGGGCGGTGCAGCAAATTGCGGAATATCAGTTCGCCCATCATTGTTTTTTCTCTGGCGTAACCTCGTCAACGTGGACGAGCTCCGAGCCAGCGGGCTGCTCGAGTTTGAAACGGTCCGCTGGAATGTCTTCATTCAGCATCAGCTTCGTCACCTGTAACTCCAGACGGTAATCGTCATGCGGCCTCTCGATTTGGATAACGCGCGGGAAAGCGGTAACGCCAGGCGCGGCGGCCGATGCTTGCTCCTGATCGGCGGTAAGCGGCTCCCAATCGGAAAAGCGAATGTCAGAAAGCAACACACCCTTTGGGCCGAACTCCTGAAGCCGCGAGATTTGTAGATCGGCGCGGTTAAACCAGATTTTGCGCAAGATTTCGGTTCGATATCCGCCGCGCAAGACGGTCAGGACATAATAGCGGGCCTTTTCGTCGTTGAACTCCTCGGGGAACACGGTTTCTTCCTTGCGAATTTCGTTCCAAAGCAGCGCGTCCAAAAGATGTTGCGGCCGGAGATTTTCGATAGGCTTGCTGCTGTTTCGATCGAGCGAGACTGCGCCGACGAGAAACTTGTTCTTGGACGGGATCGACACGCGAAAAGATTCCGCGTCGCTGGCCATATCAAAAACGGTCTTGCCAATCACCGGGGCCTGCCCAATCATGCGAATGTAGGCGGGCCGCTCCGCGAGTAGAAAAGCTTTCACTTCGTGATACTCCTCGATGACGCCGCTGTATTGCGATCCGGCGGTGGGCTTCAGCTCGACGGTGGCGTTCACACTTTTCACGCCTTTCGCCATGGCGTTGTATTTCTCGAGCAATTCCTCGAGCGTGGCGTCCTTCGCGACGACAACCTGCGTTGCCGGAAGGTTGTGCTTCGTGCTGACCTGGCCGCCGCAGCCGCAGGAAATCCCCGCCACTGTCAGGCCTGCCATGCACACAAACCCGCGCCGCATCAGTCTGTTGCGCCTCTTTGGGTCCAAACGAAGCAATCTAACCTCCACAGAGATGGACGTCAACTAAGTGCAATCTACCATTATGAAGGAGGGGCGCGGGAAAGTGCGAACCGCCACGACACTGACTAGGCGGCGCTTGGCGAAGAGAAAGAGAAACATTACACGGAGGGCCGCGGAGATCCGCAGGCGTAGAGAAGATTACTGTGGCCGGGCGATGTAGATGTCGAAAGGCTGAACAGCGGGGCGGACCCGGCGAATCACTTCGCTGGCCCAGAGCGTTGCGCTTAGGAGCGTGACCCAGCCATCTTCTGCGTCACATACGGCGCAGAAAAGGTAACGCTCGTAGGCCGCCTGGTAGGCATCTACACCCCGTTTGGAGAGATCGCCTTCGAGCGCGGCATCGGGATTTTCCGCGGTGGCGCCTGCGCGAATTCCGAAGGTTTCGGCTTCAAAGCGTTCGAAAAGCTGGAAGAGTTGAGACTGGCGCGGTTGCGGGAGGACTACGCAACGGGCGCCAGCTTCGCGATAATCAATTTTTCTGGCTTTGCAAAATTCCTCGACGCGATCGATGTGGCTGAAAAAGTCCACGACGTAAAATTCCTCGCCCGCCAGTGCGGGGAACACCGCTGACCAGATTTCGGCGGATTGCCTGCCGCGAACCGGCTCGCGATTTTCGGTCTCGACAAGCTCGAGACCAACCGCCTTTACGCCCTCGCCGAGATTGAGCGCTTCGACGTCAAGCGAAAAGGGAGGCAGCTCAAACGCATTGGGAGGCGTGCCCGGTGGTGCGCCGGGAGGCAGACTCATTCGAGGGTCTCCGCTTCTGGAAATCGGGCGCGAAAGTCGGGAGATTGTTTGCGGACGTCGAGCCAATCGAAAAAGGCGTCAGGAGTTTCGAGCCAGATGCGGAACCAGTTGGCAATCTCGACTTTTTCTTCGCGCTTGTGTGCTTCGACTTTGTGATTGCGCGAAATCATTTCGGCGCGGCGTTTGCCGAGGCGTGCGACTCCCAGAACGCGTTCGACGGCGGCGTGTTCGCCGTGCGCCTGAAATTTGCGCATCAGTTCATCGAGGCGCATGATGCTGACTTCCGCGTCTTCGAGCGTTTTGAAGTGCAGGAGGTCCTCGAACTCCTCTTCGTATTGTTCTTCGGCTTCTTCCTGCAGAGTGAGCAGGACTTTCCAGCCGGCGCTTTTCAGGACGTCCCCGATGTATTCCGAGCTGGTTTTTCCGGCTTCGCCGTGTTCAGCCTGGAGGCGGCGGCGCAGCTGATCGATTTCCGCGAGCGTCCATTTTGAAGCGCCGATTTCTCTTGCCGTCTCGAGGATCAGATCTTTTTTCGATTTATCCGCATCCGTCATCTAAGCTGTGCCTTTGCGCGGTTTCGTGTGAGCTTTCTTTTTGGTGCGCGCCTGCGTTTTTTGTGGCTGCGGCGGGGGAGGCGGAGGATCGGCCGGAAGTCCCGCGAGCAGACGGCGGTACTTTGTCACATTCTTGTTGTGTTCGGCCAGTGTTGCGCTGAAAAAATGTCCGCCTTGGGTGTTGGCGACAAAGTAGAGGAAGTCCGTTTGAGCGGGCTGCAGGGCGGCACGTAGGGATGCTTCTCCTGGGTTCCCGATGGGGCCGGGCGGCAAGCCAGTGTGTTCATAGGTGTTGTAGGGCGATTGCACGTGCAGGTCGGCGCCGGTTAACGTTCCGTTGTATCGGTCTTGCTGTTCGAGGGCGTAGATCACGGTCGGATCGCATTGCAGCATCATGTCTTTGCGCAGGCGATTCTCGAAGACGCCGGCGACAAGAGGGCGCTCCTCTCTTTTAGGGGTTTCACGTTCGACGAGGGAGGCCAGCGTGACGACGGAAGCGATCGGGTAACCGGAGGAGAGGCGCGTTTTATCGTCGCCGTGCGCGGGTGGCGCGATGCGCGTCCACTGCTCTTTGAATTTTTTTACCATGGCGGCGGTTAGCTCGACCGCAATTGGATGCCGCGGGAGTTGATAAGTGGCAGGGAAGAGATAGCCTTCGAGCGTTAGGGCGTGCGGGTCGATGTCGCGGACCAGCATGGGATCGGTGGCGGCCTTGATGAAATCGTCGGCGGAGAGAAAGTGGCCTGCTTCGAGGTCGTGAGCGACGTCGTAGAGAGTTTCGCCTTCCCGCACGGTGAAGGGGATTTCATAGACTTCGCCTTTGGCGAGCTTCCAGAAAACTTCGCGGCCGCTTACGGCGTGATCGAATAAGTATTCGCCGGCTTCGAGCGAGCGGCGCGGATGGCGGCGGGCGTAAATTTCGAATGCGGTCGCGCTTCGGACGACACCGTTGCTGGCCAGGATGCGAGCTACTCCGCGGCTTGAGGCGCCGTGGGGGATCGTTACGAAGACGCCTTCGGCGGCGAAGCCCTGATAAGGCTGCGTGATGCAATACCAGAGCCAGCCGGCAGCTCCCGCGGCGGCGAGCACGAGCAGCAGAATGATTAGCAGAACTTTCTTCAAGTTAGCCTCGCGAACAGCGCACGTTCGTACTTCACTTTGCCTCTTCCACGGATTGCGATTGCTGCAGCCGGTCGAGATATTCTTTCAGGATCAGGGCGGCGGCCATGGCGTCCACACCGAGCTTTTCTTTTTCCTTCTTGTGTTTTTTACCGGCTGGGGCGTGAATCGTTCGGCCCTGCTGTTCTTCGAGCATGCGCTCGGCTTCCCAGCTTGTGAGTCGCTCGTCCACCATTTCGACCGGTAAGCCAAACTGTTTGTGTACGCGTTGGCCGAAACGGGCAGCTTCTTCGGCCATGTCGCCGCGCGTGCCATCGAGGCGCAACGGCAGACCGACTACGATTTGCCTTACGCCGTGCTCGCGGATGAGTTCGCGGAGGCGGCGCATGTCTTCGTTGCGGCTGATGCGATCGAGCGTGCCCAGGGGGTGCGGGAGCGACGTTTGCGGGTCGGCGATGGCCAGCCCGATGCGTGCTCGGCCGTAATCCAGAGCGAGGATTCGCCCTGCCTTCAAATTGTCGGCCTTGAGCACGCTGTTATTCACGCTTTTAGTATACCGAGAAGCAATTCGCAAAACGCGCGGTGCCGCCTAAGAGTGGACTAACTGCTAGAGCACCGGCGTCTCTAAATGGGGCGAGAATGGAACGCTAAGGTTTGCGGCCGCGGGCGCCGGATTGCCAGTCGTCCCAGTAGCCGAGGGCCTTCATTTGCCGGTCGAGGCCGGTTTCTTCGACTTGGGCGTCCAGTTCGGCGCGGGTGAGGCGTTTGCCGAGGGGCTCGGTGCGGTCGGCGATGCCCCAGGCGGTGAGGGCGGCCAGTGCGGTGTTGAGTTTGAGTTCGCGGATGTCAACCTTGTCTAGCGTGTCGCTGGCAGCGTGATAATTCACCAGATAGTTTGAGATTTCTTGATTGGCGACCAGCGTTGGGACGCCTTCGAGCAGGAAATCGAAATTATCGGTGCCCAGGGAGGCGTCGGGCGTGTGATTGTTCGCGCCCCAGGATTCGAGGGGCTTGAGAACTTCGCGGACAGCCGCTTCGATGTCGCGGCGTCCCCCTAGCGAATAGCCGGTGAGGCGGCCATTGCCTGCGTCGAAGGTGATCATGGCGCGAATTTTGTCGAGCTCGGCGCGATGGGCTTTCACGTACTCGAAGGAGCCGACTGTGCCTTGCTCTTCGCCGCTGAAGAGGATGAAGCGGATTGTGCGGCGGGGGAGCAGGCCGGTGGCTTTGATGGCGCGGGCGGCTTCGACGACTAACGCCGCGTTACAGCCGTTGTCGAGCGCGCCAGTCCCGAGTTCCCAGGAATCGAGATGGGCGCCAAGGATGACCACCTCGTCGGGCTTTTCGTAGCCGCGAATTTCGCCGACGACATTTTCCTGCTCGGTAGGGCCGCCGATTTTGTTGGGCATCTCCAGGTGCACGTTAACCTTGTGGGGATACGCAGTTACCAGCCGAGAGAGTCGCATCGTATCCTCGCGCGCGACAATCACTTGCGGAATCTTGTCGATTTGCCCGTTCAGCGAATTCGTGTGCCGGTAAAGCAATAAACGCTCTCTCGCCCCCATCCAAAGAATCGCGGCGGCTTTCCCTCCGACCGCATGCTCAATGATTGAGGGTGGGCGCATATATTCATTGAAAAGATCGGCCCAGGTCGTCCCGATGTTGCTGTGCACGAGCAGAATTGCGCCTTTGATGGTCGACCCGGCCCGCGCAAAATCGTCTTCAGTGCCGTAACCGACGTCGACAAGAGCCGCTTCGATGCCGCCTTGCGGCGTCGCGGGTGACCAACCTTCCGAGACTGCCCGTACGGGAAAACGGAGCGGGCCTAATACCTCAAGCGACGTGTCGCCTTCGCTCCATGTGACTGGCATCTTGTATTTCTCGGTGTGGACCTCGACGCCCTCGGCGCGGAAGGCGGCAACCGCCCACAGGACGGCTTTGGCCATTTCTGGCGAGCCGGTGACGCGGCCGCCGATTTCGTCGGTGAGGCGGCGGAGGTTTTCTTCCATTGGGGATGGACCCAGGACCCGCGGCAGGATTTTCGCGGCGGCTTGCGCGCAGCTGGAAGCATCCGCCGCGGAGCAGGCTGCTGCGGAAGACTGGTTGGATTGCGCGGGACTAAGAGAATCTTTTGCGGGAGGGATCTGCGCGTAGGCAGCGAGCGACGTAACGAAGAAAAGAAGTAATGATGCAACGAGAATCGTGAGTCGGCGCATCGTTTGGTCTCCGCGATGGACAGCCGATGGATTGGCGTTGACGCGAATTACCGGCGGCGTCACGCCGTGCATCCTGGCGCCGAGTAGTATAAGCTCGCGGCGCTTTTGCCGGGAACCGGAGTGGGGGGGGCCGCTTGGAAAGAGACAAGCGCTATCGATGCGGGATGAGCGATTGTACTTTGGAGGCCCCTGCGGATTTTTTAAGTGTTGCATCTAAAGGATTTAGAATTACGGTAAATCTTTTGTAATCAACGTTTACGGGTTAGCCCACTAAGTGTTGCATTTAAAGGGGTTAAGCTCACATACGGTGCTGGCTTTTGGCAGGGCCAACTACATTTATTTAAGAGAGGTTGGTAGAGAATCGCGATGAGAAAAATTGGATTGGGGCTCGCGCTAATTTTTGTGGGAGCGGCTGGGGCGAGAGGGCAATCAGTGGCGCAAGCTGGCTCGCAGGGCGCTAGACAGGCCGCGCCTGTGAGCCTGGAAACGCGGGCTAAGGCTGCGGTGTCGGTGATTCGAGGGACGGTCAACGCGCACGGATTGCGGGAGGCTGTGCGCGTGCAGCGCGACCGCTGGGGCGTGGCGCATATTTACGCGCAGAACCAGCATGATCTGTTTTTTGCGCAGGGATTTGTTGTGGCGCAGGACCGGTTGTTCCAGATCGAATTGTGGAAGCGCTCTGGACAGGGGCGGCTTGCGGAGATTTTTGGGCCTTCCTTCGTGAAGCGCGATACCAGCGCGCGGCTGTTGCGGTATCGCGGCGACATGGATGCCGAATACAAAAGCTACTCTCCAGACGCGAAAGAAATTTTCGAGGCGTTCACGTCCGGCGTTAATGCCTACATCGAAGAAATTCAGAAGCCGGGCGGGATTGGGCTTCCCCTGGAATTTCAGTTGGCGGGTTTTAAGCCGGAGGCGTGGAAACCGGAAGATTGTTTGAACCGTCTGGCGGCGTATTCGGTGACGGGAAACGGTGTGAGCGAGTTGCACAGTGCGGCGCTGGATGCGCTTCTTGGTCCCGAGAAAGCGGCGGAACTTCTCGAACTCGATCCGCCCGTGAAACTCGATCCGGCCCCGGGGATTGATTTTGCCGGGCTGTCGCCGGCATTGCTTCAGAATCTTGTCGGCAGCGATGTGCCGCTGCATTTTGCCGAGACGCCCGTGCAAGGAAGCAACAACTGGACAGTTTCTGGTTCGCTGACCGCGACTGGTAAGCCGCTGCTCGCGAACGATCCACACCGCGTGATTGCCGAGCCTTCGCTGAGGTACATCGTGCATTTGGTCGCACCGGGATGGAATGTCATAGGAGCGGGCGAACC
>DASXMM010000568.1:0-5837 GCA_036495665.1 Candidatus Acidiferrum sp. | reverse complement strand
AAACGCCGCCAGTTTCGTCCTCTTCCCCATCGCGGTGCTGGGCTCGCAGAATTCCTTCGGACTGCTTGTGCGCTTTGCGGCAGGCCATGCAACCACGGTCATTCTCGCCAGCGCACTCAGTTTTTTTTCTGTCTTCGCGCTGATCGGCCTGCTCATGGCGCTTTTTCCTTATGCCATCTTTCGCAGAATCTCCGTGTATATACGCTTCTTGATCTCGCTTGTTTTTCTCGCTCTACTCGCATCCAGCTTCGCCGTCACCGCTTTCCTCGAGCAAGTCGCGCAAATGAGCAAGCTCGCCGTCAAACTGCTCCCTCCCGTCTGGTTCCTGGGAATCGGCCAAAGCCTGTTGGGGCGCGGCGATAATCCGTTTTTCGCGGAGATGGCGCGAATCGCCATCTCCGCCTTAGGAATCTGCGTCGTTGTCGCAGTCCTCTCTTACACTCTCAGCTTTCGCCGTTCCTTCATCCGCATTCCAGAAACTGCGGACGTCGGTCCTCTTCCGCGCTCGCAATTTCGTTTGCTTCCGGTCAACCTATTTGACCGCGCCATCCTTAGTGATCCACCGCAACGGGCTTGCTTTCACTTCATCGCGCGTACACTCTTTCGGAGTGAAGCGCACTTGCAAGTGGTCTCCGCCTTTGCCGCAATGGCGTTGGTCGTATCCGCGCAATCCATGGCTTCGGTCTTCCAGAGCAACGCAGCCGTTCACTTGCGCAGCCCGTCCGAAGACATGCTCTCGATCCCCTTCGTCCTCAGCTTCTGCTTCATCGTCGGAATCCGTCTAACCTTCGAAATTCCTTCCGACCTGCGCGCCAATTGGGTCTTCGCACTGTGGATCGATCCGAACGCTCTGCAAACTCGACCCGTCGCGAGAAAGGTCCTTCTCACGTTTTCCTTAGTTCCACTCTTACCCATCTGTTTCATCTCCTCCTGGACGCTATGGGGCTTTGGCACCGCGCTCTTGCATACGCTGATCTTCAGTGCTTGCACGGTCGCCTTGGTTGAATTGCTCTTGTTGCGCTTCCGAAAAATTCCGTTTACCTGCTCTTATCCGCCATTCCAAAGCCATTCTGCCCTGATTTTTGTCGCCTATCTTTTTGGCTTCGTGCTTTTCACAGCCTACATTCCCGAACTCGAACTCTGGTCGCTGGCCGATCCCTGGCGAGCCATTCTCTTCGTCCCGCTCGTGGCCGTTATCCTGCTGTCCATTCATTTTTACCGAAGGCAGATGCTCGACATGGATAAGCAACTCATTTTTGAAGAAGCTTCCGCATCGCACTTTTGATTTTCTACGGGCCTTGACTACCAGACATAGGTGGCGACTGCTCCCTCAAAGAGCGAGGTCTTGAAGGACCTGCCGTGGTATTTCACGCTGAAGTCTTGTGGTCCTTTTCCATTATTTACGACGACTAGAACAGTTTTGCCGGTTTGCGTTTTGAAAGCTACGTTGGGGAGCGTTGCAGGGGAAGTGGAAGCGATACGCACCGATCCGGGGCGCACGAATTTTGAGAAGTGGGCCGTCGCGTAGTAGGCGATGTTTCGGGAGACATCGTTACCGTCGATGGTGACGGCGCCCTGACAGATGGGGCAGCCGCCGTTGTCGGTGTGAGGCTCGAATTTGGAATTTGCAGCCAGGTTCCAGAGCAGGACGTTGCGGCTCCAGTTCTGGAGGGCACCGATGAACGTGCCTTCGACGGGCTTTGCGATCGAGATTCTGGGACTTTCGGGCGGCTCGACGGCCATGAATTCTGTGAAGTACAGATTTTTTTGGGGGAAAGCGTTGTGGACAGCAGACATGGTCGTGATTTCACCGCCATAGAGGTGGAAACCGGAGCCGTCTACGTAGGGATTGGCGCGGGAGTCCTTGAGAATCGAGAGCGGGTATTCGGGAACGTCGCAATTGTGATCGTAGAGAATAATTTTGCTGTGGATTCCGGCGGCTTTGAATGCGGGACCGAGATGATCTTTGATGAAGAGAGCTTCTTCGTCGGCGGACATCAGCATGCTGGGCGTATTTTTGTCGTTTAACGGCTCGTTCTGAATGGTGATGGCATCCAACGTGATGCCTTCCGCTTTCATGACCTGGAGATATTTAACGAAATAGTTTGCGTAGGTTGCGTAGTAATCGGTTTTTAGGCTTCCAGCTTTGGCGTTGTTGTTCGTTTTCATCCACGGCGGAGCGGACCAGGGCGAGCCGAGTATTTTGATGGCAGGATTGATGGCCAGGATTTGTTTCAGCACAGGCAGGAGTTCGGTTCGATCTGGCGCGATGCTGAACTTAGCTAGCTCCGGATCGGTTTCACTTGCAGGCAGATCGTCGTAGGAATAAACGTGATCATTCAGATCGGAGGAGCCGATGCTGACTCGGAGATAACTGATGCCGATGTTTTTGGCGTCGGAACCGAAGAGCTCTTTGAGCAGCGCGGCGCGCTGCACGGCGTTCATGTGCGCGAGATGCTGAGCGCTGCCTCCGGTTAGCGCAAAGCCGAAGCCGTCGATCGTTTGGAAGGATTGGTGGTCGTCGATTTCGATCGTGGGAGCCGACGTTTTTGCGCCGTTGAATTTCGGGGACGGATCTTGTTGCGCGAAGAGAGCGGACCTGTCGGGATTGGTTAGCCACATTTGGACCCGGCCGCTGTTTTGCGATTGCATCGAAGTGGGTGTGAGCGCCAATGCGCCGACTAACAGACAGATGATGGATCTTGATTTCATGTCGCTCCTTCACGGGTTTGGGTGCCGGGTTTCTGCTAAGAGCATGCAAATCGAGCGAGCGCGTGTCAACCGGATGCAGGTTACGCCTTTGGCGTGCTGATACACTAAACCGCTCATGAGTTCTCCCTTCTGCAATGTCGCTTTGCCTGTTCCCTTGCGCACTACGTTTACGTATGCCGTTCCTGAGGCGCTGCGCGGGTCGCTTGAGGTTGGGACGCGTGTGCTTGTTCCCTTTCGGAAGAAGTCGATGGTTGGCGTGGTCGTGGAAATGGTGGAGGAGGCAACGGCGAAGGCAAAGATTCGCGAGATTACGAAAGTTGTCGAGTTTGCTCCGGCGTTGACTTCCAAGCTGATTGAGTTGGCGAAGTGGATTGCGAATTATTACCTGGCGCCGATTGGAGAAGTTTTTCGAGCGATGCTGCCACCCGTCACCGAATTGCGAGTGCGGCGGGAGATTCTTTTGACCGCAGAGGGGCGAGCGGCGGCGGAGAGTTTGGGTGGCGGGGAGATTTCGCACGGATTGAGCGGCGGGGAAGCTGCATTCCTTGGAAAAGTTAGCGCGGCTAAAAATACGGTTCTATTCAGTTTGGCGGCGCGGATGGGGATTTCTGCGGCGGACTTGCAGCGGTTGCAGCGGCTGGGGTTGATTGAGATTCGAGAGAGTCTGGAGGAATCGAAAAGGAAATCGCAGACGATTGTGGCATGGCGTGGACTGGCGGAAGGCGCGAAAAAGATGATGAAGGAAAAGGAGGAAAAGGTTCGGGAGTTGCTTGAGACGGAGCGCGGGCCGCTGCCCCTGCCGCAGTTGTTGAAACTTGCGCAGGTTTCGCGGTCGCTGATTGAGCGAATGCTTGCGGACGGATTGCTCGAAAGCTGGGAAGAGCCTGTCGATCCGGCGGAAGACCCGTTCGATGCGGGATATGTGCCGCCGGCGCACGCTTTGAATGAAGAGCAAGAGAGCGTGATGAAGAGCATTCGCGCGCGCTTTGAGTTGGGAGAGTTTGGCGTGCAGTTACTGCACGGAGTCACCGGCAGCGGGAAGACGGAAGTTTATTTGCGGTGCATACAGGAAACGCTCGCGCGGGGGAAGACGGCGATTGTTTTGGTGCCGGAAATTGCGCTGACTTTGTGGATTGGGCGGCAGTGCCGGTCATGGTTCGGGGCGAAGTATGAGGGTGTGGCGGTTTTGCATTCGGCTTTGAGCGATGTGGAGCGGGCGCGGGAGTGGTGGCGGGTGCGGAATGGCGAAGCGCGGGTAGTGGTGGGGACGCGGTCGGCGGTGTTTGCGCCATTGCAAAATCTCGGGCTGATCATCGTGGATGAAGAGCAGGAGAACAGTTACAAGCAGGAGGAGACGCCGCGCTATCACGGGCGGGATGTGGCGATTGTGCGGGCGAAGAGCGAGGGGGCGCTGGTGCTGCTGGGGTCGGCGACACCATCGATGGAAAGTTATCATCACGCGCGGAATGGAAAATACGATTTGCTGACGATGACTTCGCGCGTGGAGAACCGGGCGCTGGCTAGCGTGGAAATTGTGGATTTGCGGGAGGATTTTCAGAAGACGCATCAGACGAGTCCGATTTCCGCGGCGCTGCATGCGGGGATTCAGGAGTGTCTCGCTGGCGGGACGCAAGCTTTGGTGTTGATTAACCGGCGCGGGTATTCATGGTCGGTTTTGTGCCGGAGTTGCGGGGCGAGCGTGCAGTGCGTGAATTGCAGCATTTCGATGACGTATCACAAAAGCCGAAACCGGCTGGAATGTCATTACTGCGGGTCGATTCAGTCGGTGCCGAAGGTGTGCCCGAAGTGCGAGTCGCAGTATGTTTATTTTTTTGGGGAGGGATCGGAGCATCTTGAGGAAAGATTGCGGAAGGAATTTCCGGGAGCGCGGATTGCACGGCTGGATCGCGACACGGCGCGGACGAAGCGGCAGTATCAGGAAACACTGGGAGCGTTCGCGGGCGGGGCCCTGGACATTTTGGTGGGAACGCAAATGCTGGCGAAAGGGCACGATTTTCAGCGGGTGACTTTGGTGGGCGTGATTTCGG
This sequence comes from Candidatus Acidiferrum sp., assembly GCA_036495665.1. Taxonomy (GTDB): domain Bacteria; phylum Acidobacteriota; class Terriglobia; order Acidiferrales; family UBA7541; genus Acidiferrum. The sequence goes on along the minus strand of DASXMM010000568.1, from coordinate 1,077 downwards.
CGGATTCGTCTTTGAGCATGCCGGATTTTCGGGCGGCGGAGCGGACGTTTCAGCTGTTAACGCAGGTGGCGGGGCGAGCGGGGCGCGGGGAGTTGAAAGGGCGCGTGCTGATACAGACTTATTATCCGGAGCACTACGCAATTCAAGATGCGGTGAAGCAGGATTATGCTTCGTTTTTTGAGCGGGAGATGCATTTTCGGCGAATGATGGCGTATCCGCCGCTGACTTCGCTGGTGAATGTGATTGTGCGGGACGTCAACTTGGAAAAGGCGATTCGGTGGTCGCGGAAGTTGTCGGAATATTTTTCGCCGCACGATGGGCATACGGTGCGGATACTTGGGCCTGCTACGGCGCCGCTTGCGCGATTGAAAAAGGAGCACCGGTTTCAGTTTTTGTTGAAATCGCCGAAGCGGACGGTTTTGACGAAGCTTTTGAGCGGGGCTATGGCGTACTGCGATGCGCAGGAGATTCCGCAGACGGCGGTTTTGGTGGATATGGATCCGTTGAGTTTGCTGTAGTGGCAGAGAATTGTGCCCGTCGGGAGTGCTGACGCATGTTAGCGGCTGATCAGAAAAATTCCGGCGAAGATGGAGATGATGCCTAGCCATTGCCAGCGGGAGACGTGTTCGCGGAGGACGATGGCGGCGAGGGCGACGGTGACTGCGCCGTAGAGTGAGGCGAGGACGCTGACTACGGCGACTTGCTCGATGCGCATGCCGAAATTGTTCAGCACGAAGGCGCCGGTGTCGGTGAGGCCCATGGCGAGGAGCCAGCCGGCGACGCGGTCGGTGGGCGGTCTGATAGGTTTGCGGACGGCGAGGATCAGGAGCGCGGCAAGGATCGAGCTTGTTAGGCGAATGAGCCAGACAGTTTGCGTGGCGCCGGTGACGGGCACGATGCGCGTGCCGAGCAGCCAAAACAAAAAGCCAAAGCCAATCGCGGAGCAAAGCGCCAGGCCAATTCCCTTTCCGCTGCGACGCAGGCCGTCTTCGTCGTCGGCGTGCGAAACTTTTTCTCCGGCGGCGACGAGAACAACACCAAGCAGCGTGAAGACAATTCCAACCGCGCGTGCCGAAC
>DASXMM010000567.1:0-6484 GCA_036495665.1 Candidatus Acidiferrum sp. | reverse complement strand
GCTACGGTGAGCGGAGCAGCATTGCGTGGCCGTATGCTCGCATTGCTCTACTCGCCCTCTGCCTCGCGTTGATGGCCACGTCCGTACTCTTCGCCATTGTTTGGATACTGCGCAAACTATTTGGAGGGATGAAAGACGCACAGCACCTGGCGGTGCGCGCGATTCCATTTCTCGCGACGCTATCGCTAGTCGCCATGGTTTTCTGTTTCACGAAACTGGGCGGTGCGGATACCGGAAAGCTCACGATTTGGACGGCGGGAATTTTTGTTATGTCCTTGCTGTTTCCGCTGCTTTCCGTGATCGGACTCTTGCTCGCCGGGCGCGTTCCGAAAACCGAAATTCACGGCGCCGTCCGCATTCACTCTCTGCTCGTTGCTCTCGCCTGCTGCGTCATGACCGTCTTCGTCGCCTCATGGCATTTCATCGGTCTTCGTCTCTGGACGCCGTAACGGCGTTGCTGAAATCGCGCAACTCAAAAATACGGCCTATTGCGTGCAGCCGTAAAACCGGTTCGCCGCGTCCAGAATCCGCGCAAGATGATCGTGCGCGCGTTTCTCCTTCGGCGGCAAAATATCCCATCCGGTGAAAACGGCCACGATATCATATTCGGGCAGCACGATCAGTTGCTGCCCGCCAAACCCGCGCGCGAACCACGTGATGTCGTCCGGCGCGCTGCCAATCGGCTGCATCCACCACTGATAACCGTATTTCCATTCGCCTCCCGGCACCGTCACGCGCGGCTGCACGGAATCCTTGACCCACGCGTCAGCAACCACTTCCTTCCCTTCCCAGGTTCCGTTCTTCAAAAACAGCTGGCCGAGCTTCGCCAGATCGTGCGCCGAAAGATACAGGCCGCCTTCCGTGTCCGGCAGACCGGTCGGCGTATGCTTCCAGAAATACCGCATCCCCAGCGGCCTGAAAAGATGTTCCGCAGCATATTCGTCGACATTCTTTCCCGTAACTTTCTTGAAGACTTGCGCAAGCAAAATCGTCGCGCCGCTGTTGTACACGAACGTCTTCCCCGGCTCGTCCGCCATCGGCTGGTCGATCACGTACTGCACCCAATCGTGGCTCGCTTCCATGAGGTCCGCTGAATTCTTCGGATCGTCGTACGGCACATCTTCGTGCCACGCGATGCCTGCCGTCATCGTCAGCAGGTTGCGCAGCGTGATGCGTTTTTTCCGATCGTCGAGGTTCGCGATTTTGTGGACGCCGAGGTATTGCAGAATCGGCGCGTCCAGGCTGGCGGTAAACTCATTTCGTGTTCTCGCAACGCCAAGCGTGATGGACGTGACCGTCTTCGACACCGACTGCATCGTATGCATGTCGCTGCCGTGATAATACGGATGAAAATCCGTGCTGAAATAATTGTAAGGGCCGTGCAGGTCATGATTCAGCGGCCCTTCCGTCTTGGCGCGCTCGCCGTAGATCTGGCCGTAGTCGTGCGGGTAAGTCTTGTCGATGACGGATGTCCCGCAGCGCAACACCAACATGCTGTCCACCAGACCATATTTGCCCGCGGAAATATCCGCGTCAAACGCCCCGAGCTTCGCTGAATCGATCAGGAAGTCTTTCGGATTTCCCTTCGGCCAATCCTTGCCCGCTCCGCTCTCCTGCGCAAGCGCACACGCGCCGCACATCCACAAACCGAGCGCGACAGCCGCTCCCGCTTTTCTCATGGGCTTCCTCGTGCTCGAACGATGTGCTGCGCTGTTCATCGATTCTCCATTTCTTAGTGATCTTCAATCCTGCAGCGAGGTAAATCTCAGTATCGGGTAAAGCTCGCCGAATATTTTTGCAATGTCCTTGGGAAAAGAAGCTCGCGTCGGGTCGCCGAGCTTCAGCTCGCGCCTTACAATCCAGGCTTGCAGCTTTTTCCACTCTTCCGGATCGGCAGGCCAGCCGGACTGTTCTTTCCATTCCCCCTTTTGCGCCATGTACCAGTAGCTTTCGTAGCGCCGCGACAAGCGCTTCTTCTGCTGCGCGATCCATTTCGGCTGAGCCGCGACGCGCACATCGGCAATCTGCGCCAAACAAGAGTCTTTGCGCTTCGATCCTCCGTAAACGCGGAAACCAACGGTCACAGTCTTGGCGGAAAGCCCGACGTAGAGTTCACCCGTTTCGCCCTCGCCAGAAAACGCCGTCGGGAATTTCAGATACATTTGCGGGCGATACGGAGTTTTATCTTTCGCGAAACGAATATCGCGGTTGATGCGCGAGAAATTCGCGCCGGTGCGCCCGCAGGTATCGAAGCGTGAATCGAGCTGTAGCACCGCCGGGCTCACCGCTTCATGCAACCGGCGGAATGGCTGCACGACGCATTCCTGGTAGCGCTCGCGGTTTGCATCCATCCACACCTTTTTGTTGTTGCGCGCCAAATCGCGAAAAAACTGAAACGTATTGCGCGTGAAAATCGGCTCCTGCTTGCCCATGAACAGCCCTCAATGCGGTTTGGTCGGGACAAGAGTACACGATTCCCAACCGCCGTCAATTGAACTATGCCGTCTCGCTCGCCGGGAGCTGTGCGTGCGAATTGCCGCGATGAATGACGGTAAGTGACGAGTTTGTGCTATTTGAGTTCCATGTAAAGCCAGGACGTGATGAATCAACCGAAATGGTTTGTGATGGCAATGCCGCTGTCTTGTTTGTACGGCCCTTGCCTGTCGTTTTCCTGCAGCCTAAATGATTGAGAAAAGCAGGAGACAGACAGGACGCTCTGTCCGCGTTGATGTCCCCCTGACGAGCACAGGCAGCGGTGCCTGTGCTGCCAGATTGGCGCTTGCGGCTCAGAGTTGCTCGCGCTAGCCTCGTCTCATGACCTCCTTCACACCCACTGACAGAACGAAAGTCCGCCGCAAGCCCGATCGCGCGAACTATGACCGTGACACCATCTACGCGATCCTCGACCAGGCCTTTGTCTGTCACGTCGGATTTATCGCCGATGGGATGCCCGTGGTAGTGCCGACAAATTATGTGCGCGTCGGCGACAAGCTCTACTTGCACGGCTCGACCGCCAGCCGCCTGATGAAAACTCTGGGCAGCGGCGCCCCATTTTGCCTCAGCGTGACATTGCTCGACGGCATCGTGTTCTCGCCTACCGCAACCGGACACTCCGTGAACTACCGCTCCGTGGTGGTGATGGGCAAAGCCGAGCCGATCGCGGACCCCGCGGCCAAGTTGGCCGCAATGCGCGACTTCGTCGAGTACGTCCTGCGCGGCCGCTGGGCGACCGTCCGTCCTCCGAGCGAGCAGGAGTTGAAAGGCACCATGGTGCTGGCCGTTCCACTAGTGGAGGCATCCGCAAAAGTACGAACAGGTTTCGCCGTGGATGACGACAGAGAGTACGACGGCTCAGCCTGGACCGGCGTTCTGCCCTTCAAGTGGACCCCGGGCGAGCCGATACGTGACCCGCGAGGAAACGCCTCGATTCCGGTACCGGCGAACGTCCAGAACTATTCCCGGCCACAATAACGAGAAAGATGTCCGGAATTGCCTGCGCCTCGTAGGCCGCCACCAGCCCCTAAGGCTCAGAGATTACGGCTCACCGCCCTCAGAGTCTTTGCATCAAACCGGCGCAGGTTTTTCTACTGCAAGTCCGAGTTTATCCGGCGCGTTGAGTGGCTTGGTTGGGAGGACGAAAGTGTTTGCAATCATGGGTATTACCGGAACTGTGGGTGGCGAGGTCGCGCGCCGGCTTCTGAACGCGAATAAGCCCGTTCGCGCGGTTCTAAGGGACGCTGGCAAAAGCGGCACATGGGCCGGCTGCGGCTGCGAAGTGGCACTGGCGGACATTAATGATTCCGCTGCCCTCGCAACTGCCTTTAAAGGAGCGGAAGGCGTGTTCGTCCTCGTGCCTCCGAGCTTCGATCCATTGCCGGGGTTTCCCGAGGCGCAGGCTATCGCGGCGAGCCTGCGATCGGCTATCGAAAAGGCCCGTCCCGGGCGAGTGGTTTATCTTTCAACGATTGGTGCGCAAGCCACGCAATCGAATCTATTGTCCCAACACACGATGATCGAAGCCGTCCTGCGCGAATGCTCGGTGCCGATCACTTTTCTGCGGCCCGGATGGTTCATGGAGAATTCTGCTTGGGACGTCGTCCCGGCACGGGATACGGGCGTCATTCCGAGCTTCCTGCAGCCGCTGGATAAGCCCGTACCCATGGTGGCTACGGCAGATATCGGGAGAGTGGCGGCTGCGGCGCTTCAGGAGGAATGGAAGGGTAGCCGGATCGTCGAGCTGGAGGGGCCCCATCGCGTCACGCCAAATGAGATCGCGGCTACGTTTTCGGAACTGTTGGGGCGCAGCGTGAGAATGGCGATCGTGCCGCGGGAGACGTGGGAGTCACTGTTTCGATCGCAAGGGATGAAAAACCCCATGCCCCGCATTCGGATGCTCGATGGATTCAACGAAGGATGGATCGAGTTTGAACGCGGAGAGGCAGGAGCATTGCGGGGAAGCGTCGCATTGAGAACCGTGTTGGCCGGCCTTATTGAACGCGCGAACAAATGAACTGATCTTAGCGGACCGCCGCTCGCAGCCTGACCAAGCGCTCCAGCTCCGGTCCTTACATATTTCAGCCTGATCTGAAAGACTGGCTTCCATGCTTGGCTTTGGCTTGTCCCCAAAACTCCTGTTGATCAGCCACAGGAGTGTGATAGGCTCGCGTTTTCTCCTGTTGACCGTCTAAAGGAGAGGGATGGCTTCCTATACACTCGAATTCTGGCGGGAATTCCGCATCGCGCAAGCGTTGAGAGCCAGTTAGCATGCGCGAGTTCGGGCGCACGCTCGCTCAACGCTTTGTCGCCATTTTCCGCAGACGGCATCTCGAAGAAGATTTGGACGCCGAGCTGCGCTCGCATCTTGAGATGGCCGTGGAGATGAATGTGCGCGGCGGCATGAGAGTCGAGGATGCGCGCCGCAAGGCGCGGCTCAACTTTGGCGGCGTTGAGCAGGCCAAGGAACTCTATCGCGAACAAAGGGGGCTGCCCATGATGGAAACCGCGTTGCAAGACCTGCGCTTCGGTTTGCGAATGCTACGGCGGAATCCAGGATTCTCCGTCCTCGCGATCCTCTGTCTGACCTTGGGAATCGGCGCAAACGCCGCCGTGTTCAGCTGGGTCGAAGGAATTTTGTTTCGTCCTTACCCCGCGGTAAGTCACCAGGAGCGATTGCTGGCCCTCTCCGGGACGGAGCGTGGCGAAAGCGGCGGCGCGCCGCTGTCGTGGCCGGATTTTTTGGATTTGCAGAGAAATAGCACACTCTTCGACACACTCTTTGTCAGCAAGATTACCGGCACGACCCTGAGCATCGGCGACCGCGCGGAACGGACCATAGGCAGTATCGTATCGGCGAACTATTTTGATGCCATCGGGGTCCGTCCCATTTTTGGGCGCGGGTTCGAGCCCGGCGAAGATTCGGGCCAGAGTGCGCATCCCGTCGTCGTCATCAGTTACCAGTTGTGGCAAGGCCGATTTAAGGGCGATCCTCAAATTATCGGGAAAACGCAGCACCTCAATGGCGTGGTGCACACCATTATCGGCGTAATGCCCGAACAGTTTGTCGGCACCTTCGTTGGCTGGGGCATGCAGTTCTGGGTTCCGGCGTCGATGGAAGACATCTTTGAATCGGGTGGATACAAACTGGAGGATCGCGGCGCGCGCTGGATTGAAGCCTACGCGCGGCTGAAACCCGGCGTCACTCGCCAGCAAGCGCAGGCAGAAACTTCCGCAATAGCGAAACGGTTGGAGGACGCGTATCCCGATACCAACCGCGGACGCGGAATGCGACTTTGGCCGTTGTGGCAAACGCCGTTCAACAATGCCGGCACGCTGCTGCCGACGCTGGAAATCATGCTCGGCGTGGTGTTTTTTGTGCTGCTGATCGCGTGCGCAAACGTCGGCAACCTTCTGCTGGTGAGGTCTTTCGCGCGACGGCACGAGATGACGGTGAGGATGGCCATCGGCGCCGGCCGCGGGCGGCTGTTGCAGCAACTTCTAACCGAGGGCGTGATCCTCGCTGTGCTCGGAGCAGCGGGAGGACTGCTGATGGCGCGTTGGTGCCGCCATGCGCTGGTGCTGCTATTCCCGGCACGCGGGGGTGTCGCGATGCACTTGCCGGGAGAAATCGATTGGCGCGTGTTGGCAGCCAGCGCCGGCGTTTGCCTTCTTGTAACGCTGGTCGTTGGCCTGGTGCCCGCGTTGCAGAGCGGCAAGATTGATCTCGCCGGGTCTCTGAAATCCGATTCAGCTGGAGTCGTGGGCGGCAGAGGAAAAGCATGGGTGCGGTCCGGGCTTGTCGTCGTGCAAGTCTCGCTCAGTTTCGTTTTGCTGGTGGGCGCGGGGTTGTTGCTGCAGAGCCTTCAGAAAATTCGCAATTCGAGCCCAGGTTTTTCGACCCACGAAGTTCTGTTCACCTCAGTGGATTTGGTGTCGGCGGGATATGACGCGCAGCGCGCGCAGACTTTCCAGGACGAGCTGATGGATC
>DASXMM010000566.1:0-3752 GCA_036495665.1 Candidatus Acidiferrum sp. | reverse complement strand
CGATCAGCTCAACTCCGCGCGCATCCTGAAATCCGCCGAATGGCCTGCGGGCGGCCTCTCCAATTCCAACGGCAAATATTTTTCCATCGCCGCGCATGAGAACAACATCTTCGCGCTCGCCAACGCGATGCAATCCGCCGGTGACCAAGTTTATCTATCGCAGCAAAAAGCCCACGAAGCTCCCGAGTTTATTTTTGCCGCTCACGCGCAACTCGCCGCCAACGCTGAAAAATTCCACCTGCAACTCGTCCCGAGCCCCGATCTTCCTCAAGGCGCCACGCAACTCAAGCAAGTCCGCGTCGGTCTCTACAAACCGTACATCGCCTCGCACGACGAAGGCTGGACGCGCTTCCTCCTCGAGCAATACGGCTTCAAGCTCAAAAATATCGAAAACAAGGAAATGCGCGCGGGCAATCTCAACAATTCCTACGACGCCATCATCCTTCCCGACTCCAGCAAAGAAGTGATCGTCGACGGCAAAGAATCCCGCTTCGGCGTTTCCGAAGAATTTCCGCCCGAGTACCAGGGCGGCATCGGCAAAGAAGGCGTAAAGGCCCTCCGCGATTTCGTGGAAAAAGGAGGTACCCTCATCACGCTAGCCAATGCCAGCGACGTCCTGATCGGCGAAGATTTCGGCCTGCCCATCCGCAACGCGCTAGCCAGTCCCAGCGCCACGCAAGGCCGGGCCGCGGTCACTTCTGCTGACTTCAACATCCCAGGCTCACTCCTGCGCGTTTATGTGGACACGAATCATCCGGTAGGCGCAGGCACGCCGCACGAAATCAACGCCTTCGTTGACGCACCCATCGCCTTCCAAACCTCCGTTCCCCCGCCCGACATCAAGCGCAGCGTCATCGCCTGGTATCCCGACGACGCCAAAGACATCCTGGTCTCCGGCTACGCCCACGGCGCAGAGCGCCTCCAACGCAAAGCCGCCGCCGTCGCGTTCCAGCGCGGCAAAGGCAAAATCGTAATGTTTGGTTTCCGCGTGCAACACCGCGCCCAAACCGAAGGCACCTTCCAACTCCTCTTCAACGCCATCTATTGGGCCGGCATGTAAGGATCGTCAATTCGAGAGCGCCGATGACGCCAAGAAAAAACGCGGCCGCGAATCCAGTTCTCGATCGTCTAACGGCGGTTGCGCTTGATCTACCCGAAGTGACGCGCGAAGTGATGGGATCGCACGCAGGCTTCAAGGTACGGAAAAAAATATTCGCCTATTTTCTCGACAACCACCATGGTGACGGAATCGTTGCCATCGCCTGCAAAGTCTTGCCTGGCGAGAACGCGGCGCTGGCAAAGGCGCAACCGAAACGGTACTACCTGCCAGCGTACATTGGGCCGCGAGGTTGGGTGGCACTTCGCCTCGATATTGGCAAGATCGACTGGACCGAAGTGCGCGAACTGCTGCTCGGCAGCTACCTACTCCTTGCACCCAAACGCCTCGCCGCTCTGGCAAGCGAGCCGGACTAACCCGCGCCTCGATTGCGGTGCGTTCAGCATCGTCATTGCCCTAGATGCGAGTCAGCGGTCACTCTTTCCTAGCGGGAAGAGGCTTGGGGCGGCGGGTGGAGTGTCGGCGATGGACTCGAGTTCGGGGAATTTCTGGCGCAGCGGTTCGGGGACTTTGACTTTGGCGTTTTTTAGCATGCTGATGAGTTGCAGGGCGTTGACGACTCCTTTGCCTTGGTAGTGGTTGTTGGTGATGACGTAGACATCGCGGGAGTGTTTGGCGACTTTCTCGACGCGTTTGGCCCATGGCTCCAACTCTGTTGTGGAGTAGAGATAGTTGTAGCGCTCGTGCGAGGGGATTTCGGCGTCGTCGCTGAACCAGGTGTCGTAGCGGCGGCCGTGGAGGCGCACGTAGCCGATCGGGGAAGTGGTTTCGGCGGAGGGTTCGAGCGATTTGCCGATGATGGGTTGGTCGATGTTGCAGAAGCCTGCGTGGGCTTCGGCAAGTAGCGCGAACGTATCGGGCGTTTGCCAGGATGCGTGGCGCACTTCCACGACGAGCGGGTAATCGCCGAAGCGCTTCAGTAGTGCGGTGAGATGCGCGCCGGTTTCGCGCGTGCGATGGAACGAGAAAGGGAATTGCAGCAGGACTGCGCCGAGTTTGCCGGCGTCGCGCAAAACATCGAAGCCTTCGCGAACGGCGCGTTCGTCTTCCACAGATGGAGAAGCGAGCGGTGACGACGCGGGGGTTGAGGCTGTGGCTTTCGGGGTGAAGACTGCCGCTCTTGCGGTCTTCGGCGTGGCCGTTGGCGAATCGGTTGCGGCGGCGAAAACGTCGTGCGTGAAGCGTTGCCAGAGTTTCGCGGTGAAGACGAAGCGTGGGTTTGCCGCGACGCGGTCGACCCATTGCCTGGCGTGGTCGGGGCGAATCGGATTGTAGAAGGAGGTGTTGATTTCGATGGTGTCGAAAAATTCGGCGAGATATGTGGCTTCGTGGAAGCCTTTGCGGCGAGGCGGATAGACGTAGCCGGCCCAGTCCGGGTAGGACCAGCCTGCGGGGCCGACGCGGATTGTGGCGTGATCTGTCGGTTTTGCGCCGGGAGCCATGATGAAGGCGCGTCCATTGAGCTGTGATGGACGCCGCTTGGCAGAGTAGAGTTAGCGGCGACGGGTGTCAACGCGAGCGACACTGAGTGATCGCGCGGTTTTGTCGCGTGGCACGGCGATGTTCACGGTGCATCGGCGCGCGGCATCGGCGCGCAGCATCGACGTTTGGCGGAGTTTCGTTGCTTGGCGTTCTCGTTTCAGACTGGCCGGCGACAGGCAGGAGTGCCTGTCCTACTTTGTGCTGATGCGTGATTGCCGGTCGCGGTGCGGGCTGGTATGCTTTGAGTATGATGCGGCATTTAAAGCAATTCCGCGTCGCCCGCCTCTTCTGCAAGAACTCCTACAGGTGCATCCATGAAGCTTTCGATCAGCTACAAGAATGTCGAGCCGCACAAACCAGCGGAGCAAGAAGTCGAGAAGTATGCGAGCAAGCTGAATCGCATACTGAAAAGCTATGAGCCTGACCTCGTGTTATTGCACGGAGTGTTTTCCAAGAATCCGCATCGCGAGGAGACTTCGTTCTCGCTGAACTTGTCGCTGCCCACCGGGACGCTGCACGCTACCGGTACCGGAGAGAATGTGCGGGCCAGTTGTAAGCAGGCGTTCCGTGAGTTGGAGTCGCAGGTCAAGAAGCACCAGTCGATCCTGCGGAAGGATTATGAGTGGAAGCGGAAGCGTCCGCGGGAGACGCCGGCGCTTTCGTGATCTTGCGGGATGGTTGAGGCGCCGCCTTAGTCGGTCGAGTTGTCGGAACTCAGGTTAGCAGTACACCTCCCCACTTTTGTGTAAGTGTTGCATCTAGAAGACTTAGTGTGCCTGTAAGTTCCTTGTACTCAACAGTTGCGGGATGGGTTTGTAAGTATTGATTCTAAAAGGCTTTTTCGGGGAAATGATAACGGTCGGCGTCGTAGCGGATTTCGTAGGGGTCCTTGTGTGGCGACGGTGGGCGTGGTGGGCGAGCGGGCGGTGCGGTTGGGGAGGGATTGTTGGGAGGAGGTGGCTGGGTTGGGGGTTGCATCACGTTCGCTGGTGAGTCGGCTGGGGATGGAGTGGGTTGCGGCTGGGGTGCGGGTGCGCATGGTGAGACGGCTTGAGTTGGTGCGGGAGTCGGGCACGGAGCGGCGGCTTGGGCGGGTGGTTGGGAGGGCTCGGGTTTGCGTGGAGGTGGCACCGGTTGTTCGGACGCGGGTTCG
>DASXMM010000565.1:0-4602 GCA_036495665.1 Candidatus Acidiferrum sp. | reverse complement strand
CCGTCTTCCGAATAAAACATCTGCGCGCCCAGCTCCCAAATCCGCAAATCATTATTCGGATCGATCCGAATCTGGCTGTAGTAAGACGGCCGCGGATTCGTGTCCCCCATCTTCTTCCACGTCTCGCCCTTATCCTCGCTGCGATACGTTCCGCCTTTCTCATGCTGCACGATCGCGTAAACGATGTTTGGATCTTTCTGGTAAATATCGAGCCCGATTCTTCCAACGTCCCCGCCGTTCTCATACGGCAGCCCTTTCACTAATTTCTTCCAGGTCGCGCCGCCATCCACGGTCTTATAAATCGCGCCGTCCGGCCCTCCTCCGTTAAACCCAAACGGTGTTCGCCGTCTTTCATACGCCGCCGCGTACAGAGTGTCCGGGCTCCCCGGGTCCATCGCGATATCGCTCACACCCGTGTCATCATTAATTTTCAACACTTGGTTCCACGTCTTCCCGCCGTCCGTCGTCTTATAAACCCCGCGTTCCGGGTTCGGCCCCCACAAATGCCCCAGCGCCGCCGCATAAACCACGTCCGGATTTTTCGGATGAATCACGACTCGCCCGATGTGATGCGTCGCCGCCAGGCCCATTTTCTGCCACGTCTTCCCCGCGTCCAGCGACTTATAAATCCCATCTCCCCACGAAGAGCTCTGCCGGTTGTTCGGCTCGCCCGTCCCCACCCACACCACCGCGGGATCGGACGGCGCAATCGCGATGTCTCCCACGCTCGGATTGCTCTCCTTGTCAAACAACGGCTCCCACGTCGTCCCGTTGTTCGTCGTCTTCCACACGCCGCCGGTCGCCGGCCCCACGTACACGATGTTCGAATTGCTCTCCACCACCGCGATATCGTCAATGCGACCGCCCATCACCGCGGGCCCGATCTCGCGAAACTCCAAATTCTTTAGCTTGTCGGTAGGATTCGACTGGCCTGCCGCCCCGCCCGCAGCCATGCTCGACAGTCCAATACAAAACACCACTGCGGCAAAACACATTTCTAGACTAGCGATTTCCAAACGAGCGATTTTCAAACCAGCGAAAGTCCGGCGCATTCTCGTCCCCCTCGGTGTGCAAAGCCGGGCATCATACCTCCTCAATGCCGCGGATTGCATCAATTGTTTCTGGATGACAAACCAACCTGTGCACAGAAAGACGCGCCAGCCTCCGTCCGCGTTTCGTCCCGCCCTCTCGCGCCCGGATACGCACGCGCAACGGCGCGCCGCGCCACCATCTCATCTCTGCCGCTCAGCTACACATCCCCGTACCCGCGTGCTAGGCTATCCAACTGTTTTCTTCGCTCAAATGTTCCGCGTGAATGGTCACTTCCATGCCCGGACTACGTCCGCGCTCCGGCTCTTTCTTCTACTCGCTCCGCTCCTCTATTTTTTCGGCGCCCAGCCGCAACCCGCCTCCGCCGCCCAACAAATTCGTGTGCACACCGGCGGCAAGGCCGGCGACGTCGAAATCTGGTCGCGCGGCCCGCAACAAAAAAAAGGCGACCTCTTCATCGCCGATGACGACGTTGACATCCACTACGGCGATCAGCGCCTCCAGGCCGACCACGTCGAGTACAACGAGAAGACCTTCGAATCCGCCGCCCGCGGCCACGTCCGCTTCGATTACAACAATGAGCACCTCGAAGCCGACGAAGCCCACTACAACGTAAGCACCGGTCACGGCACCTTCACCAACGTTCGCGGCGCCGTAAAAATCGAGCGCCGCGCCAATCCCCTGGTTCTCGTTTCCCAGAACCCTCTCTACTTCCAGGCACCCGAAGTCGAGCGCTTCTCCGAAGACATCTACCTCGTTCGCCGCGGCTGGATCACCATCTGCGATCCGCAGCACCCCACCTGGCAGTTCTACGCTCCCCACGCCCGCATCCGCCTGAACAAAACCGTCGCCTTAGTCAACGCCAACTTTCGCCTCTACCGCGTTCCGCTCATCTGGCTCCCGTACGCCACTGCCCCCGCCGGCGAAAAAATCCGCCAGTCCGGAATCCTTCTCCCGGTGCTCAGTCAGAGCAACAGCAAGGGCTTTATCATCGGCGACGCGCTCTACCTCGCGCCGAAGCCCTGGCTCGACGCCACTCTCGGCGCCGAGTACCTCTCCAAACGTGGCTCCGCCGAACGCGCCGAATTTCGCGCACGCCCCTTCGAAAATACTTCCATCAAATACACCTACTTCGGTGTGATTGATAGCGGCCTTAAAACTCCAGGCCCGGACGGTACCACCCTCGTGGAAAAACAGGGCGGCCACCAGCAACAACTCGAAGTCCAGTCTCTCCTGCCCGATGGCTGGCGTTTCGTCTCTGACGTTAACGAGCTCACCTCGCTCACTTTCCGCCTCGCTTTTGCTGACAGTTTTGGCGACGCCATCACCTCAGAAGTTCGCAGCGCCACCTTCCTCACCAACAATTTCCGCGGCTTCAGCCTGAATTTTGCCGCCCTCACCGACAAGACTTTCCTGAGCATTCCGATTACATCCGCCACAACCGGCATCACCACTCCCGCCGTCAGCGTTTCTCTCCGCAACGCCCCCGAGGCCCGCTTCGGCTCCGTTGAACAAACCCCCTGGCAAAACCTCCCTGTCTATTTTTCGTTCGATGCCTTCGCTGGCGCCTCGCATCGTCAGGACGACAGTCCTTTAAACACCCCTGCCTTCGTCCCTCGCACAGAATTCGCTCCCAAGGTCACCGTCCCTCTCCACTTTGGCGATTGGTTTGGCGTCACCACCTCCGCCACCTTCCGCACCACCTACTACGGCGACTCCTACAATACTCTGGGCCAGCTTAGTGGCCAGTCCATCTCCCGCAACGATGGGGAACTCACCGTCGAGTTTCGCCCGCCCACTCTCGAGCGCTTTTTTGACCGTTCCCCTCTCGACAAAACCAAGCCTCACAAACGCTACAAACACACCATCGAGCCCACCATCACCTACCGTTACGTCACCGGAGTAAACAACTTCGCCGATTTCATCCGCTTCGACTCCGACTCCACGCTCACCGACACCAACGAAGTCGAATACGGCATCACCCAGCGCCTTTTCTCGAAGACCGGCGACGACCAGCCCCAGCAACTCATCTCCTGGAGCATTCTGCAAAAACATTATTTCGATCCCACCTTTGGCGGCGCCATCGTCGACGGCCAGCGCAACGTCTTCGAAGCCTTCGATTCCATCTCACCCTTCGCCTTCGCCTTCGGCCCCCGCAACTGGTCCCCCATCATTAGCGATTTCACGGTCACACCGGGCGGCATCTACGACTTCGAGCAAATCCTCCAATACGATACTCAAGTTCAGCGTCTCACCACCGTCGGCACCCTCATTAAAGTGAAGCCCTATAGTCAATTCTTTGCCACCGTGGCCTACTTCCGCTTGAATGACAATCCCCTGCTTAGCGACCTCCCGCTACAACCGCCTCCTGTACTTCCTTTGTTCCAGCAGCCTCTTTCCAACCAGGTCCGCGCCCTTCTCGGCTATGGAAACCTGACGCGTAAAGGCTTCAATTTCACCACGGGAGTCAGCTACGACTTCACCAACCAGATCCTGCAAAGCCAGCTCGTCCAGATCAGCTACAACGGCAACTGCTGCGGCCTCGCCCTCGAATACCGTCGCATCAACCTCGGCCAGGTCCGCACCGAAAATCGCTTCACCGCCACTTTCATCATCGCCAACATCGGCTCCTTCGGTAACCTCCGCCGCCAGGAAAGAATCTTCTAGCTCCTCTTTCTTTTCTTCTTCGTTCCTCTCTGCGTACTCTGTGTCTCTGCGTTTCGAACTCTTCCTCTTCTCTGTAAACCCTGTAACCTCTATGATAAATTCCCCCCGCGATGATCTCAGCCCAATCCATGACCGACACCGACTTAGCCTTCGCGACAATCGAAGAAATCGCCACCCTCTACCGCAAACGCAAGCTCGCCCCGGTCGAACTAACCAAGCTAATCCTCGCTCGCATCGAGGAACTCAATCCCCAGCTCAACGCGTACATCACGGTCACCGCCGAGTTCGCCCTTGCCCAAGCCAAAAAAGCCGAATCCGAACTCTTCGCCCCAAGAGGCCGCAAAGGTCACCGCGACCGCGGCCCCCTGCACGGCATCCCCATCTCGCTAAAAGACAATATCTATACCGCAGGCATCCGCACCACAGCCGGCTCAAAAATCCTGAAAGATTTCGTCCCCAAACAAGACGCGGCCGTAGTCGCCCAACTAAACGAAGCCGGCGCCATCCTCCTCGGCAAAACCAACATGCACGAATTCGCCTACGGCGTAACCAGCAACAACCCCCACTTCGGCCCCGTCCACAACCCATGGGATCTCTCCCGCATTCCCGGCGGTTCCAGCGGAGGTTCCGCCGCCGCGGTAGCCGCAGGCCTCTGCTACGGCAGCATCGGCACAGACACCGGAGGCTCCATCCGCATCCCCGCCGCCCTCTGCGGCGTCGTCGGCCTCAAGCCCACTCTGGGCGGCATCAGCGTCGACGGCGTCATCCCGCTCTCTCCGAAACTCGATTGCGTAGGCCCACTAGCCCGCACCGTCCACGACGCCGCCCTCCTCCTCGAACCAATCCTTCCCCACGTAAAAGGCGAACCGAATCTACGGAGGTTCG
>DASXMM010000564.1:0-4918 GCA_036495665.1 Candidatus Acidiferrum sp. | reverse complement strand
GGGCCAGGGACTTCGCCGGAGTCGATGCGGTCGCGAAGGCAACGGGTGTTTTCCCACTGGGAGCCGATGTCAAAGACGCTGGTGAAGCCGTAGCGCGTGAGCATGTCTTGCAGCTGCCGGGCGAGTTCGGGCGCGGGGATTGCGGCTGCGTCGGTCCACTTTCGCTCGAAGAAGTGCACGTGGCTATTCCAGAGGCCAGCGGTGATGGTGAGGCCGAAACAATCGAGGACCTGAGCGGTTTCGGGGAACTGCATTTGCGCGCGCGGGCCAACGGAAAGAACTCTCTCGCCTTGAATGAGAACGATGCCGTCGCGGATGGGCGGCTCTGAGGGACTGATATAAATCGTGGCTCCCACCAAAGCGGTATATTCGCTGGGCGCGGACGTGTTCGGCGGCTCTCCCTGGTGACCCGACTCAAGCATGAAACGTCCTTGGCGTTGGCGCACAAGAGAAAGGAAATTTTCCTTCATGAGGTCTCAGCCAATCCGCTGCGAGCATCGGTAGTCACCGAGCCTGTGCAGCGTGCCATATTGTGCTTATGGTGACGCGGTTGCCGCGCACGCGGTAGAGAATGGAATAGGGTGTTCCGCCGATGATCAACTCGCGGACCCCCGGCTCTGTGCCTGTGCGGCCTAGATAGGGATGTTCTTTGAGGGTTTCGACAACGGCGACGATACGAGTGGCCAAACGTTCTGCGGCGATTGGCCTGTCCAAGGCAACGAAGGCTCGAATTTCCTGGAGGCGAGCCAGCGCCAGCGGGGACCAAATAATCTCGGCAGGCGTGGCCGTCCCCTCACGGGGTCTCTTCATCGTGAGTTTTCCCGCAGACGCATTTTGGAGGAGGGAGTTCGCGGTCCGTACCCCATGAAAGGAGCCAGGCTTTCATGGCCGCGTGCGTAATGTAGTGCCCAGACTTCACCTCTCGATCGGCTTGTCGCATTTCCGAGAGCAATCTTTCCTGGTCGGCGACATAGGATTCGACCGCGTCTGAGATAATGAAATTAGAACTTCGGCCGGAAGTTTTTGCGAGCTTGGCCAAGCGCCTCTTGATTTCCGGTTTCAAGCGGATACTAAGAGTTGCACTGCGCGTGTTCGCCATAGACACATCCTAGCACACGAGAGGAGGCCGCGGCTTCTCCAGCGATGTTATTAGGAATCCCAGTTCCAGTTGGCGAATTGTTCGCGGAGGGTGGTTTTTTTGAATTTGCCTACCGACGTGCGGGGTATGGCTTCGAGAAAAACGAAGGCGTCGGGAAGTTGCCATTTGGCGAAGGATTTGGCGAGGAAAGCGCGAAGTTCGTCGGGAGTGGCTTGCGCGCCCTCTTTGAAGACGACGGCGGCCAGCGGGCGCTCTTGCCACTTGGGGTGGGGGACGCCGACGACCGCGGCCTCTTTGACCGCAGGATGGCCCATCAGGGTGTTTTCAATATCGACGGAACTAATCCATTCGCCACCGGATTTTACGAGGTCCTTGGCGCGGTCGACGATCTTGATGAAGCCTTCGTCGTCGATGGTGGCAACGTCGCCGGTCTTGAACCAGCCATCCTCGGTCCAGCGATGGGCCTGATCGGGCGAATTGTAGTAGCTCGCGGCGACCCACGGGCCGCGAACCTCGAGTTCGCCTGGAGTATTGCCGTCGCGCGGAGCTTCGACGGACTCGCCTTCGAGGCCTTCCGGACGCATGACGCGGAGCTCGATGAAGGGCGCGGGCCAGCCTTGTTTTGCACGGACTTCGTATTGTTGGTCGGTGGTCCAATCGCTCATGTGGCGTTTGAGTTTGCCGACAGTGGCGAGAGGCGTGGTTTCCGTCATGCCCCAGAGGTGAAGGATGTGGAGATTGTGTTTGTCGAGAGCGCGCATCAGGCGGTCGGGCGGCGCAGAGCCGCCGACAACGAGGCGGACGGGCCAGTCGAATTTCCAACGGCCGGGATTTTTTTCGAGAGCTGCGAGGACACCGAGCCAGACGGTGGGAACGCCGCACGCGATGGTAACGTGTTCCTGGCCGATGAGGTCGAGAACGCTTTCCGGGTCGACGTTGGGCCCGGGCAGAATCAGGCGGGCTCCGGCCATGGTGCAGGAATAGGGTAACCCCCAGGCGTTAGCGTGAAACATGGGAGCAACGGGGAGGACCGTATCGTGGTGGCTGATGGCGAAGGAGTCGACCCCTAGTTCCGCGAAAGAGTGCAGGACGAGGGCGCGATGAGAGTAGAGGACGCCTTTGGAGGCGCCGGTGGTGCCGGAGGTGTAGCACATGGCGGCGCCGTCATTTTCGTCAATCGTGAGGTATTGAAAATCATCGCTGGCGTCGGCGAGGAGCTCTTCGTAGTTCAAGAAGCCTTCGGGTATACGAACGCCTTCGCCACAGTAGGGGACAACTATGATGCGTTCGAAGGAAGCATTGGCGGTGCATTTCTCGAGGGTCGGAAGAAGCACGTCGTCGATCAGCAGGAAGCGGTCGGCGGCGTGGTTGACGATGGCGGCGATTTCATGGGGATGAAGGCGCAGGTTCAAGGTGTGAAGGATTCCGCCGGCGCAGGGCACGCCAAAGAAGGCTTCGAGGTGGCCGGAATGGTTCCACATCATAGAGGCGACGCGGTCGCCGGGGCGGAGTCCAAGGCGGGTAAGGGCATCGACAAGACGGCGAGCGCGGCGGTAGAAATCGCCGTAGGTAGTGCGGACAATGGAACGGTCGGGCCTGCGGGAGACGATCTCGACGCGATGGAAGAGCTTGCTGGAGCGCTCGAGAATCGCAGGGAGCGTCAGCGGAAAATCCATCATGGTGCCGCGCATAGAGTGTTCCTGCCGGGCCAAGCCCGCGGCATCCTACCACTAATTGACGCGATTCGAGAGGCCGGTGGTACAACCGGGTGGGCCGGTGACCCGGGGCAGGAGGAGCCAGGCCGTTTCGGGGATTGTGGCTATGTGTCACCGCCGCCATACAGACTCTTTCTTATTGCAAAAGGGGTTAATTTTCGAGAGGATGCCTCTGACCGCTGAAGTGCCGGTCTCGCTCCCCGCGGTGGCTCGGCCATTCCGACTGCCCGTGAACGAAAGCTGTCCTTTAGCGCGCTCCGCGACTCTCACTTGGGTTCCGGGCAGAAGGAGTGGGCAGGTGAAGAAGCTCTACATCGGCAATCTTCCGTTTTCCGCGACGGAAGAGCAACTGCAGGAATGGTTCGCGCAAGTTGGTGTTACTCCCTCGGGTGTCAATCTGATTCGTGACCGGTTTACGGGCCAATCGCGCGGTTTTGCCTTCGTGGAGGTGCAGGGCGACGAAGATGCGGATCGCGCCATTAATTCGTTGAACGGGCAAAATTTCGGCGGGCGGAACCTGGTAGTGAATGAAGCGCGGCCGCAAGCTGAGCGTGATGGCGGCGATGGCGGTGGGCGTGGCGGAGGCGGTGGTGGCTACGGTGGCGGTCGCGGCGGCCATGGAGGCGGCGGTGGCGGCGGGCGTGGTGGCCATGGCGGAGGCGGTGGACGTGGCGGAGATCGTGGAGATCGCGGAAACCGCTGGTAACACGAGACTTCCGACTTGAAAGCGACGTCTTCATCCCTCGGGACGGCGCTGAAAACCTTCCTCAAAACCTCCCTGAGGTAGCTGTGTGCCTGGCGGGTGCGTTTTCTTGCAACATTTGAGGTAGAAGATCGTCTAAGAAGGTAGCGCCGCGCCAATTTGCGTCGATCTCGTGAAGTCGGGTGAGCTCGGACTCTCCTCGCGAGTGGTTGTTGTGTGTGAACCATCATTCCGAAAAGGGAAACATCCACTGGTCAAAGATTACTATTCGGTGTAGTGTGGAGGGCGTTAGGAGACGCCAAGCCCCGTTGGCGACAAAGCGGATTATTCACAGGAGCCCCGCTGCACGCGAAACATATCGCCCGGTAACGTGTTTGAAACAATAGGTAAGGAAAATGACGCACGGCGGTGAATGTGAAGTATCTTGAGCGCCTGATGGTCGGCCTAGCAAGGACGGATTAGCGGTTGTCAGGCTGCGGGTGGGTGGAACAATGGCTGAGAAATTCGAGATGAACCTTCTGGCCACACCGAGCATCCAACCGGAAGCAGAGGACGTAATAAAGAGTACGATGACCACGTGGCACAAACGCGATTGGCAGCAATATTACGAACTGGCGCGCAGGCCTTGGCAGCGTCACCGTCCGCCTCGGCCGGTGTATCCGACGGGCATAAACCGTGTGTTGCCTGCGCAAGGTTTCAGCTTGTCGGAGTTGGATGACGCGGGTGTCGATCTAGACCTCGCGGAGCGGCTTGGTTTGCCCGTAGACGCGGGGCGAATCGGGGCTTACGGGCCTAACGTGACCGTGCTGCGGGATTTCGTGCGCTCTTCGCGGCAACCGCTGTAATTCACTTACATTTTCCTTACTGCATCTTAGTTTTCCCTGTTCGTGGCTTGCGGAGCGAATTGCGACGATTTCTACGGATTTGCCATCGCTCTCTTGCAGCGCGACCCTCTCGCCTTTCGGTTCGAAAAGCTTCAGAAAATCCTGATGGCAAGCGGCACGCTTCCGGGGAGTCTTACCAGCATGCCTGCAATACGCGGCCTGAAGTTGTGGGATACGAGAAGCTGGGCGAAACGCGGTCTGTTGGAATAGACTCGTGCGGCTATCCAGGAGAATGACGCGTGAAACGAAAGCTGCTTGCGGCCATTTTTGCGGCCTCATTGGGATTGGGTGCGGCGCTCTTTGCAGGGCCTGCGACGCCGGACTATTCGATCCAGGCGATTCGCTATGCGAGCTCGCCGGATGTGCCCGTCGCTGCGCTGGTGGTGGGCGGCCCAAAAGATCAGAAGGTCGACATCGCCATGGTGGTGTGGCTGATACGCGGCGGCGGACACACAATTCTTTTCGACAGCGGATTTCACCGCGACACGTTTCTCAAATACTTTCCAATGAAAGAGTA
>DASXMM010000563.1:0-4161 GCA_036495665.1 Candidatus Acidiferrum sp. | reverse complement strand
CTCGTTCGAAGTGGCGTTCCATGTGTTCCTTCCGTCAGCCGCCTGTGCTAGTGCCAAAAGCAGATTCCTCGCTTTCGCTCGGAATGACAACGAAAAAACAAACACGCATCAACCAAAGCGGCCGGTGATGTAGGCTTCCGTACGCGGATCCGTCGGCTTGGTGAAAAGCTGCGGTGTGGGACTGAACTCGATGACCTGTCCGGTGAGCAGAAAGGCGGTGAAATCGCTGATGCGGGCGGCCTGCTGCATGTTGTGAGTGACGGTAACAATGGTGCAAAGATCCCTGAGCTGAACGAGCAGTTCTTCGATTTTGGCGGTGCTGATGGGGTCGAGGGCGGAGCAAGGTTCATCGAGGAGAAGGACCTCGGGCTCGACAGCGAGAGCGCGTGCGATGCAAAGGCGCTGTTGCTGTCCGCCGGAGAGATCGTAGGCGGACTTGTGCAATTGATCTTTTACTTCGTCCCAGAGGGCGGCGTGGCGGAGACTTTTTTCGACAGCTTCGGCCATGGGAAGTTTTGTGCCGTTGATGCGGAGGCCGTAGGCGACGTTTTCAAAAATGGATTTAGGAAACGGATTGGGGCGCTGGAAAACCATGCCGACGCGGCGGCGAAGAAGAGTGACATCTTCCGCGAGAATATTTTTGCCGTCGAGCAGGATCTCGCCCTCGAGGCGAGCGGTGCGGACAGTTTCGTGCATGCGGTCGAGAGTGCGTAGCAAGGTGGATTTGCCGCAGCCGGAAGGGCCGATAAGGGCGGTAACCTTATTGGTGGCAACACCCAAATTGACGTCGAAAAGCGTCTGTTTGGAGCCGTACCAGAAGTTGACTTTGGAAACAGTCATGCGCATTTGGGCGGGAGCCGCAGCTTCGCGGCTGGCGCCAGTCGTTACGGGAGGGGTTATGTTTACGGACACTGCCGACCTCACAGAACCGTTCATGAATTAAGACCTCGGAACCGAAATGCCTCGGGACAAAATCGCCCGGGCAACAATATTAATTACGAGAATTAGAGCCAACAGGACGAGGCCGGCGGCCCACGCCTGGCGGTGCCAATCCTCAAAGGGCCCGATCGCATAGTTGTAGATCATGACGGGAAGAGATGCCGTGGGCTCGTTCCAGCCCTGGCTCCAGTAGCGATTGCCAAGAGCGGTGAAAAGGAGCGGCGCGGTCTCGCCGGCGACGCGCGCGAACGCGAGGAGAATAGCGGTAAGGATGCCGCGATAAGCGGCAGGGACGACGACCGTCGAGATTGTC
Organism: Candidatus Acidiferrum sp.; assembly: GCA_036495665.1. GTDB lineage: Bacteria > Acidobacteriota > Terriglobia > Acidiferrales > UBA7541 > Acidiferrum. The sequence goes on along the minus strand of DASXMM010000563.1, from coordinate 2,909 downwards.
TTCCATTTGCTGGCGCCCAAAGCCATAGCGCCTTCGCGAAGGGCGCGCGGAACGCCGAGAAGAAACTGTTCGGTGCTGCGCAAGGTGATAGGGATCATCATCACACCCAGTGCGAAACCACCGGCATACGTGGAGAAGTGTTTGAAGGGCTGGACGGCGATGCTGTAGGCAAAGATGCCGATGACGATGGATGGGACGCCATTCAGCAAGTCGGCAGCATAGCGCACGACGAACGCGACATTGCTGCCGCTGAATTCTGCGAGGTAAATGGCGCCGAAGAAACCGATGGGAACGCCGAAGAGCGTCGCCAGCATGAGAAGTTTGGCGCTGCCAACGATAGCATTGGCCATGCCGCCGCCGTTTTCACCGACGGGAGCGGGCAGCTTGGTGAAGAAGTCCCAGTTGATTGAGGTTCCGCCGTGATACACGAGATAGCCGAGGATAAAAAAGAGGACCGAGACGGCGACGAGGGCGCACAGGCCGGTCATGGTGAGCATGAAGTTGCTGACAAATTTGCGCCAGCGGAGTTGGGCGTTTACGGTCATGCGTGAGCCGATCCGCGCTGCGAGGTGGCGACGATGAGCAGGCGCGCAAGGCCGTTGAGGATAAAGGTGAGGAGAAAGAGGACGAGGCCAAGTTCGATGAGCGATTGCGTGTAGAGCTCACCGGTGGCCTCGGTGAATTGATTGGCGACGACCGAGGCAATGGAATCTCCCGGCGAAAAAAGAGAAGCGGAGATGGAGGGTGTGTTGCCGATGACCATGGTGACAGCCATGGTTTCGCCGAGAGCGCGAGCGAGGGCCAGGAAGATAGAACCCATAATGCCGGTGCGGGCAAAGGGAACAACGACTTTCCAAGTGGATTCCCAACGCGTGGAGCCAAGAGCCAGGGCTGCTTCCCGCTGATCGCGCGGAACAGAGAGGAGAACCTCACGCGAGACGGAAATGATGTAGGGAATGACCATGATGGCCAAGACGACGCCGGCCGTGAGGAAGCCGATACCGAATGCAGGGCCTTTAAAGAGAGGAAGGAAGCCAAGAGTATTTTTGAGGGCGGGTTGAATAACGTCGCGCATGATGGGCACGACGATGAAAATTCCCAGGAGGCCGTAAATGACGCTGGGAACGGCGGCGAGCAAATCGATAAAGAACTCCAAGGTATCGGAGAGGCGCGCGGGCGCAAGTTCGGCGAGAAAAATTGCAGCGCCGATGCCGAGGGGCACGGCGATGAGGAGCGACAAGGCGGAGGTCACGAGAGTACCAAAAATAAAAGGAAGGGCACCAAACTGATCGAAATTGGGATCCCACGTGGAAGTGCGAAGAAAGGCGAAACCAAATTTGTGTCGGGGTAAGACGGAGTTGCGCCAAAGCATGTAAACAATGAGCAAGGTGATCAGCACAACCGTAGCGGCGAACAGAAAAGTGATGAGACGCGCGATTTCGTCGCCATCGCGGAGACCGGCGAAAAAGGAGCGCGAGCCGGATACGGGGCCCGCGCTCGGAAGAGTTGTGCTGGTGGTAACCATTTCTTCGTGATGCTACTGGACTTTGTCGAGGGCGCTTATTTCCTTGGCGACCACTTCTTTAGGCAGTTTAGAGTAAGCAAGGGACTCCGTATCGTTCTGGCCATCCGCGAGCATCCATTTGACGAAGCCCTTGATGGCATCGCGTTTGGAGGCATCGGAGAATTTGGAAGGAATCAGCAGCCACGTAAAACTGGAGATGGGATAGGCGGTCTTGCCGGGGGCGTTGGTGATGGAAACCCGGAAGTCATCCGGCATGTCCTTGGCGGCGCCAGCTGCAGCTGCGGTGACGCTGGCCAAGTCCGCTTTGATGAACGTACCTGATGAATTCTTGACCTTGCCGAACGGCATGTTGTTCTTGATGGCGTAAATGAGTTCAACGTACCCAATGGAATTCGGAGTCTGCTTGACAAGTCCAGCTACGCCCTCGTTCTTGTTGCCGCCGAGGCCGGTGGGCCAGTTTACGGAAGTGTTTTTGCCAACTTTAGTCTTCCACTCATCGCTGACCTTGGAAAGGTAATCTGTCCAAATGTAGGTGGTGCCGCTGCCGTCAGAACGGTGAACAACGAGGATGTCGTTGCCAGGAAGATTGACTCCCGAATTGGCACTGGCAATGGTTGGGTCATTCCATTTGGTGATTTTTCCAAGGAAGATTCCGGCCAAGGCTTCAGGCGTAAAATTCAATTCGGCAGAGACGCCCGGAATGTTGTAGGTCGGGACGGCCGCGCCGAGAACGGTGGGGAAATGCAGGATGGGGAAGCCGTGCTTGTCCTGGAAAGCTTTTAACTGATCGTCGTTCATGGGGCCGTCGGAAGCGCCGAAATCCACGGTGCCCTCGGTGACTTGCTTGATACCGCCGCCCGAACCAATGGACTGGTAGTTGATCTGAATGTTGGGGTCTTTCTTGTGGTACTCATCAAACCACTTGGAATAAATGGGCTCTGGAAACGAAGCCCCCGCTCCATTGATGGAAAGTACAGCTCTTGCGACGAAAAAGGCGCCTAAGCCGAGAGTTACCAAGAAGATTGCTGTGATTCGTTTCATCCGTCATCTCCATACCGAACGTTTACGTTTCGCCCTAGTCGAAAGAGTATCCCGCGTCTGTGTTACAGCATTGTTACAAGGCCCGGATAGTTTTTTGATTAATCGGCCGACGGTCTGAGTCTCGCATAACATCTTTACGGCCAGTCACTTACAGGATAGGTGGTCGGCCCGGAGCTTGGGTTGCAAAAAATAAGGGGCAGCTCCGGTGAGGGGCTGCCCCTTTTCCGCCCATGCTGAGGACGGTACGCTAAGTTTGCCGGTCTATGGGAAGTAGTAGCGGAAAGAGGTAAACACCATGTTGTCGTTGGCATTGGGGGAGATGGCAACACCGCCAGCGGGAACG
>DASXMM010000562.1:0-3439 GCA_036495665.1 Candidatus Acidiferrum sp. | reverse complement strand
CGTAGGAATCGTCCGCAGCTCGCGCAGGGGCCGCGAAAGCCGTTTCCAATTCGATCCGCAACCAATAGAAGGAATGAAAGACTACCTCGAGTCCGTCTCCCGGCAATGGGATCGGGCCCTAGCCCGGCTCAAATCCTTCGTAGAAACTTGAATGTTATTCCACCGGATGACTTCGATCGGATCGTTCCCCGTTCCGCAGTTCCTCGCGAACCCTTGGGGTGATCCAGATGAGTTTGGCTCCTAGTCCCTGAATCACGTCCATCGCGTAAATCGCATTCATGTTTAGCGTGTCGTAGTCCGCCTCGAAGTAAACAGTCCAGACTAGGCGATGGTTCAGCTCCTGTCGCAGCCTTGCCGCCAGCGCTTCTCGCGCTACGAGCTCGCCATTGACATAAAATTTCTCGCCCACTCCGAGATATACGCCGAGGCTCTCTTCCCCCGAACTGCTCTTGCCAATCATCGGCGTACGTCTGCTGAGGTCAATCGGCAGACCGTAGAAATGGCTCTCGGGAAAGAGCATGAAAATCATGATTAGGGCCCAGACGACTGCTCCGTACACCAAGCCAAAGTTCGGGAGACTTGCAAAGACCGGCGTTGGACGAAAGCGCTGCCAAGCCAGAACATTTCGCAGCTTGATTCCGGGGAACATGCTGACTGTGTAGCCCAGGTCGGCGTTTGGCGTAAGGAAGCTAAAAGAGCCGCGGAAAAGGAGCCAGCAGCCGGCGCCAGTAAGCGATACGCAAAACCAAAAGAGCACCTGCGCGAGGAGCCTGTCACTCCAAGGATATGCTCCCTCTGAATTGAGGGCGATCGGGATACTCCAATAGAGAAAAGCCCCAAGCAGAAATGTGAAGGCACCCACTCGGAGGAGAGTCTTGCGAGGCATCGTCCGCTAGCTTATTAGACGCCTCCCGGCCTGAGGGAGTTCCCGTGCCTCCACGTTCCCCAAAAGTTACGGGTTAGCCCGTTGGTTTCCTCGGGCTGAAGCGAGGGGGCCTTATTCGTAGCGCAGAGCTACCAACGGATCGACGCGCGACGCGCGGCGCGCTGGAACCCAGCACGCGATTACACCAGTCAGCAAAAGCAGCAGAGGAACTGCGATGAGTGTCACCGGGTCGTAAGGAGAGACGCCCCACAGCAGCGACGCGATCGCGCGCACAGCGCCGAGACTGACTGCCAAGCCGATCACGACGCCGAGTACCACGAGGCGCAGCCCCATGTTGATCACCAACCTCAAGACGTCGCGCTTCTCCGCGCCCAGCGCCATGCGGATGCCGATTTCGTGCGTTCTGCGTGCGGCGGTGTACGCGAGCACGCTGTAAACGCCGATGGTCACAAGAATCAGGCCGATCGACGCGAAAATCCCCATCAAGAAAAATCCAAAGCGCGGCCCCGCATACGAAAACTGGCTGATATAGCTTTCGAGCGTGCCCGTCATCGTAAGAGCGACGCTCCGATCCGTCGCCCAAATTTCCTGGCGCACCGCGTTCAACATCGCGGAAGGATCGCCCGCGGTTCGCACGAGAATGCCGCGCTCGAACGCTCCAGTCACCGTGTACGGCACCCAAACCTCCGGAGTGACGGGATCCTGCAGCCCCTGATTCTTGACGTCCGCGACCACTCCTATAATTTCAAACGATGCGTCGTGTACCGGATCCAAAGCCGTTTCGAGCCGCACCACCCGCACGCGCTGCCCCAACGGATTCTCCGAGCCCAGATATTTCTGCGCGAAGGTTTGGTTCACGACGGCAAGCTTCCTCGCGCCATTCACTTCCGCCTCTGTGAACGCCCGTCCTTCCAGAAATTGAATCCGCAACACCGAAAAATACCCTTCGCTGCAAAGCTGAACCGGAGCGTTCCATTTTTCCGTGTGCGTCTTCCCCGGTATCTCAATGTCAGAACCGATTCCTCCGTAGGGCGGCAACGTGCTGGTTTCCGTTGCATCAACAATTCCAGGCATCGCTTTCAACCGCAGTAGAAGGGGGCGAAAAAAGCCCGCGATTTGATCGGCGGTTTTGTAGCGGTCTTTCGGAAGCGGCAGCCGTGCCACCAAAACATGATCCGGTTGGAGGCCGAGATGAACCTCGCGCAAAGCCACAAAGCTCCGCATCAGCAACCCTGCTCCGACAAGCAGCGTGAGCGAAAGCGCCACCTCAAGCACCACAACCGCGTCCCGCAAACGTCCGTGCCGGAAGCCGCCGCTGACTCCCTTGCCGCTATCGCGCAGCGGATCGTTCAGATCACGGCGCGCCGTTTGCAGCGCGGGAACCAAACCAAAAACAATCGCGGTCAGCATCGATACTCCCAGCGTGAAGAGCAGTACGGAGCCGTTTAATCGGATGTTTGCCTCGGCTGGAATAATTTCCTGCGGGATGAGCGCGACGAGCGATTTCAAGCCGCCCCACGCAAGCAAAGCTCCCAGAGCGGCGCCTCCCGCGGCCAGAATTAAGCTCTCGACGAGCAGTTGCCGCACCAACCTCCAACGTCCAGCGCCAAGCGCGGCACGAATGGCAAATTCCTTTTCGCGCGTCGTGGCGCGCGCCAAAAGCAGATTCGCGACATTGCCGCACCCGATCAGCAGCAGAAATCCAACCGCCGCAAGCACGATAAAAAGTGTGGTGCGGAATCGCCCCACAACGAGGTCCGCAAGCGTTTGTACCTCAACCGTAAAATGCTTCGGGTATTCCGTGGGATAGACAGTCGAAAGATGCTTCGCAACCACGGTGAGATCGGCCTGCGCCTGCCGCTCCGTCACTCCAGGCTTCAGGTGCCCCATGAAAAACCAGTGGCGGTTGTACCCCAGCGTCGGCGTTGTATCCGCCAGGCTGGGTTTCTCTGGAATCCAAAGGTCGGCATCGCCCCATCCAAAACGCGGCGGCATCACGCCAATCAACATGCGTGCGGTGCCGTTCAAAACGAAACTTTTATTGAGTATCGAGGGGTCGGCATTAAATCGGTTCACCCACGTTTTGTAACGCAGCACAAAAACTGGAGTGGCACCGGGTTCATAGTCCGCTGGCTGCATCACGCGCCCGACCAGCGCCGGCATCCCCAAAAATTCAAACGTGCCCGGCGTGACCAGCGAGCCACCGAATCGATCAGTCCCCTCGCCATAGGTGTACAGCACATCCGTCTGATCGTTGGCGATCACCCGGTCAAATACATGGTTCTGCGCGATGTAATCCAGGAACTCAGGCCCGCTGTAACCCCCTCGCCCACCAGGCTCATTCCGCTCCGTGTCATGAATCTGCATGGAAACAAAATGCCGTGAGTCGGGATACGGAAACGGCTCCATCAAGACGTTTTCGATGACGCTAAAGATGGCGGTCGAGGCGCCAATGCCCAACGCCAGCGTCACCATCGCGATGATGGCGAAGCTCGGGCTCTTCCTAAGGTTGCGCGCGGCAAAATGGAGATCCTGCCAGAGTGAGAACATATC
>DASXMM010000561.1:0-6610 GCA_036495665.1 Candidatus Acidiferrum sp. | reverse complement strand
CGACAGCAATTGCACCCCGATTGGCGCTTTCGCTGTTATCAGACTTCGCCGGCGAAGCAGCAGGCGACGGCGGCTCTTTTTCGCTCGTCGGTTTCAAAGACTCGGCAGGGGCCGTCGGGGCAGCCCGCTGGACGGTCTGCGACGCCCCCGGTACGGCCGACTTTGCGCTCCGAGAGACTGTTGGCTTTGCCGAACCGGTCGAATCCTCCGGCTTGTGGGGGGCTGGCTGGCTGGACGACTTCTCCGAAGCCACGCTGACGGCAGGCTGAGCGTCCGGGTGGTGCGTAAGCAGTCTCGGCACCGTCAGAGCCGCAGCAAACAAAAGGGCGCCCACGACCAGTGGAACGAGATAGCGCGGTCTTGAACTCGATTCTTTGTAAGGCCACGGGCGGTGCAAATTATTTTGCATTCTCGCCATGCCGCGTGGAGTCATTGGCGCCGAGCCCATGGGTCTGGGTGTCGGCGGAGTGACCTGAGCCGTCGCTGCGACAACAGGACTGACGGGCGGACTCGGTGGTGGAGCAAGTGGAGTAACAGTCGCAGCCGCGCCAGCCGCCGCGGCACGCGAGTTCAACCGCGTTCCGATTTCCGCAAGACTCATCCGCCGTTGCGGTTCGAGGCGTAAAGACTCCCGCGCGATCTCCTGGAAGGGCGCCGGAATATTCGCCGGAACCACCGGCTCACGATTTGGTCCGGGTTGCCACTCCGGCAAATGCTGGGTGAGAACCTCGACCAGAGTTGTCCCCAGCGACCAAACGTCGGCCGCAGGCGTCAACATCCCGCTGATCGCCTCCGGTGGATCGTAGGCATCGGGCCGCTTTGTTGCGGTCCGTGCTTCTCCGATGCGCGAGATCGCGTCAGCCGAGAGCTTCAGCCGGTCTCCCGTGGCTAGAATATTCGACGGTTTGAGGTCACCGTGCACGAAGCTCTTGCCATGAAGATATTCGAGCGCGTCCAGAACCGGACCAAGCGTGTCGCGCGTTTCTTCCGGCGTAAGCGCGCGTTGCGGAAGAATCTGCGAGAGATCTTCTTCGGCGTACTCCATCACCAGATAGAGCAGATCGTTCCCATCGAGCCTGCAGCGCCCGCCTCCGAGCAATCGCAGCAAATTAGGATGAGAGAGTTCCGCGGCAGATTCCCAGCGGGACATCTGCGAATCAGCGGTCATGGGGTCCGCAGGAAAGAGCTTGATCACAGCTTTTCGCAACTCGCCTTCGCGGTACTCGGTTAGAAAAACCGCGCTGTGATCAGATCCACCCAAAAATTGCCGCAAAGGGAATGTCCCGTCGACAATTTGTCCTTCCCATTGTTTCGAGCCTTCGGTCACGCTGCACCTCCGCCTTAGCGCACAATATCTTGCGGTCCAGGCGTTTCGTTTGGCATTTCGCCCTGGAAGGGTTGGGGGCTGGATGCCTTCATATTACCAATACTGCCTGCCCTTTCAACTGACCGTCAGACCAGTAGTTTTTTTCGATTCCAATCAGATACTCTAGCAGCGATCTCAGGATTGGGAGACCTAGCCGTGTTCTGCGACCGATGTGGACTAAACTTTTTGCCCAAACAATCCGTTTGCACGCGGTGTCGGCGTGTTCCGACGCGCTACTGGTTCCAGCTCATGAGCCTGGTTACGCTGCTCGTTGCTGTGGCCGGCAATGGCCTGGTTGCAATTTTTCTGCTGCCTCGCTACGCCATGAATCACAATTCGCATGTGGTCTTTCGCGCGTGGTGGTGGTTCGACCGAAACCTCGCGCTTTACGGATGGGTGCTCTTCGCCGCCGCTCTACTGGCGTGGGACTACTTCGTTTGGAAGGAAGCCCGGCCCAAAATCAAAGGCTGGTTTACGCGCAAGCTGCTGACGCTTTCGCTAGCGACCGGAATTGCCCCCATGATTCCGTGGTGGATTCCCGCGGGCCAGCCGCCGGGGCAGTTTCTTTCGATGATTGGCAAGTATCCCGGCGTGCCAGCGATTCTTGCGTGGGGAGTCGTCCTGGTTGTTTCCGTGCTTCTTTGCATTGACGCGGAGTCGCGTGACTATCTGTTGGGACACGGACGAGTGCTCAGCGTGGTTAGCACAGGAATGTTATTGGTGGTGCTGACGCTGACCGTCGTCGGTTGGTCGCTGACTTACTGATATTCAAGAGCAAATGTCGGGTAGAGGTTGGCCCTGGGCTTGCCCCTCCCTCACTTCGCGCGATCCATCGCCAGGAATAAAGTCATATACCGTTTGAGTTTTTCCGTGATAAGAAAGTTTTCTTTCACGTGCTCGTAGCCATTTTCGCCAAGTTTCGCCGCGATTTCCGGATGCGACAACAAATATCGGATTTGATACGCGGTGCCTTCGACGGAATGCGCCAATAGCCCCGTGTGTCTGTGAATGATCTGCACAGGGATCCCGCCGACTGCCGAAGCCACGACCGGTTTTTTCTTCCACAGCGCCTCGGAAACGGTCAGTCCGAATCCTTCGCGAAGACTTTTCTGAATGACGACGGTCGAGGCGCGCTGCAGTGCGTTCACCTCCAGAGGAGCCCACGCCGGCAGCTCGATAATATGAATGTCCGGTTCGCCGTTGGCTTCCAGCCGCACTTCTTTTAGAACCACTGCCCCTTCTGGATCGTCGGAAGCGCCGCCGCCCGCCAGGACCAGCTGGCAATCGAAATAACGCTTCACAATGCGATAGGCGCGAATCACGCCGACGGGATCCTTCAGGCGGTCAAAACGCGAGATTTGCGTCAGGATAGGTCTCGACGGGTCGATGTGATACTGCGCGAGGGTCCGCGCCGCAAATCCGCTCTCCAACTCGCGGTTCTTCTCGGAGAGCGGATCGATCGCTGGATAAAACAAATATTGCGGAATGGCGAGAGCACGCGAGAACTCCGGCGAAGAAAACATCGCAGCGTCATATCTCGCCACGAATTTTTCGACAAAGTCCCAGACGCCGCGATGCGGATGAGAGAGGTCAATGTGGCATCGCCACGCCCAATGATTCCCGTTCTTCTTGCGGCCTTCGATGAGCGCAGCCGGTTGCGGGTCATGGATTATCATGAATTCTGCATCGAGCGGTAGCCGCCCAAGGTTACGTTCGTTGTTCGCGAGAAAAATTTCAAAATCCTTGGGGTCGCTATGATACGGCGCGCCATGAAGCGCATTGTGAAAGGCCTTCGTGACGCCGTAGAAATCATCGCCGCCCGTCATCACGTCCCAGCGCATGTTCAGTTCGAGCTCGTCGGCGAGCGGCAGAAGCCTGGTGAGAATTTCCGCGACGCCGCCGCCTACCGCCGTGGAATTGATCATTTCGATGCTGCGGCCGCGCAAAGGCTTCGCAAGCAAGCGAAGCTCCTCAATTTCGCCCTCGCCGAGAAGCGCAGCGTAATCATCCAACGGAATGCGGGTGGCGATCGCTACCTCGCTCATGCGTTTCTCCCTTCGCGATCGATCAGCCCGAGCACCTTGGCGCGGGCGCTCTCGAGGGTGTTTGTATAAATGTCGATGCGGTTCACTTTCTCCGCCAGCGTCCCGAGTCCGAGGCCATCCGCGAGCCAATGCGAGAAGTCATTCGTTCGCAGTTGCAAACGAAGCCTTGAGGAAACAAAGTGGAAATAGAAAGACGCATGGCTCAGATGCACGATGCCGTTGCGAAATTCTTCTAGCGTTCGTGCGGTCAGACCAAAGGGGAGGGTGACTTCCACGCTTTCGCAGAAGTAAAAACGCTCCAGCGCCGTTTGCTGTGCGAACCCTGCGTGCGCCGCGCAGTAATCGCCGACGACGCGGCACAAGTCGCTCCGAAGCGCCGCGATGGATAGATAGTCTCGCACGTCGAGCGCGGCGAGTTGCTCCGCGAGGTCCTCGCGATTGGCATCCGCATGGGCCCACTGCGCAAAGTCGTTCGAAAAACCTTCCGTTAGAAAGTGGTGGCTGCTCAGAGTCTGAAAGGTGTGGTGAAAGATGGAGGCGTCGCTGCATTGTTCCAGGCCCGAAAGAAACTCGGTGAGCGTGCCCGCCGATTGATTTCCGATGCGTGTCAGGTACGAGACGGTGAAGAATTCGAACGGGGTATCTGAAGCGTTCATTCGACGGCTTTCTCCTGTTCCACGGGCGCGCGCTCTTCGTGGCTTGACTCCGAAACATCAAACAAGGAACTGCCCGATTGCGCCGCGAGTTGCGGCGACTCAACGCGCTCCGGTATGTCGATCCGGATTTCGGTAAGATCCGAAAGAAGATGCGCGGCCCAGCGGTAGACGTTGTGTTCGCGTACGTTCGTTCGCATCCGCACCATGCGCTGCGCTTGCTCTTCCTCCGGCATTTCCAGCGCACGATGAATGGCCTCGGCGACTTGCTGCACGTCATAAGGATTTACGAGCAGCGCGTCCGGCAATTCGTGCGCCGCCCCCGCGAACGTGCTCAGCACCAAAACACCTCGTTGGTCCTCGCGCGCCGCAACGAATTCCTTTGCCACGAGATTCATCCCGTCGTGCAGCGAAGTCACCAGGCAGACGGACGCAGCCCGGTAATAGCGGGCAATTTCCTCGTGCGAGTGATGTTTCTTCAGCAGCACGATGGGCTTCCAGCGTCCTGCCTGAAACCGCACATTGACGCGGTCGGCTTCCGCGCTCACTTCGTCGAGAAAATGTTTGTAGCGTTCGATGTCGGTGCGGCTCGGTGCGCCAATTTGTACAAACGTGAAGCGGTGCTGATAAGCGGGATAGAGGTCCAGAAAGTGCTCGATGCCCCGGAAGCGTTCGATGATTCCTTTTGTGTAGTCGACGCGGTCAACACCCACGCCGAGCAGGCTTCCGTCGATTCCCAATTCGCTGCACAAGGCGGCACGCTCTTCTCCAGAGTTCCGCGTTTCGTTCGCATCGGCATGCCCATTCTCCGGAAACGCCACGCTGATCGGATATGGCCGAACCCGCGTCACGTGCCCTTGGCGATTGACGGCAAAACGATCCCACTCCGTCAGCGCTTCCACAGCGCGATCCACAGTCTCCAGGAAATTGTTGCAGTGCGATTGAATGTGAAAGCCGATGAGGTCCGCCCCAAGAAGCCCGTCGACCAAATCCCGCTGCCACGGACAAATCCCAAACACTTCCGGATTTGGCCACGGGATGTGCCAGAAAATCGCTACTCGCGCATCCGGCCGGGCTTCCTTGACCATTCGAGGCAGCAGCGCAAAGTGATAGTCCTGCGCCAAGAGTATCGGTGACTCCGTCCCTTCCATCTCTTGCAACACCGCATCGGCAAAGCGCCGGTTCACTCGCTGGTAGTGCACCCAATCTTCAGGACGGAAGACCGGGCGCGTATGCGCGATGTGGCAGAGCGGCCAGAGCCCTTCGTTGGCAAAGCCCTGGTAGTACCCTTTTTCTTCTTCATTGCTGAGCCACACGCGGCGCAGCGTATAACTTGGATGGTCTGGCGGTACGCGCTGATGATCATGCGCGTCGGAGAATTCACGGTCGGCGCTGCCCGACCCATGCGCGATCCACGTTCCGTCGCACGCCACCAGCACCGGCTCGATCGCCGTCACGACGCCGCTGGCCGGAACGATAATCTCGACGGAACCGTTTTTTTCGTTGTACACGTTCAGGTACGGTTCGCGGTTGGCGACTACAAACAGCGGTTTGTCCTGCAGTTTGTTTCGCAGGCTTACGCGCAGACGTTCGGCCGTCCACATCGATGCATTGGAATCGCGCAAACGCGCTTCTTCTTCCGCCGAGGCGCGAGCCGCGTTCAGGTCGTGCGCCAGATGCGTCACCTCCTGATGCAGTTGGTCGAAAATCTCGCCCTGAGGGGCCATCGGCGGAGCATGCGTCTGTCCCGTTCGCAACGTGCGCAGCCATTTTGCCGTGAGCGCAAGCGGCGCGGTGAACGTCCATCTCACCAGCACAAATGCCAGAAGGCTGATCAACAGTGTTTGGATCACCGCATTCAGGAGAGCATCGCGTAGCGTGCGCGCAACCTGCGTGTCGATGTAGGTCGTGTCGTGAAACACGACGAGCGTGCCCGCCGGTTCACCGTCGTGGTGCAATGGCAGCGCAAAAAGGTGCAGCGGTACAGAAGAGTCTTCACCTCTGGCTACGGCGCTGTCGGCCTTTAGAAATTCGCCATAGCCAGCATCCCACTGAGCCGCCTTCAAAGCCGCGGCTGGCGGCTTTTGGAATTCCGGAGCCAAGCCCGGAGTAATCGCAATCGCCACGCCCGCTGGGTCGTAGATTGCTACACCTTTGAGATGCTCGCGCTGTCCAAATCGCCCAACGATCCGTTGCAGGTTCTTGCTTGGTCCGTGCTCCAGAAGAGGCTCAACCGTTTCCTGCAGACTCTCGCCGAGAATTTCCGCGCGCCGGGAAAGATCATTCCGCAGATTGCGCCGCTCCGTCCGCACCTGATACGCCGCGAACAATAGAGACACCACCGCGACGCTGACGATTAAGGGCAGGACAATCTTCAGAGTCGTGCGCATCAAGACTCCTCAATTGGTGTCGACAACCGTCCAGTTTGCGCCACGGTGGGCTCGGGCGATATACAGAATTGCACTAACCTAGAAACGGAAAAGGGTGTAGGTCACCACAGGCTAACGCCAGAAGCAGGCGTGACCACCACGTGAACAGCAATATTC
>DASXMM010000560.1:0-9396 GCA_036495665.1 Candidatus Acidiferrum sp. | reverse complement strand
ACACACTTGCTCGCGAACCATGGCGTCACCCTTCTTGCATCCGAAGGCTTTGGCGAACTCCGCCATGTTCGACAACGGTCCATCCCCGCGGAAACGCGCCAGCGGGTGCGGATTGGTGTTGGCCATCAGGCGCTCATATTCCAGGCGTTCATTCGCGCCCCAAACCTGCGCCCAGCCCAGAAAAAAACGCTGCTCGGGAGTGAATCCGTCCTTATCAGGCGGACGCTGTTTCCCCTCGAGTGACTTTTCGTAGGCCGCATAAGAAATGGCGAGGCCTCCCAGGTCCGCGATACTCTCGCCAAGGACGAGCTTGCCATTCTCGTGCAAATCTCCGTCGACAACGTAATTGTCGAACTGCGTTTGAACGCAACCGGCACGTTCCTTGAAGTTTTTCAGGTCGTCTGGCGTCCACCAATTCTTCAAATTGCCATGGCCGTCAAACTCACTGCCGTGGTCGTCGAACCCATGAGTAATCTCATGGCCGATTACGGCACCCATTCCGCCGTAATTCACGGCATCGTCGGCCTTGGGGTCGTAGAAGGGAGGCTGCAGGATTCCCGCGGGGAAAACTATTTCGTTCATGCTGCTGTTGTTGTACGCGTTGACCGTGGGCGGCGTCATGCCCCATTCAGTGCGGTCCACGGGCTTTCCGATTCTCTCAAGACGGCGCTCAAATTCGAACGCGGCAGCGCGCCTTTGATTCGCGAGATACGACACGCGGTCTATCTTCAGCGCCGAATAGTCACGCCATTTATCGGTGTAGCCAATCTTGACGGCGAAAGCGTCGAGTTTGGCGGTGGCTTGCGCGCGCGTTTCCGGGCTCATCCAGGGAAGAGTCTGTAAATCGTCGTGAAGAGCAGCGATCAGGTTGTGCACCATCGAGAGCGCGTGAGCTTTCGCTTCCGGCGGAAAATATTTCTGTACGTAAAGTTGCCCAAGCGCCTCTCCCAGCGCGCGGTCGGTTGCCTGCGTGCAGCGCTTCCAGCGAGGTTGTATCTCTTTCGCGCCGGTCAGCGTCTTGCCACGAAATTCAAACTCCTCCGTAACGAATTTTTCCGGAAGCGCGGTAGCCAACGCATTCAGCAGGTGCCAGCGGTAGTAGATTTTCCAGTCCGCAAGCGGTGTCACGGTCAGTTGATGGTCGAGAGCTTTAAAGAAGTCAGGCTGGCCGACGTTTATTTCCTTCAATTCGGGATGTCCCAGCAATTTGAAATAGGCCGGCCAATCGAAATCCGGCGTCATGGCTTGCAAGTCCGTCATCTGCATCTTGTGATAGGTCTTGTTGGGATCACGCAGGTCGGTGTTTTTCATGGAGGCGTTCGCGAGAGAGGTCTCGATGCCGAGCACGGTGGTTGCTTCCGTGGCGGCCGCGTCCGCGGAGTCGCCCATCAATTCAAACATTTTCGCGACGTGCTTCACGTAGCCGTCGCGCAGTTGCTTCGATTTGTCGTCTTGCTTCAGATAGTACTCGCGCTCTGGCAGCCCTAACCCGCCTTGCCAGGCGGCGCCCACGACCTGCGAGCTGTCTTTCGCGTCCTGATTTGCTCTAAAACCAAACAGCACTCCCACGCCTTCCTTCTGCAGGCGCGCGGCTTCCGCTTGCAGGTCGGCTCCGTTTTTCATTCCCGCGATGCTGGCGAGTTCCGCGTCGATCGGTTTCGTGCCCGCCGCGTCAATCGCAGCCGTGTCCATACAGCTTGCGTAAAAGTCAGCGATTTTCTGTTCGTTCGAGTTGGGTTTGGCTTGCTGCTGCTCCGCCGCTTCGAGGATCTGACGAAGGTTCTGCTGATTCTTGTCGACGAGCTGCGAGAAGGAACCCCAGGTGGAATACTCAGGTGGAATTGGATTGGCCTTCATCCACCCGCCCATAGCGAACTGGTAGAAGTCATCGCAGGGTTTGCACGTTTTATCCAAATTCGCGGTGTCGAATCCCCAGTAGCCCGCGTCCGCTGGAGGTCTGGCGGAAGCGCGCAATCCTGCGCCTGCCAGAACGACCGCGGCAACCAGCACGGCCGTCACAACAACACAGACTGGATACTTACGATTCTGCATGCTCTTCCTCGATTTCTTTGCTTGAACCGTTCACGCTCCGGAGTTTTGCCCCGTGCAACGGGCTGCCCGGTTGGCACTTACCTAGGAGACAGACGAAAGGGCGCGCGCGGCGGTTTCACAATTGTCTTGGTTTGCCGGCCTCGCAGCAGGCGTCTTACTTAGAGCGGGCCGGCAGGGCGGATTCGTATTTCGTCACGTCGACTCCCCGCCAGTCGCCGCGTTCGATGCCATCGCGAATTTGTGTGGCCGTTTTGCGCTCACGCGACTGCTCATACGCGTAGAAATCTTCACGCTGGCAAATACCGCATTCCACAGCGTGCTTGCTTACATAGCAATCGAGCAGGCTGCCATGACCCTGGCTGCGGTCGCAGTGGCAATAGCAGGGCTCCTGATAAAGAATTTTCTTGATACGAGCCGCGATGCTGTAGGCATTTTGTGCGACCGGGTCGGTGAAGAGCGAAGGGCTTAAGGTGGCGGGCAAAGGTCCGGCAGGTGCGGACGTGTTAAACGCAGGAACGGGTTCGGCGCTCGCCTCTTGCCCGAAATTCCCGACCGGGCGGGATGATGCATATTGGGGGATCATCGCAAGCACGATCGCCGCAAAAACAAGGATGATCCCGCCAACGATTTTTTGTTTCCCGCGCATATTCAACCCCCCAAATGGCCCTGGTGGAAGCCCTCACCGCGAACGGCGCGCGGCAGTTGCCGGCTATTACTTTACGGCGCTTCGTTTCTAAATTCCACAGCCAGTTCGTGGCGCGTTCGTGACGGCTGCCTGTTCAGGGCAGTTTCAAGACGCCAACTCGCACAACTTCCAGCTTCGTCACATCCATCACTTTGTCGTTGTTCATGTTTTCAATCTGGCTGTTCGCGATGAAGAAAAAGTCCGAACCCCGAATGGCCCCAGTTGTCGGCATAGCAAGCAGGTTGCTGCGATTCTCGAGGACTGTCGTCCGTGTCACGTGAAAGCCGTCGCTCGCGAGATGAAACGCGGCGATGCGCGGCATGCCGATACCGTTCTGGATGGCGATCAAGCTGCCGTTGTACCAATAGAGACCGTCCACACCCGCAAGCGTGCTGCGCGGCCCGGGATCAACGTCGTGGCTCTCGCCGTTCGAGAGGTCCACGATTACGACTCCTAAATAATCGGCGACGTACAAAGTATGGTCGTCGCTGCTTAAGGCAATGCCGTTGGGATAAAAGAGAGCGCGATGAAGCGGCAATGTCGTGAAAGTCCGCGTGGAAGGATCGAAGCGGAACACCGTATTGGCCAGGCTATCGGTCGTAATCACTTCACCGCTTTTACCAACGACCAGGTCGTTGAAGCCGTGCTTCGCCGAGCCTTGTGGCTTGAAGCGCCCGAGCAGTTTTCCAGTTGCATCAAAATGCAGCAGCTCGGTGAGCGAGGTGCTGTCGGTGAAAGAATCGGCCCACACGGTGTCGTCGTTCGGATCCATACGGATACCCAGCACCGGAAGAAGCCCAAAGCGGTCCGGCGGTACGAAATCGGTTATCCCGTCTCGGCTGATCCTGACGATCTTGCGGCGGTTGAGGCTGCTCAAATAAAAAAGGTTTCGCTTTGCGTCGTAGGCCAGCCCTTCCGGCACCAGGTCTTTTTCCGTCGTGCGAAATGCCTCGCGAGCCTGCGCCACCACGGGATAATCCTGATGGACGCCATCGATCATCGTGGTGAACTCTTTCGAGCTTTTCAGTTCAAGGAATGTGGGCTCGCCGGAAGGATCAAATCCTTCGTGCAGCGCGAGGCATTCTTTCAGAAGCGCCAACGCTTCGCGAGTCTCTCTCAAGTGTTGTTTTGAAACTGCCAGGTAGTAGAGCGCAGCGCCGCGGTCGGGTAGCGTGGCTCGCAGTTTCTCGACGGCGGCAATCTGTGCGCGAACTTCCTGGGTGTCCGTGGGCTCGGCGGGAACACCCTTCATCTCTTCCTGGTCTTGGCAACGCGCCCCAGGCGAAGAAAAAAGCACTGCCAGGAGACACAGGGAAATTAGAAGTGATGATGAAATGAGTCGGCGCGGATTCTTGTCAGGTGCAATCGGGTAGACGTCGACGGCGCAGCTCAGACCGGAACGGTGTGCATTGTGCAGCATGAGGAGGTTAGGCCGGCCGGGCAAAAAGGAGCCGCGAAGCTAAGCGAGCAGGGGCCGCGCTGGAGTCGCAGCAGTTGCAGTATAGGTCGAACTAGCTGGCGAATAGGCAGTAGGGCCGGACCGCGAGGCAATGTGCCGCAGGCGCAGGTTGCGCTGCACTCGCCCGCCCCAGGCTCGGACAAACGCGTAGTTCAACGCGCCGCCAATCACTGAGCTGGCGAGGGGGATCAAACGTCCAACCCACTTTTCCGCCGTTTCCTGCCCGAGCTTAAGAGCCAGACGCTCCGCGATGCGTGGAGCCAGGCGCTCGAGAATCTGTTTTTCGGCGAGATCCTTACCGTAATCGACGCCAGTCGCAGCAGCGGCGGCAATCCACATCTCCAACCGTTCATTCTGGCCGTTGAACTCGAACCCGTAGAGCAGACAAAGTCTCTGAATGAGGCGAAGCGTCAGAATCGTCAGCAGCCCCGCGTCCGGAATGATGGTGATCATCCCGCCCAAGCCGAGTCCGGCCCCTTCGAGTACCGCAAGCCGCTCCGTATCGCGAATCAGCATTTTGGCGATGGCGTCCAGACGCGCGAGCGGCACAAAACGCATGCGACGAAAATCAGGCACATCAAGTCCATATTTTCGTTTGAGTTGCCGCCGGAACTCTTCGCGGTCAATTTCAATGGAACGCAGTCCTTTGAGGAGGCCAAATCGAGCCAATCGCCCGAAAACCCCGCCTGACGCCGCATTGTGTAACCTTGCCATGCCTTCTATCATCCTACGGCGGTTGGATGCGTCTGGCAACCCCTGCGTCGCGATAGTTTCCAGCAACCGAGTGTTTGACCCTTTGGGACCCGGCGTTGCATAAGTAGCGGCAGGAAAACCCGCGTACTACTTGACGCGGAAAATCTTTTCGGTAAACTGCATTTTCTCTATGGCGACGTTGCCACAAATCGTTCCCTCGGAAGTCGTTCACGACTTCGACTTCCCGCAGCGGGAAGCGGCCTTCTTTTATGGCCTATTCCTGCGCGGCCATGCCGCGGAGAAGCTCCGCCGGGATATCGAAGTGCCCGCTCTGGTTCTTGCGAAATGGCATAAAGAGGCGGAGCGCGAGCCCGAACTGCGCGATATCTTCACGCGTATGGTGGAATACCGCAGACATGTCCTCGCGATCTTCGACACCCTGGTCGGTTCGGACGTCCATAGTCATCGCGTGCAGTAAAGCACCCCCGCGAACTTTTCTCGCAGTCGGTTGCCCCGAGTTTTCCTTGCGAATTCTTCGACACCTACGTTTTTCCGAAGAATCCTGTACTAAGGTTCAGGTCAAAAATTGTCAGGCAACCCTTCGATTCTTCCGCGATTCTAACGGCAAACGGGGGACAAGTTGCACAAAATGCTGGAGATTCCGCGATTGACGGCCAGCTTGTCCAGGGGTAGAATCCAAACGTCCTAGAAGTTGAGGTGTGCTGATGCCACGGGTAATTCGTGCCCTGATTGCTACTGCATTCTCGTTTACCATCCTAATGTCGAACGTCTCGGCCCAACAGGTTCCGCAGGCGCAGGATCCTACGAATCCGCCGGCTCCTCAGACGCTCACCAAAGAGCAGCGCAAAGAACAGAAACAAAAGGCGCGCAAGACCCTCAAAGAACTCGATAGCCAGTACAGGCAGTGGCTCAACGAGGACGTGGTCTATATCATTTCGCCGGAAGAGCGGAATGCCTTCCTTCAGCTCGATACCAATGAAGAGCGCGAGCAGTTTATCGAGCAGTTCTGGCTTCGGCGCAGCAGCAATCCTGACCTGCCAGACAACGATTTTAAGGAAGAGCACTACCGCCGCATCGCTTACGCCAACGAGCATTTCGCTTCTGGTATCCCTGGTTGGAAGACGGACCGCGGCCGCATGTACATCATGTGGGGTCCTGCAGACGAAGTGGATTCGCATCCGACCGGCGGCACCTACGACCGGCCGATGGAAGAGGGCGGCGGCTCGACAACCACCTATCCCTGGGAGACTTGGCGCTGGCGCTATTTGGAAGGAATTGGCGAGAACATCATCCTGGAATTCGTCGATCCCAGCGGCTCTGGTGAGTATCACCTCACGATGGATCCTTCGGAAAAGGACGCTTTGCTGCACGTGCCCGGCGCCGGCTTGAGCTTGCTGGAATCCATGGGCCTGGCTTCCAAAACCGACCGTTTTACGCGTTCGGACGGCACCAACCTGCCTACCGCGATGGGCGGCACACCTGCCAGCATGGATGAATTCAATCGCCTGGAACTCTACGCCAAAGTGCAAAAGCCACCCGAGGTTAAGTTCAAAGACCTGGAAGCGATCGTGACCGCGCGCATTGTCCGCGACCAACTCAAATTCACATACCGCACGGACTTCATGAAGGTTACGAACGACACCATACTGGTTCCCATCACCATCCAGGTGTCCAACGGCCAGCTTAACTTCCAGTCCAAGGATGGCATTCATTCCGCAACGATGAATGTCTTCGGGCGCATCAGCACCCTGACTGGACGTGTGGTTCAGACATTCGAGGACCCCGTCTCCAGGGATTTTCCTGATTCTCTCTATCAGCAATCACTTAAGTTGCAGTCGATTTATCAAAAGGCAGTGCCTCTCCGTCCTGGCCTCTACCGGCTCGATCTGGTCATCAAGGACGTTCAGAGCGGCAACGTGGGTGTTGTGAACACGGCGCTGCACGTACCGAGATATGAAGACGAGAAACTGGATGCGAGCACGTTGATTCTAGCGGATCAACTCGAACACGTTCCCGCCAAGCAGATTGGCACCGGACAGTTCGTTTTGGGCTCGACCAAAGTGCGGCCTCGCCTTGATAGCGAGTTTACCCCTAGGGACCGCATGGGAATTTATCTCCAGGTGTACAACCTCAAGTCCGACGACAAGACTCACAAATCGAACGCCACCTTCCAATACACCGTAAAGAAGGGCAACGAGCAAGTCCTTCAGTTCAAGGAGACGTCGGAAGAGATGAAGCAGACCGGCGACCAGGTGACCATCGAGAGATGGCTGCCCCTCGCTTCGCTTGCACCCGGTAAATATTCGATCGAAATTCATGCCACCGATGGCATCTCCAATCAGTCTATATCCAAGACAGCCGACTTTACGGTCAAGGGTCCGCTCGAGCCAACCAAGGCAGCAGCCAACACGGTTCCGGGGAGGTAGCGAGCAGTGAATAAAGGACAGGTCCGAGGCATGGGGACTCTCGTCCTGGCCGCAACGTTCTCACTACTGGGAGCGAATCCGGCAGCGGCGCAGTTGAAGTCTGTTCAAGGGGTCCTCTCGGGGGTAGTTCGAGACACCGCCGGCACCCCCCAAATGGGCGCCAGCGTGGAAGTGATTCCCGAATCGGCTGCGGCTACGCCCGCGTCAGGCATCAGCTTTTTCACTAACACGCGGGGGGGGTTCCGAGGTGAGAAACTTGCGCCCGGCTTTTACACTGTGCGCGTCACCCTCGCAGGCTTTCTTCCGACTCTTGAGAAACACGTCCGCGTAGCTGCATATCTTACGACTCTTGTCCGCATCCAGCTGGAATCCATGTTTGCTTCGCTAGAGCAGTTGCGGCGTGCCCCGCCTTCTGCGGCAGCCGAATCGGATGATTGGAAGTGGGTCCTGCGGTCAGCCACTTCGGTGCGGCCTGTGCTTCAGTGGGTGGATCAAGACGCGCTTGGCACTGTCGCCGCGGACTCGGATTCTGTTCCTGCAGAGCCCGCCCGGGGCCGCTTGGAGTTTACAGATGGCGCTCGCAGGCCCGGATCCGTCTCCAGTCTTCCCGCGAGTCCGGCAACCGCATTTGCGTACGATCAGGGACTCGGCCCGACGAGTCGGCTTCTGTTGGCGGGTCTGGTGAGCTATGACGGCGAGTCTCCGGCCGGCGGAATCGCCACGGTTTGGCTGCCAACCGGGTCGCTCGGCGCAGGGCCGCACACCGCCTTGGTTTTGCGCGAATCGAAGTTGGGCGATGTGGGGCCGAGTTTCCGCGGCGTTCGCATCGACCAGGGCGGGTCCGTGGCTTTTGGGACGCGCGCTGTCCTTGAATATGGCGGCGAATATGTGCTGGTTGGCTTGGGGCGCTCGGCCACGTCTGTGCGACCGCGCATGCAACTGGAGGCACGGATCTCCGACGATTGGCACGCCTCCTTGATATTTGCGTCTATGCCCACTGGCCCAGAGCCGCTCGAGTCGATGGACGGTGAAACGGCCAACACATTGGCGGCTGCTTTGAACGAGCTGGACGCTTTTCCCGTTCTCATGTGGCGTGGGGGACGTCCGGTGCTGGAGAGTGGCTTCCATGAGGAGATCAACGCCGAGCGCAAACTGGGATCCCGCGGGAAATTGCAAGTCGCTGCTTTTCACGAAGATGACAGCAATGTAGCGGTTTTTGGCCGGGGCAACAATCTTCCGGTTGCTGACTATTTTCAGGATGTGTACTCGAACGGTTTCTCATATGACGGTGGCTCTTCCAGCAGTTGGGGCACCCGCGCAGCCTACAAGGAGAAGATTGGCAGCGACGTCGAACTTACAGCCCTTTACGCCTTTGCGGGCGCGCTGACGCCGTCGAGCGCCGCCGCTGGACCGCTTCGTGAGCTGTTCCGTACCGCTGGGCGTCACTCTGCTGGCGCCAAAGTCTCAGGAAGATTGCCTCGCCTCGGCACCAGAGTGACGGCAGGCTATCAGTGGGTCAACGGAACTTCGCTAACTCGCGTGGATGGCTTCGGCGAAGCCCTGTTTGACATGGAGCCTTATTTCCATGTTGGAGTCCATCAAAGACTGCCAAAGTTCGGTCCCGGTCGGTGGGAGGCCAACGCCGAATGTGACAACCTCCTGGCCCAAGGGTACGTCAGCCTGAATACCCAAGACGGTCGCGTGACCCTGATGCCTGCTTTCCGCACGTTCCGGGGCGGCTTGAGCCTCCAGTTCTAAGACCAGATCGGGCTTTAGAAAACTGTATGTGTCCTTCCAGAAAACGGATTATTGGGGAGTCCACGGCCTGTGCGTTCTGTAAGTCATTGAAAAATAAAGCGCTTCTCACCTCGATGCTCTTCCAAAGAATGGACATTGATTTGCACCGAAGAATCTTCGGTGGGGTGTCAACCTGCCTAGGCCAGTTATGAAGCACAACCTCAGAGTGAACCTTGGGGCCGTGGTGCTGGCGCTTGCCACGCTGGCGGCGATGATTTTTGCGTGGTTGAACTTCGTCCAGAGAGGCGAATTTGAGTCTCCCG
>DASXMM010000559.1:0-3609 GCA_036495665.1 Candidatus Acidiferrum sp. | reverse complement strand
CTCTACGATCCTAGTCATTTCGTCCTCCAACAGCTCGACTACCTCCAATTCATCGATCTTTATCATCAGCGCATCAAGATGTTTCATGTTAAAGACGCGGAGTTCCGTCCTACAGGCAAGCAGGGCGTTTACGGTGGGTATCAACCGTGGCTGCAGCGCGCTGGGCGGTTCCGTTCGCTGGGCGACGGTCAGGTCGACTTCCGAACCATTTTCTCAAAACTCACGCAGTACGATTTTCCGGGCTGGGCGATTCTTGAGTGGGAATGCTGCATCAAGAGCAACGAACGGGGAGCCGCCGAAGGCGCGCCATTCATCAAGCGACACATCATCGAAGCGGCAAACACCTCGTTTGACGATTTCGCGAACTCCGGCGCCGATCAGAAAGCCCTGCGCGCAATTCTTGGTCTTTCTCGCGGCTAACCTTCGAAGGCCCGTCGCGAGAGCGGTCGCCTCCCGTTCGATCTTCGCCACCAGCGAGCCTAATTCGTTTACGCTATAATTTAATTCTGCCCCATGAGCGCCGAGGCAAACCCCGAAACGAACACCGAGACTTCGCAACTGGTCTTTTCCGGTTTGGAATGGGCTCATCCCCTCGTTCGCGATTGGTTCCTCGCCCGCTTCGGCTCCCCAACCGAGCCCCAACTTCAAGGCTGGCCGAGCATCCTTACCAGGAAGACCACGCTCATCTCCGCCCCGACGGGTTCTGGCAAAACGCTGGCCGCATTCCTGATCTGCATCGATCGCCTCGTTCGCAAAGCTCTCAACGGGGAACTGCTCGACCAAACCGAAGTTCTCTACGTCTCCCCGCTCAAAGCCCTGAGCAATGACATTCAGAAAAACCTCGAAATCCCCCTCGGCGAAATTCTTCAACTCGCCAGCCAGCGCGGCATCCTCATGCCGGACATTCGCACCGCCGTGCGTACTGGAGACACGCTCGCGCACGAACGCCGCGCCATGCTCTCGCGCCCGCCGCACATCCTGGTCACGACTCCGGAATCTCTCTACATTCTGCTCACCGCCGCGAAGAGCCGCGAAATCCTCAAAACCGTCGACACCGTCATCGTGGACGAAATTCACGCCATGGCCGACGACAAGCGCGGCTCGCACCTCGCGCTCTCCCTTGAACGCCTCGATCATTTGACAGGTAAACGCCTCACGCGCATCGGCCTCTCGGCCACGCAAAAGCCCATCGAGCTAGTCGCCCACTTTCTTAGCGGCACTCCCCGACCCGATCCCGTGATCGTCCAAATAGGCCATCGCCGCGAACTCGATCTCGCCATCGAAGTTCCCGCAAGCGAACTTGGCCCAGTCGCCTCCAACGAAATGTGGGGCGAGATTTACGACCGCGTAGCAGCGCTCGCCACGCAGCATCGCTCCACTCTGATCTTCGTCAACACGCGCCGTCTAGCCGAGCGCATCGCCCATCATCTCGGCGAACGCCTCGGCCAAGACGCCGTCGCCACGCATCACGGCAGCCTCTCCCGCAATATTCGCCTCGCTGCCGAAAGAAAACTGAAAGCTGGAGAAATCCGCGCCCTTGTCGCCACCGCCTCTCTCGAACTAGGAATCGACATCGGCAGCGTCGACCTCGTATGCCAGATCGGCTCTCCGCGCTCTATCGCTGTCGGCTTGCAACGCATCGGCCGCGCCGGCCATTGGCGCGGCGCCGTCCCCAAAGGCCGAATCTTCGCCACCACGCGCGACGAACTTCTCGAGTGCGCCGCGCTCGTTCACGCCATTCGCGAAGGCGATCTCGATAGCCTCGCCATTCCTGAACAACCGCTCGACATCCTCGCCCAACAAATCGTTGCCATGTGCGCCGCCGAAGATTGGCGCGAAGACGAACTCTTCGATTGCGTTCGCGCCGCCTATCCGTATCGCAATCTTGCCCGCGCGGATTTTGACGAAATCATCGGCATGCTTTCCGAGGGCATCGCCTCCGCCCGCGGACGCTACGCCGCCTATCTCCATCGCGACCGCGTAAACGGCATGGTCCGCGCCCGTCGTGGCGCACGCCTAGCCGCCATCACCAGCGGCGGCGCCATTCCCGAAAATTCGCTTTACACGGTGGTTGCACTGCCCGAGTCCATCGTCGTCGGCACCATCGACGAAGACTTCGCGGTCGAAAGCCTCGCCGGCGACGTGATGCTCCTGGGCAACACGTCGTGGCGCATTCGCCGCGTCCAAGCCTCCGGCAGCGTACTGGTCGAAGACGCGCAAGGCGCGTCTCCCACGATTCCGTTTTGGCGCGGCGAAGCCCCTGCGCGGACCGACGAACTCTCCGCGCATGTAGCCGCGCTACGCGAAAAGCTCGACGAGCTGATTCCGCGCATGTCGCCCGAAATGCCGCCCACATCGAATGGTCACGCCGCGAGCAACGTCGCCGCCGCCATAAACTGGCTCAAGTTCCAATGCGGCCTCGACGATCCCGGCGCCGAACAAATCGTCGAATACATCGTAGCTGGCCGCGCCTTGCTCCATGCCATTCCCACTCTAACCACCATCATCGCCGAACGCTTCTTCGACGAAAGTGGCGGGATGCAACTCGTCATCCACGCCCCCTTCGGCGGTCGCATCAACAAAGCGTGGGGCCTCGCTCTCCGCAAACGCTTCTGCCGTTCCTTCAATTTCGAATTGCAAGCCGCCGCCACGGACAACGGCCTTAATATCTCCCTCAGCGAACAGCACAGTTTCCCGCTCGCCGATGTCTTCCATTTCCTTTATCCAAATTCCTTGCGCTCTGTTCTCGAACAAGCCGTCCTCACCTCGCCATTATTTACCACCCGCTGGCGCTGGGACGCGGGCCGCGCCCTCGCGCTACTCCGTTTCCGCGGTGGCAAAAAGGTCCCGCCGCAAATCCAGCGCATGCGCGCCGACGATTTGCTAGCGGCCGTTTTTCCCGAAGCACAAGCCTGTCAGGAAAATATCGAGGGCGACATCACCATCTCGAATCACCCGCTCATCCGCGAAGTGATGAAAGACGTCCTCACCGAGGCGATGGACATCGAAGGCCTCGAGCGCGTCCTAAAAGGAATTTACGACGGCAGCATAAACTGCATCGCCGTCGATACGCCGCAGCCGTCTCAGTTCTCCCACGAAATTCTCAACGCCAATCCCTACGCCTACCTCGACGACGCCCCGCTCGAAGAGCGCCGCGCCCGCGCTGTAGAAATGCGCCGCGTCCTCCCCGATGCCGTCCTCGGCGAGATTGGCCGCCTCGATCCAGCCGCAATCGCCGAAGTCTGCGACGATGCGTGGCCCGACGTGCGCGACTCCGAAGAACTGCACGACGCGCTTCTTACTCTCATTGCACTACCGGTACGCGTTGGGATTGGATCGCTGGATGAGCGAAGCTTGCGGGCGAAACTTCATCAATCAGTGCCTGTCTGGAGCGACTTTTTCGAGGCTCTAGCGCGCGACAATCGTGCCACGCGCGCACACGTCGGCGGGGAAGTGTACTGGGTCGCCGCCGAACGCGCTCGCGCATTCACCCAGATCTTCCCATCTGCGAATTTCGAGTCGCCTCTCCCGGATTTCGAATTGCCGACCGCGGCGATTAAAAACTCCAATAGAGAAGATGCGCTTCTTTCTCTTGTTACCGGATGGATC
>DASXMM010000558.1:0-7988 GCA_036495665.1 Candidatus Acidiferrum sp. | reverse complement strand
CGCCAAAAAGACCGGGCATCCGAAGAGGACGTTCAGCCTGTCGAATTTGAAGCCGCCGAAAGGTTCGCGGCACCGCAAGGTGCGCGTCGGCCGCGGCATGGGCTCGAAGCTCGGCAAAACGTCCGGCTCCGGCGATAAGGGGCAGAAATCCCGTCGCGGCTATTCGCGCCGCCGCGGATTTGAGGGCGGCCAGATGCCGCTCCACCGCCGTATGCCGAAGCGCGGGTTTCACAACCTGTTTGGCGTCTCATACTCGGTTATCAACCTGGAATCGCTCAACGTTTTTCCGGAAGGCGAAACCGTAACGCCGGATTTGCTCCGCGCGCATGGTTTTGTCCGCCGCGCCACGGACCCGATCAAAATCCTCGGCGATGGTGAACTGACCACCAAAATCGCGATTCATGCGCACGCCTTCAGCGCCTCGGCCAAGGATAAGATCACCAAAGCAGGCGGCACGTTCGAGGTTGTAGCATAAAGATTTGTCTCGTGATGTGGCGCGGTTGCTTTAAAGTTGTCTTGTAAGCAGTTGGGGATCGCAGGGTAAACGAATGAAACGATTCGTCGAAGCTCTCAAAAACATGTTCCGCATTCCGGACTTGCGGAACCGCGTGCTCTTTACGCTCGCGCTGCTCGCCGTCTACCGCATCGGCGCCAGCATTCCCACTCCCGGCATTAACACGGCCGTGCTGGGGGAGATTTTCAAGCAGGCTCAGGGCTCCGTCCTTGGCATCTTTGATTTGTTCAGCGGCGGCACTTTCCGGCAGATGACCATTTTTGCGCTGGGCATCATGCCGTACATCACCGCCTCCATCATCTTGCAGTTGATGCAGGTCGTCTTTCCGTACCTCGAGCGCCTGCAAAAAGAAGGCGAGCTCGGCCGCCGCAAAATCACGCAGTACACGCGCTATTTGACGATCGTTTTGAGCATCGTCCAGTCGTTTACGATTGCCTCCACACTCCAGCACTCCGGCGGCATCAACGGCATGTCGTTGGTCTATCACCCCGGCTGGGCTTTTACGATGATGACGATTCTCACGCTCACCACTGGATCGGCCTTCATCATGTGGCTCGGCGAACAGATCAGCGAACGCGGCATCGGCAACGGCATGTCGCTCGTCATTTTCGTTGGCATCGTGGTTCGTTTGCCGCAAGCCGTGGATGACCTGGTCAACAAGGCGCGCACGGCGGCGTGGGGCCCGTTCACCGGCATAGCGCTGATTTTTCTCGTCGCGCTGATGATCGCCGTCGTGGCTTTCGTCGTATTCGTCGAAGGTGGCCAGCGCCGCATTCCCGTGCAGTACGCCAAGCGCGTCATCGGACGCAAAGTGATGGGCGGTCAATCCTCGTATCTTCCGTTGCGCGTCAACTCCGGCGGCGTGATTCCGCCGATCTTCGCGAGTTCGCTGCTGGCGTTTCCGGCCACCTTCGCGCTCGTTCTCGGCAGCCGCTGGGCCTTCATCAACACCATCAAGGAGCGCCTGGCTTGGGGCGAGCCGCTCTACATCGTCGTGTACGTCACGATGATTCTGCTCTTCTCGTTTTTCTATGTCGGCATCGTTTTCAATCCGACCGAGCTTGCCGACAACATGCGCAAGAACGGTGGCTTCATTCCGGGTATTCGGCCGGGCCGCAACACCTCCGAGCACGTCAGCAAGATTCTCAAGCGGCTGACCTTCATCGGAGCAGTTTATCTCGCGCTGGTCTGTTTGCTGCCGGAGTGGATGCTCGCGGGCATTCACCTGGACCATATCGGCTGGGGCATCGGCTCGTGGTTTGACCGCCACTTCCCGGTCTGGTTTCTCAAAGGTTTGGGCGTGCAGTTTTATTTCGGCGGCACGTCGCTGTTGATCGTGGTAGGCGTGGCCATGGACACTGTCCAGCAACTGGAAGCTCAGTTGGTCATGCGCAATTACGAAGGATTTGCTCGGAAGGGCCGGTTGCGCGGCAGACGGTAAAACATGGCGACGAGCCCAGTGGTGCCGGAAAAACGGCCCCCGGAAGAGCTCAATCGCGCCGTGATTTTACTCGGGCCTCCGGGCGCGGGGAAAGGCACGCAAGCGAAAAAGCTTGCGGCCAAATACTCGGTGCCGCACCTTTCGACGGGCGATATGCTCCGCGATCACATCGCCCGGGGCACGGCGCTCGGAGCGAAGGCCAAGCCGATTATGGCGCGCGGCGAGCTTGTACCCGATTCGCTGGTGCTCAAGATCGTGGCGCACCGCATCGAGCAGCCCGATTGTTCGCACGGTTTTGTGTTCGACGGGTTTCCGCGAACCGTCGCTCAGGCGCAGTATCTGGGCGAGTTGTTGAAGCAGCATGGATATCGTCGGCCGATCGTCATTCATCTGCTGATCGATATGGCGCTCATCCTCCGGCGCATTACCGGCCGGCGCATGTGCAAGACCAACGGAGAGATTTATAATCTCTTCGAGCGTCCGCCCAGGGTCGAAGGACGCTGCGACAGCGACGGCGGAGAGCTCGTGCAGCGGCCGGACGACCGGGAAGAAATTGTAGGGCCGCGGTTGAAGGCGTACGAGAGGCAGACGGAACCGCTGGTGGCGTATTACCGGAGGTTGGGGCTGCTTCACGATGTGGACGCCTCGAAAAGCGTGGAAGAAGTCGAGCAAGCGATTTGGCGGACTCTGCACCATGCGCGCGCCAAGCATTAGCCGGCCTGGAAAGGGCCGCCAGTAGAAACGATGGCGATTCATCTGCGCAGTGCCGAAGAGTTGGAAAAGATGCACCGCGCCGGGCTGGTCGTGCACGAGACTTTGACGGCGCTTCGGGATATGGTTCGTCCCGGGCTGACGACCATGGACCTCGAGAAGTTTGCCGAGGAAAAAATCGCCGGCAAGCCGGGCAAAGCGGCGTTCAAGGGCTACCGCGGTTATCCTTGTTCGCTGTGTACTTCGGTGAACAGCGAGATTGTTCACGGGATTCCGTCGCCGAAGCGGAAATTGCGCGAAGGCGACATCGTCTCGATCGACTTCGGGATGGAAGTGGAAGGATATTTTGCGGATTCGGCGGTTACTGTTCCGGTTGGCAAGATTCGGCCGGAAGTGAAAAAACTGCTGGATGTAACCCGCGAATCGCTGGACCGCGCGATTGACAAGATGCGCGCCGGTAACCGCCTCGGCGATGTGGGCCACGCGGTGCAGAGTTGGGTCGAGCAGCACGGGTATTCGGTAGTGCGCGAGTTTGTCGGACATGGTATAGGCACGCAGATGCACGACGAACCCAACCTGCCGAATTACGGCGAAGAAGGACGCGGCGCCAGGTTGCAGGAAGGCATGGTCATCGCCGTCGAGCCGATGGTGAATGCAGGCCGGCCGGAAGTTCGGATGCGCGACGAGTGGGTGGCGGAAACCGCCGATGGCAGCCCCTCAGCGCACTTCGAGCACACGGTAGCCATCACCGCCAACGGCCCGTGGATTCTGACCAGGCCGAAAGACGTAACCGGCCCGTCCTGGTAAGGTTTGTTGCGGTCCGCGGTTTTGGTTTTTGTAGGGGCACGATACATCGTGCCCTGGTTAAGCAAGATGTAAGCAAGACAGCGCACTGGTTTTAACTGGCACGCTGGCAACGCAGGAGATTATGGCGAGACCCATTCGCGAGAAAAAAGAGAAAGACTCCGGCAATCCTAAAGAGGACGCCATCGAAGTCATGGCCACGGTTATTGAACCGCTGCCCAATGCGATGTTTCGCGTGGAGCTCGAAAACAAGCATCAAGTGCTGGCACACGTTTCCGGCAAGATGCGCAAAAATTTTATCCGGATTTTGGCAGGAGACAAGGTAGCGGTTGAACTCTCCCCCTACGATCTGACCCGAGGCCGAATCGTATACCGTTACAAGTAGTTGTAGTGGCGGGTCTTTAGACCCGCGCTTTTCGGTTCTGCGACGTTGAAAGGGGCTAGGACATCTAATGCCCCTGGTTTGAGGGCCGCCACTTTAGGGGCCAGCAGTTTCAAGCATTTGTAGGGTCGCCCTTCCGAGGGCGACCGCGGGTCCCGTCAAAGGGCCTGTCGTTTCAAGCAGTTGTAGGGTCGCCCTTCTGAGGGCGACCGCCGGTCGCTCAAGAGCGATCGGAGCGAGGAATAAAGGCAATGAAAGTTCGAGCATCCGTAAAACCGATTTGTGACAAATGCAAGGTGATCCACCGGCGCGGCGTGGTGCGGGTAATCTGCACCAATCCGAAGCACAAGCAGCGCCAGGGTTAAGGAGACAGAATGGCACGTATCGCAGGTGTTGACCTTCCGCCGCAGAAGCGCCTTTGGGTCGGACTGACTTCGATCTACGGCATCGGGCAGGAGCGCGCGAAGAAGCTCGCCGCGAAGGCGGGCGTCGATCACACGAAGAAGATCCGCGACTTGACGGAAGACGAAGTGAACCATCTCCGCCAGGAAATTGAAAAAGAAGGCCGCGTGGAAGGCGATCTCCGCAAAGAGATCCAGATGAACATCCGCCGGCTGATCGAAATCCAGGCGTACCGCGGCATCCGCCACCGCCGCAATCTTCCCGTTCGCGGGCAGCGCACGCACACGAATGCGCGCACGAGAAAAGGTCCGCGCCGCGGCGCAGTCGCAGCGAAGAAGAAAGTCACCGGCAAGAAGGGCTAACAGTTTTACTTGTAGGGGCACGATACATCGTGCCCATGTGCGAGCACGATCCCAGATTTCGCGGTATACGAAACGGAGTGAACCAGTGGCAAAAGAACAAAAAGGCGCGGTGCCGGACGCAACAGCAGCACCAGCGAAACCGGGCGCGGCAACAACGAAGCGCAAGAAAGAATTCAAGAAGAAGCGCGAACGGCGCGTCGTCCCGCACGGCATCGTTTACGTCGCGGCGACGTTCAACAACACGCAAATCACCATCTCGGATCAGGATGGCCGCGTGATGTGCTGGTCTTCCGCCGGAGCCATCGGCTTCAAAGGCTCGCGCAAAGGCACGCCGTACGCCGCGCAGCAAGCTTCACTGGCTGCCGCGGGCGTCGCGCGCGACCAGTACGGCATGAAGAGTGTGGAAGTCCGCGTGAAGGGGCCGGGCTCGGGACGCGAATCCGCCGTCCGCGCGCTGGCTGCTGCGGGTCTCCACATTGTCTTGATTCGCGACGTTACGCCGATTCCGCATAACGGCTGCCGTCCTCCGAAAAGGCGCCGGGTTTGATGCGACATTTTACGAGCCAAGAGATTCAACGAGACATGCAAGAAATTATGTCTCACCACAGTTTTGGGAAGGGAGAATAGAAGTTGGCAAGACACCGAGATGCAGTCTGCCGCCTGTGCCGCCGGGAAGCGCAGAAACTATTTTTGAAAGGCTTGCGGTGCTTCACGGAGAAGTGCGCGATTGAAAAGCGCAACTTCGTTCCGGGACAGCACGGGCAGTCGCGGCGCCCCAAGGTCGCGGGTTACGGCCTCCAGTTGCGCGAGAAGCAAAAGGTCAAGCGCACCTATGGGTTGCTGGAACGCCAGTTCCGTAACTATTTCGAGAAGGCCGTTCGGGCCAAGGGTCCCACCGGCGAAAACCTCATCATCACGCTCGAGCGGCGTCTGGACAACGTGTTGTGGCGCGCGGGATTGGCGTCGTCACGTTCGCAGGCGCGCCAGCTCGTGTTGCACGGCCACGTCCGCGTCAACGGGAAGAAGGTCAACATCCCTTCCTATCTCGTCACCGTGGGCCAGGAAATCGCCATCAAGGAAAAAATGCACCAAAACGCTATGGTTCTTGAGGCGCGGAACGTGGCGCAGAGCCAGAGTGCTGTGCCGTGGCTCGAACAGGACCGCGAGCAGTTCAAGGCCAAGGTTGTGGCCCTGCCGAAGCGCGAAGACGTACAGACGCCGCCGATCAACGAACAGTTGATCGTGGAGTTGTACTCGAAGTAACGGAAAGAGGGTCGCGCTAAAGCGGGCCCTACACAAGAACACTGGCTGGCGCGACAAGCGCCTGAGTTTTGGGGCCGCGAAGTTCGGCCCAGAAGGAAGGAACACGATGTGGAAGGGATTTCAAAAGCCGAAGCGCCTTGCATCCGAGTTGGAATCGCTGACGGAGAAGTACGGACGATTTTCCGCGCAGCCGTTCGAACGCGGGTGGGGAACGACCGTTGGAAATGGACTCCGCCGCGCGCTGCTGAGCTCGATTGAAGGCGCTGCGATCACCGCGGTAAAAATCGAAGGAGTGCTGCACGAATTTTCTTCGATTCCGGGCGTGGTGGAAGATGCGACGGATATCATCCTGAATTTGAAGCAAGTGCCAATCAAGCTGAACACCGATTTGCCGAAGACGATTTTCTTCAACGTCGATCATCCCGGCCCGGTGACGTCGGCGCAAATTGAGGAAGACGCGGACTTCGCGGTGCTCGACAAGAGCGTGTACATCGCGACGGTCAGCGAAGGCGGCAAGCTACAAATCGAAATGCGCGTCAAGAACGGCCGCGGGTACGTGGCTGCGGACCGCAACTACGACGAAGACCTGCCGATCGGGTATATCCCGGTCGACAGCGTGCACTCGCCGGTGCGGAAGGTCAACTACTCGGTTGAGGCAGCGCGTCTCGGCCAGATGACTGATTACGAAAAGTTGATGATCGAAGTGTGGACCAACGGAGCGATCACGCCGCAGGACTCCATCGGATTGGCCGCGAAGCTGGTGAAGGATCACATGAGCATCTTCATCAACTTCGAAGAGCCGTCGGAGATCACGGAGCTGCCGCAGGAAATCGCGAACGATCCGCGCCTCGAGCATCTGGACCGTTCGGTGGAAGAGCTGGAACTTTCCGTGCGTTCGTACAACTGCTTGAAGAACGCGAATATCCAGACGATCCGCGAACTCGTGCAAAAGAGCGAGAACGAAATGCTGAAGACCAAGAACTTTGGCAGAAAGTCGCTCAACGAGATCAAGGATATACTGACCAAGATGGGCCTCAGCCTGGGAATGAAGTTCGACGAGCACGGCCGGATTATCTGGCCGCCGTTGCCGAGCCAGACGGCGCCACCGCCTATCGAAGATACGATTGGCGGCGGGCTGTAAGGACCGGCGAAATTCGAAGATCGAAGATCGCAATTCGAAAGTCGAAACTCGAAAAGAAATTTCGAAGCAAGCCGGAGAGTCTAGACACTCCGGGTTCGGACACTGGGGAGGGGTGAAAACCTCCTCCCGTAAATACTGTCGAAACTGGAAAATTGAACTTCGAGATTTCGAAGCAGGATCGCGCAAGAGCTGACGAAAAGGACTGACTATGCGGCATCGCAACACAGGATCAAAGCTTGGACGCAACCCGTCGCACCGTCGCGCGACGCTGCGGAACCTGGTGACGAATTTGTTCGAGCACGGGCGAATCACGACCACTTTGACGCGGGCGAAGGCGACGCGGCCGGTGGCGGAGAAGATCATCACGCTCGGGAAGCGCGACACGCTGCAATCGCGGCGGCAGGCGGCGGCGTATCTGATGACACCGGCCGTGACGGCGAAGCTGTTCTCTGAGATCGCGCCGAAGTTTGCGGACCGGGCCGGCGGCTACACGCGCATCATCCACGCGGGCATCCGCGTCGGCGATGGAGCGAAGGTGGCCATTCTCGAGATCGTCGGCTACGAGCTGAAGAAAAAAGAAAAGAAGGAAAAGACCAAGAAGGAAGAGCCAGTCGAAGCGGCCAGCTAACCGTCGCCGACCCTGGATTTTGCAGGAGTCGCCGTCAGCTAACAGAAATTCAGAAGCCCGCTTCGAAATTCGGAGCGGGCTTTTTGTTTGAGTCCTTGCCTTATCGCGAAGAACGTCGGACACGGGACCGGGGAAAGTCAAAACCGGCACGCTTCGCAAAAACCGCGCGTGCGGCACCCGCTTTGTGTACAAAAGGGTTGCCACCCTCTATGACGTTGTCGGCTCTGTCAAGGGACACCTCGAGTTGACGAGCTTCGAGGGCCCGTTTTTCTCTTCACCTATAAGGATCTTTTCTCTTTCCTTCATTTCGACCAAGGCTCGCTGCTTGAATCTAGCGGTG
>DASXMM010000557.1:0-3559 GCA_036495665.1 Candidatus Acidiferrum sp. | reverse complement strand
AGCCGTCAGCGCGTTCCGTCGCCGCCGCTGCTAAAGCGTCAACGAACAAGATGACCGACGATTTTCGTATTTCGCTGACGAACGCGCCTGGAAAGGGCAGCTATGCCATCAGCAGCTTTACCTGGTTTTATGTGCCGGCAGTCGCCAAGGATTCGCAGCGCGGGCACGCCATCGGAGAATATTTAAGATGGGTGTACACGAGCGGCGAGAAAATCGCGCAGGAGCAAGGCTACCCAGCTTTGCCCGAAGAACTGCTTGCAAAAGTCATGGCAAAAGCTGGAACGATTCGCTGAGTGTCGAAGGGAACTACACGTTCAAGGTTAGAGATACAAGATCGGGTCGCGACGCTGGCGCAATTGGCGGCATCTTGGAACGGTGAACCGGCCGGTACAGCGTGTCGCGTTCGACGGGGATACGGCCGGCGGCGCGGATGAGGCGCTCGAGTTCGGCGTGCGGCGTGAACTCCGACGTTTTCGCGCCCGCATCGTGATAAATCTTTTCCTCTGCTACGGTGCCATCGAGGTCGTTCGCGCCAAAACGCTGGGCGATTTGCGCCATGCTTGGCGAAAGCATGATCCAGTAAGCTTTGATGTGATCGAAATTATCGAGCATTAGGCGAGCGACGGCGATGTTGCGGAGATCGTCGTAACCCGTGGGCTTCGGAATATGCGAGAGCGCAGTGTTATCGGGGTGAAACGCAAGAGGAATGAAGGCAACGAACCCGTGCGTCTCGTCTTGCAGTTCGCGTAGCTTGACGAGGTGATCGACGCGCTCCTCTTCCGTCTCCACGTGGCCATAAAGCATCGTGGCATTCGAACGAAGGCCCGCTTCGTGGGTTTTCTTGGCGGTGCTCAACCACATCTGGCCGCTGGTTTTGTGGTCGCAGATAATTTTGCGCACGCGCGGATGAAAAATCTCCGCGCCTCCACCGGGGCAGGAATCCACTCCTGCTTCCTTCATCTTGACCAAAACTTCTTCGATCGAGAGTTTGGCGATGCGCGCGAAGTAGTGTACTTCCACCATGGTGAAGGCTTTGATATGTACGGAAGGGCACCGCTGCTTCAGCCCGCGCACCAATTCCAAGTAGTGATCAAAGGTCAGGTCCGGATGCAAGCCGCCAACGATGTGAAATTCAGTGGCGCCTTCGCGAACGCCCTGTTCCGCACGCTGGTAAATTTCTTCGAGCGCGAAAGTATACGCGCCGGGAGCATTGGGATCGCGGCCGAAAGCACAAAGCTTGCAATGCGCCACACAGACGTTCGTCGGATTGATGTGCCGATTGATGTTGTAGTAGGTGATATTTCCGTGGCGCTTCTCGCGGACATGATTAGCGAGCCAGCCGACGGCCAGAAGATCCGGTGAACGATACAGGGCGATACCGTCTTCAGCGCTCAGCCGCTCGCCGGCAAGCACTTTCGCCGCAATAGGCTTCAACCTCTGGTCCGTAATTGTCAGTTCGCTCATTTCGAATCCGTCGAAAATTTCAAACGCGCCAAACCGCAGTCGCAGCGCCCCAGAACAACAGGAACAACAAACTAATATAACCGTTCACGGCGAAAAACGCAGCGTCCAGCTTGCTGAGATCGCCGGGCTTGACAAGTGAATGCTCGTAAGCCAGCAGGGCCGCGACGACGACAATTCCAGCCCAAGCAGGCCAGGGCAGTGCAAAGCTGTACGCGAGCCAAGAGAGCAGTGCAACGACGCCGATATGCATCGCGCGCGCGATGAGCAGCGCGTTGGCGATTCCGAACCGCTTTGGCACCGAATAAAGTCCAGCGCGCTTGTCGTAGTCGATGTCCTGGCACGCGTAGAGCACGTCGAAGCCGCCAACCCACATCGTCACTGCCGTGCATAGAATGAGCATCCGCCGATCGAGGCCGCCGGTGATGGCAATCCACGCGGCCGCCGGCGAGATGCCCAGTGCGAAGCCAAGAAAGAGATGCGACCAGTTTGTGAAGCGTTTGGTGAACGAATAAAAAAACAGAATCGCGATCGCCAGCGGCGCGAGCTTCAACGCCAATGGATTGAGCTGCCATGCGGCGGCGAAAAACAGCGTAACGGCCGCGATCGTGAAGAGCCAGGCGAACGAAAGGGAAAGATCGCCCGTTGCGAGGGCACGCTGCCGCGTGCGTGGGTTCTCGCGGTCGTAACGGAGGTCAACGATGCGATTTACAGTCATGGCCGCAGAGCGCGCTGCAACCATGGCGACGACAATCCAGATGAACTGGCGCAAAGTGGGCCAACCGCGTGGGGGCTGATGCGTCGCTCGCGCGGCAAGAAGCGCTCCTGTCAGCGCGAACGGCAGCGCAAACACGGAGTGCTCGAACTTGATCATTTCCAACACCGTGCGGATGCGGCTAGCCATAGCGAACTTACGCCTCCGCCTTTTTCACGCCTGCCTGGCCCGTCCAGCGATACATATTTTCCTGCGGAAGACCGATCTGTGCGAGCACGCGGCAAATATACTGCGTCACTAAATCGTCGATCGTTTGCGGATGATGATAAAACGCTGGAATCGCCGGCATGATGACCGCGCCGGCCTGCTGCGCGCGCAACATGTTTTCGAGGTGGATGCGGTTGAAGGGCGTGTCACGAACGCAAAGGACAAGCTTGCGCCCCTCCTTCAAAATGACGTCTGCGGCGCGCGAGACGAGGTCGTCGCTCACGCCGCTAGCAATAGCAGCGAGTGTGCCCATCGAACAAGGCGCGACGATCATCGAATCCACGGCGTAACTGCCGGAAGCAATCGAGGCGCCGATATCTTTGTTGGGCAGAACTTCGATCTTCGTCGCAGGCCGGCCAAGCAACCGGCTAGGAAGCTGCTTCAAATCGCCGGAAGCGATTCCTCGCTCCTCAGCGAAAAGCCGCTGCCCCGCTTCCGTGACAACGAGGTGGATGCGCGCCACCCGCGCGTCCGCTTCCAGCAAAGTCAGCGTTTTCTGCGCGAATACTGCGCCGCTTGCCCCGGTCACACCTACGGTGACGACTTGTTTTTGCGTCTCGCTCATGCCTTATCTGCGGATAGAATCAGTCTCGCAGCCGCTTCCGGTCAAGTCAAGACGCCGCTCTATTCCGCCGCGGCTTGTGCTTATAATTGGATTCCCGCCAAAAAGGAGAGGCCCGATGGGCAACACGGAAGCTCTCGACGTCGTAATGGAATTCATCAAACGCATCAACGCGGGTGACGCTAGCGCCCTTAGTGAAGTGATGACCGAAGATCACGTTTTTCAAGATGCCTTGGGAAAGCGGTTTGTGGGACGCGCCACGATGGCCGAAGGGTGGAAGCAATATTTCAAGTTCATCGCGGACTACCGCATTCGAGCTGATGAGTTTTTTCAAACCGATCAAACGTTCGCCGTTTTTGGAAGCGCCAGCGGCGTGTACGCTCGTAACGGAAATGCAGGCAAGGAAAATTTCTGGGAAGTGCCTGCCGCATGGCGCGCTGTCGTACGTGGCAAACTGATCGCCGAGTGGCGCGTTTACGCGGACAATCAGCCGCTGCGAAAACTGATGGGCGATAGCACTCCATAGCCGGCGAGACGGCGCTGCAAAGCGCGGC
>DASXMM010000556.1:0-7058 GCA_036495665.1 Candidatus Acidiferrum sp. | reverse complement strand
AGGCTTGCCTTTTCCGGCGAGAATGTTTTGTGCGGCGGGGAGGATTTTTGCGGGGTCGGTGCCGATGAGGATGTTGGTGCCTTCGGTGATGGTGATGGGGCGTTCGGTGTTTTCGCGAAGCGTCAGGCAGGGGACGCCGAGAGCAGTGGTTTCTTCCTGGATGCCGCCGGAGTCGGTCAGGACGAGGGTGGCTTTGCTAAGAAGGCAGAGAAAATCGAGATAGCCGACCGGAGGGATTAGCTTTAGCTGGGAATGCGATTTGATGCCGGCTTGCGCGAGGCGCTGTTGAGTGCGCGGGTGAACCGGAAAGATGACCGGAATTTGGGCTGCGATAGAGTCGATCACGCCAAGGAGTTCGGCAAGTTTTTCGGTGGAGTCGACGTTCGAAGGCCGGTGGAGCGTGAGGACAGCGAAGCGGTTCCACCCAGCGCCGTTTTTTAGAGCGAGATCATCGCCGACGGGGGAGTTCTGTGCGATAGGGAGAAAGTGGCGAAGAGAATCGATCATGACGTTGCCAACGAAGTAGATGCATTCGCGGGAGCGGCCTTCTTTGAGGAGATGCTGGATAGCGTCTTCTTCGGTGACGAAGAGATAGTCGGCAAGAGCATCGGTGAGGATGCGGTTGATTTCTTCGGGCATGGAGCGATCGAAGCTGCGAAGGCCGGCTTCCACGTGGGCCACGGGGATGCCGAGTTTTACGGCGGCCAGGGAAACGGCGATGGTGGAGTTGACGTCGCCCACGACGAGGACAAGATCGGGCTGGTGCTCGAGCAGTACGGGCTCGATGCGCTTGAGAACTTCGGCGGTTTGCGCGGCGTGGGAACCGGAGCCGACTTCGAGATTGACATGCGGAGTGGGGATGCCCATTTGGCGAAAGAAAATGTCGGAGAGGGTCGGATCGTAATGCTGGCCGGTGTGGACGAGGACGGGATCAATTTCGGGGTGGCGCTGCATTTCGCGCATAAGAGGCGCGATCTTGGGGAGATTGGGGCGGGCGCCGACAATATTGATGATTTTTAAAGTAGGGGTCATGAAATCGTCGGAAGTGTCCGAGAGCGAGAGTATAGCATTTGCATTTAGGCGGTTCGGGGCGCTGGAACAGCCGTTCGCGCCAAAAAAGCACTAGTTCGCTGCAAGGCGTTCGATTCGGCGGGGGAACCTGCGTAAAATAGGTCATGTAGTCCAACGGGCTTTCTGCAGGTGTCCCCGAGCAACAGGAAGTCCGGTAAGGAGTTGCGAGTTCCCGCTCATGCGCAATTTGAATGAATCCGCGAAGGCTCTACGAGAGTTGCTCTCGGAACGGATTCTTGTGCTTGATGGGGCTATGGGGACGATGCTGCAGCAGCGGAACTTGACGGCTGAGGATTTTGGGGGGGCGTCGCTGGAGGGTTGCAACGAGAATCTGGTGCGGACGCGGCCGGATGTGGTGCTGGATATTCACCGGAAGTATTTCGAGGCGGGCTCGGACATTGTTGAGACGAACAGCTTTGGCGGTGCGCCGATTGTTTTGGCGGAGTATGGGTTGGCGGCGGATGCGCACCTATTGAACAAGCGGTCCGCGGAGCTGGCGCGGCAGGCGGCGGATGAATTCTCAAAGCCGGGGAGGCCGCGGTTTGTGGCGGGGTCGGTGGGGCCGACTACGAAGGCGATCACGGTTACAGGCGGCGTAACGTTCGAGGGGCTGCTTGACGCGTACTACGCGCAGGCGCAGGGGTTGGTCGAGGGCGGAGTGGATTTGCTGCTGGTAGAGACATGCCAGGATACACGGAACATCAAGGCGGCGTTGCTGGCGATTCAAAAACTTTCCAAAGAGATTGG
The DNA here is from genome assembly GCA_036495665.1 of Candidatus Acidiferrum sp. GTDB lineage: Bacteria > Acidobacteriota > Terriglobia > Acidiferrales > UBA7541 > Acidiferrum. The sequence goes on along the minus strand of DASXMM010000556.1, from coordinate 5,240 downwards.
GATGCAGGTGCCGGTGATCGTGTCGGTGACGATTGAGCCGATGGGCACGATGCTGGCAGGGCAGACGGTGGAGGCGATGTGGGCTTCTCTGCGGCACGCGAAGCCGCTGGCGTTTGGGATGAACTGCGCGACCGGGCCGGAATTCATGACGGATCATATCCGGACTTTGAGCCAGCTTTCGAGCGAGTTTGTCTCTTGCTATCCAAATGCGGGGTTGCCGGATGAGGAAGGCAAGTACCTGGAGACGCCGACTTCTCTGGCGGTACAGCTCGAAAAATTTGTGGATCATGGCTGGCTTAATTTTGTGGGCGGGTGCTGTGGAACGACTGAACAGCACATACGAGCCATCGCGCAGATGGTGGAAGGCAAGAAACCGCGGCAACGGTCAGCGGAGAACCATAGTGCGATCTATTCAGGTATCGAGACAATTGAGGCGGAGGACAGCACGCGGCCGTTGTTGGTAGGCGAGCGGACGAACGTGATTGGGTCGCGGCTGTTCAAGAATCTGGTTGCGGAAGAGAAGTGGGAAGAGGCCAGCGAGATTGCGCGGCGGCAGGTGAAGGGCGGGGCGCATATCGTGGATGTGTGCCTGCAGAGTACGGAGCGGGACGAAAAGAAGGATATTCCGCCGTTTTACGAGAAGCTGATTCGCAAAGTGAAAGCGCCGGTGATGGTCGATACGACGGATGCGTCCGCGATTGAGCTGGCGCTGACCTATTCCCAGGGCAAGGCCATCATTAACTCGATCAATCTCGAGGATGGCGAGGAAAAGTTCGAGCGCGTGGTGCCGATTGCGCATGATTTTGGCGCGGCCGTGGTTGTGGGATGCATTGATGAGGACAAGCTGCAGGCGCAGGCGTTTACCCGGGAGCGGAAGCTTGCTGTGGCGCAGCGCAGCTATGAACTGCTGACGGAAAAATATGGGTTGGGGCCGGAAGACATTATTTTTGATCCGCTGGTGTTTCCTTGCGCGACCGGAGATGAGAACTACATCGGCGGCGCCGTAGAGACGGTTGAGGGCATTCGGTTGATCAAGCAGGCTTTGCCGGATGTGCGGACGATTTTGGGGATTTCGAATGTGTCGTTCGGATTGCCTGCCGGCGCGCGCGAAGTAGTGAATTCGGTTTTTCTGTACTACTGCACGAAAGCTGGCTTGGATCTAGCGATTGTGAATGCGGAGAAATTGGAGCGGTTTGCTTCGATTCCCCAGCATGAGCGGGACTTGGCGGAAAGTCTTTTGTTTTCTCATCCGCCGAAAGATGTGCCTACAGATCATTCTCAGGCGGAGTTACTGCGCGACGTTCCGGCGGATTGGCGCGAGCAGCCAAAGCAGCAGCGCGCGGCGGTGAATCAGTATCACATCGCGGCGATCGCCGAGTATTTTCGAACGGCGAAGAAGAAAGACAAGAAATTGGCGGCAGACCTTCCGCTGGACGAAAGGCTGGCGAATTACATTATTGAGGGCACGCGAGACGGGTTGATCGCTGACCTGGATCGGAAGCGGACGGAAGGGGCTGCGCCGCTCGATATTATCAACGGGCCGCTGATGACCGGGATGGCGGAAGTGGGGCGGCTGTTCAATGCGAATGAGTTGATTGTGGCGGAAGTGCTGCAATCGGCGGAGGCGATGAAGGCTTCTGTGAATCATCTCGAGCAGTTTATGGAAAAGGCGGACACGGCGAAGCGCGGGAAGATTGTGCTAGCTACCGTGAAGGGTGACGTGCACGACATCGGGAAAAATCTTGTTGAGATTATTTTGAAGAACAATGGGTATGACGTAGTGAATCTGGGGATCAAGGTGCCGCCGGAAGAGTTGATCAAGGCGTATGAGGTACATCATCCTGACGCGATCGGACTTTCCGGATTGCTGGTGAAAAGCGCGCAGCAGATGGTGATCACGGCGAGCGACTTGAAGGACGCGGGAATTATGGTGCCGCTGCTGGTGGGCGGGGCGGCGCTTTCGGCGAGATTTACGCAGACGAAAATTGCGCCGAGTTATGGAAAAGCGGTTTGCTATGCGAAAGATGCGATGACGGGGCTGCGGCTGATGAATCAGTTGATGGACCCGGCGACACGGGAACAAGTTTTGCACGAACATACGGGCTCGGGAAACGGGTTCGCCGTGGCGACTACGGTGAAGGTTGCGGAAATACCTAAAGTTAGGCGCTCGCCGAAGGTGCGGACGGACCTTCCGATTTCGAAGGTGGCGTACCTCGATCGCAAAGTGCGGTTGGTGCCGGACTTGACTGAGGTGTGGAGTTACATCAACCCATTCATGTTGTATGGGCGCCACATGGGGTTCCGCGGAGATTTTGAGAAGCGATTTGCAGCGCGCGATCCGAAGGCGGTGGAACTGTTTGAGAGCATGGAAGAAGTGAAGCGGGGGGCGGCGGAGTTTATGAAGCCGCGGGCAGTGTGGCAATTTTTCGAAGCGGAGGCGGAGGGAGAGGCGATGCATTTGTTCGCACCGGGGGGTTCGGAGCCGGTGCATACGTTCCGATTTCCGCGGCAGCGAGTTGGGGACTTTTTGTGCCTAAGCGATTACGTTTTGCCGCCGCAGAGCGGGCAGCGCGACCACGTTGCGCTTTTTGTGGTCTCGGCGGGAGAAGGTGTGCGCGAGCGTTCGGAGAAAGCAAAGAACGACGGGTACTACTTCAAGTCACACGGAATGCAGGCGCTGGCGATTGAATCGGCGGAGGCTTGCGCAGAGTGGCTGCACCGGCGGATTCGCGAGGATTGGGGATTTCCTGACCCACCAGAAATGACCATGACGCAGCGATTTACGTCGCGATATCGCGGGAAGCGATACAGCTTTGGGTATCCGGCTTGCCCGAACCTGGAGGATCAGGCGGGGCTTTGGAAGCTATTGTGGCCGGAAGAGATTGGGGTGCAGTTGACGGAAGGATTCATGATGGACCCGGAGGCCAGCGTTAGTGCGCTGGTGTTTCAGCACCAGGATTGTACGTACTTTTCTGTTGGGGATTTGGGCGAAGTGTAACGGCTTGATGCGAACAGCTGCGCCACGAATCGGCCAGTTGTAGTATACCACCGCTACCGACAAAAAAACTCATCTGGCAACTCCTGTTATTTCAGATAGTTAGAACCATGTCTGCGTCACTCAATCTTGGCGAATGCAAAGGCGAAGCCCTGTGAAATGGCGGGACTGTGTTGCGGCCAATTTCGAAGCCAGCAGCGATGCCCAGGAACTGTCATCCTGCTCGGAGCGTGCGGACGCTGCGATCTTGAGATTATGCATGCCGAGATACCTCCCGCAATCCAAAGAGGGGAGGGTGATCAGCCCGATTTGCGCCTCATTCCCGGAGTAGCCAAGGGGTATGGAGATGCCGAAAACGCCTCGGGGGTCAGCGGGATCGAACTTTTTGATTACCTCTTTGCATTTGTGGCTTTTCTCGATTGGACTCGTCTGCGCAAAGGCCGCACCCTGGTTGCTTACTTCACAGGGATCGCCGCCATGTTTCTAAGCAAGGCTTTGCGGATCACTTCGTTCGTCATATTTGGAAATCGCAGATTTGCGGAAATCGTTGCATGGTTCCACCTCTCGGCTGTCTGGATCTTCTTCTCGATCATTGTTTCTCGTTTACCTTCATTGAGCTATCGCAAACTCGTCATAAATTCCAATAGCGAGCAAGACAGGGCGCACACTCGCTTGCTCCTGGACAAGGCTTTCTACTTTTTGGTAGGGTCTGAACTGCTAAAAAGATGGTCGTTCGGGAGAGCTTGTATTGGGTCGCCCGCTAAGCGCGTTGAACCTCGTCCCGAGGCTGGCAGATGGTGGCGAGGGCTGCAAGGCCTGCAATTCCAGATAGTACTGTACTGTCCAAAATCTTCCCTTCAGTACAGGTGTATATGGCTCCGCGTTATTTCAATATCTAGCCTCAACTCAGGGACGGGGAATCTTGGGGGCCATGAATGATTGACGTTCCTGACGAAGTCCACCTTTCACAGGTGGACAGGAGAGGCAGATCTTCATGAGGGCCGGACGCCACAATGCGGTTCTTGCCGTTGCACTGATGCTTTGCCTGGTTGGAACAGGCTGTGCGGGACTTGTCAGCGCCACCAAACCGTCTACGGAACCCGCGTCGGATGTGGCTCCCGCGATTGGGGCCGAACCTGCCGGTCAGAGTGTCACTGTGGGGCAAACGGCGACGTTCGCAGTGGCAGCCACTGGCACAGCCCCGATAAGCTATCAATGGCAGAAGAACAATGCCGCGATCAGTGGCGCGACTACTGCGAGCTACACCACGCCGGCAACGACTTCCGCTGACAACGGTGCGACCTTTCGCGTTGCAGTCACCAATCCTGCGGGAAGCGTCACGAGCAACGCAGCGACTTTGACGGTGACGCCCGCCCCCGTCGCGCCCACCATCACCACTCAGCCTGCGAGTCAGACGGTGACAGCCGGCCAGACCGCAACATTCTCGGTCGTTGCCAGTGGTACGGCCCCGCTCAGTTATCAATGGCAAATGAATGGCACCACCATCAGTGGCGCTACAGCCGCCAGCTACACCGCGCCTGCAACCACGACTTCCGAGAGCGGCTCAACCTTCAAAGTGGTCGTCACCGATCCCGCGGGCAATGTCACGAGCGCTTCCGCTACGCTGACTGTCAACGCAGCCGCCGTCGCTCCCACCATCACCACTCAGCCTGCGAGTCAGACGGTGACAGCCGGCCAGACCGCAACGTTCTCGGTCGTTGCCAGTGGTACGGCACCACTAAGCTATCAATGGCAAACGAATGGCGCCGCCATCAGTGGCGCTACTGCCGCCAGCTACACGACTCCGGCAACCACTACTGCCAACAGCGGTACAACCTACAAGGTGGTTGTCACCAATTCGGCGGGCAGCGCCACCAGCGCTTCCGCTATTCTGACGGTAAATGCAGACTCCGTCGCCCCCACCATCCTCACGCAACCCACCAGCCTGACGGTTACGGCAGGACAAACAGCTACATTTGCTGTTGTGGCGAGTGGTACCGCTCCGCTGAGCTACCAATGGCAGAAGAACGGAACCACCATCAGCGGAGCCACCGCGGCCAGCTACACCACGCCGGCGACCACGACGGCCGATAACGGTGACGTCTTCCAGGTTATCGTCTCCAATTCCATCGGCAGTGCCACCAGCAACTCCGCCACCCTTACGGTGACTTCGTCTTCCGGCCCCACGGTCACGGTCAACTGGACTGATGTTCACCAAACCATTGAAGGGTTCGGGGCTGCGGTG
>DASXMM010000555.1:0-5299 GCA_036495665.1 Candidatus Acidiferrum sp. | reverse complement strand
CGCCGGCCGAGGCTTCGACCGCGACCGCATTCACCTGCTGCTGCAAGTCTTCCTGAACCTGCCGCAACCTCGAGAGCATCTGCTGGATCGCGTTCACTTCCATCAGGTTTCCTCTTGGCGACGTTTTACTTCGGAGATTTTCCCCCCGAAGCGTTGCAGCATCGACCGCACCATCGGATCTCGCTCGAACTGTTCGCGCAATTCTTGCGTCCCGGAAATTCCGCGCGGCGCAGTCGCTGCAACTGCCTCTACTTTAGCACACACTCTTACCGGACGGCCCAGCACTTTGCTCGAAGAGGCACGGACCCTTTCGAGTGAGTCGCGTCCTTCCATCATTTCCGCGAACGCGCGCTTCTCCGGCGAAAAATAAATTCGCAACTCCGCGCCTTCGAGTTCCCAGCGGCTGCCTTGACTCACGATCTCTCCGAGAAATTTCTGTTGCGCCTGAATCGCCGTCTTGATTTCTTCGACCTGCTCCGGCGTGATTCCTTCCGCGCTTGCCGCCCGCGTATCCGCAGCCGCCTCTTCCGTCTCTGGCTCAGATTCCGGCGAGGCATCAACAGTTGCCGCAGGCTCTGCTGCAACCGGGGCTATTGGACCGGGCTTAATTTCCGCGCGCGCCGGCGCAGCCGCCGCAGCAGTAGAAAAACCAGGCGCCGCGGGCCGTTGCGGCACGTGTAGGGGCGCAGCATGCTGCGCCCCTACTGGCGCGAAGGTTGTCTGCGGTGCCGGCGAAAAACTTCGCACGGTCGACGCTTGCGGCGCACTCATCGCTGGTCCTGCGTCTGCGCTGCCCGCGCTGCTCCGCATCCCGCCTGAGCTTGCCGCGCTTGCGGGTGCGCCGCTGCGCAGCTCCGCAAGCAATTCCTCCATGGGTGCCAACCGCTGCGCGTTGATCAGCCGCAGCAGGCCCATCTCCAAATGCACGCGTGGATCGGGCTTCCGTCGAAGATCCTCGTCAGTCTGCAAAAGTATTTGAAAAAATCGCGTGAGATCTTCTTCCGTAAATTGCGCGGCCGCCTGGGCGAGCGCGGGCCGTTGGTCCGCAGTTGCAGCAATCAACTCTGAATCCGCGCCGCTCACCCGAGCGATCAAAAGATTGCGCATGTGCCGGATCGCTTCGCGGCAGAAATGCTGCAGATTGCGCCCTTCTTTCTGGAAAGTGTGTACCAGCCCAAGCGCGCGGTCCGCCGAACCCTCCGCAATCGCGGCAACCAGTTCGTTGAGCGAATCTTCCGGCACGACGCCGAGCAGTTCGCGCACTTCTTTGTCGCCAATGGCGTCGCCGCAATACGCTCGCGCTTGCTCCAGCAGCGAAAGTGCGTCGCGCAGGCTTCCTTCCGCCATTCGCGCTATCACGGCCAACGCGCCCGGCTCGATTGTAAGGTTTTCTCTTTGTGCGATCTCTTCGAGCCGCCCGGTAATCTCAGCGAACGTCAGCGCGCGAAAATGAAAATGTTGCGAGCGCGAGCGGATCGTATCTTCCAGATCTTCCGGCTGCGTCGTCGCCATCACGAAAATCACGCGATCCGGCGGCTCTTCGAGAGTTTTGAGCAGCGCATTCGATGCTTCGCTTGTCAGCATGTGTGCTTCGTCGAGAAGCACAACTTTGCTTCGCGAAGCTGCCGGTGCGTAGCGCACCATCTCGCGAAGTTCGCGGATTTGGTCGATACCGCGGTTCGAGGCTGCGTCGATCTCGATCACATCGAGCGAAGTTCCCGCGGCAATCTCTCTGCACGAGTCGCATTCGCCGCAAGGCTCCGCAGTCGGGCCCTTCACGCAATTCAAAGCTTTCGCAAGAATCCGCGCCGCCGTAGTTTTTCCAACGCCGCGCGCGCCGGAAAAAATATAGGCATGCGCCACGCGATTATTCTTGATCGCGTTTGCGAGTGTAGATGTGACGTGGGATTGTCCGACTAGATCACGGAACGTCTGTGGGCGCCACTTCCGGGCTATAACTTGATAGCTCATCTCTCGATAATTTTTTCGAACTCCGGTCCTGTGTTTTCCAATGTCGAAGTTGAAAGATTAAAATGCCGTTTCCGGCTCTCAACTCTTAACGCCTAACTCTTGACTATCAACTTTAAACTTCTTTCGATGCGAGGAACTTCGGGTGATCTGCGGCACCCGAGGCAATCCCGATACCGTTGCTCCCTTCCGGGCCTGGCGGGGTTCGCGGGACCTCGTTGCACAGAGCCCGAAGTTCCACGCTCCGGCAGCCGCGCTCAACGCGCCACTGCTGGGTGTGAGTTTAACACAGCGTTTTTACAAACAAGAATTCGTTTCACAGCAGACCGCGTCAGTAGATCAGTTTTAGAGAAAACTGAATCTGACGGGAAGAACCCGCGGTGTGGCTGATGACCCCGAAGCCGCTGCCGAGCACGGTATTCGAAGGCAAACCGAAATTCACGATGTTGAAGATATTAAAAAATTCAGCGCGAAATTCAAGAACTCCGAGTTCGCGAGCGGCGCGCCTTCCAAAGGGTGTGTCCTTGATCAGTGCCATGTCGAAGTTGTGAAAGCCGGGGCCGCGGAAGGTGTCGCGTCCCAAGGTGCCGAAGACTCCTTGATTGGGGCCGGTGCCGCCGGCGACGTTGATGGGAATGAAAAAGAAGGAGCTGTTATTCGCGCCACGGCCAAAATAATCTTCGCGTATGGTGCGGCTCGTGGAGAGCACGGGCATGGTAATCAAATCGGGGCGATCCGTTCCACCGGCGCCTTCGCCCGTTTGCTGTATTCCAGAATAAACGGTAAACGGCGGGCCCGTCGTGAGGGTCGTGATATTCAGGAATTGCCAACCGCCAGTGAGCTTTTTGCTCACCGGTTCAAGAAAGCTGACGCGATCAAACGGCAGCGATTGAAAAACGCTCGCGGTGAAAACATGCGTCTCGTCAAACGTGGAGGGTCCCTTGTCGGCGGATGGGTTGCGGGGATTTTGCGGCAGCGTTTGCAGCGTTACGCCCGGAGTTCCGGAAATTCCGCCGGGGACGGCGCTCGTATCATCGAGCGATTTGGAATAGGTGTAGCTGGCCTGGAAGCTTAGGCCGATGCGCGAATAGTTTTGCGTGGCACTGGTTTGCAGCGAATGATAGCTCGAGTGAGCGCCGGTGTTCATTACCGCTACCGGACCGAATCCGCCGATTGCCTGGCCCATCGAATTGAACTGGGTGAACGGCGCGAATGCCGGGGCCGCGCCGCCGTAGCCGTTGGGTGAATCCACGCTGGCGAGGTGAACTCCTACTGTTCCAACGTACGCGGCAGTGAACTTTACAGGCCCAAAATCGTGGTCGATCCCCGCAGTAAAAGTACCGATGTAGCCGTTGCGAAAATGCCTGCTGATGACGGGGACGGAAAATAACTGCACCTCGTGGCCGGGTGTTATGGCTGCGAGGTCGTTTTGAAAGCGCTGGAGATCGATGGGGATGTTCGCTGGGAGGTTGGCGCTCCCGTTCGCAAAAAGAAGCTGGCCTTGCGTCGTGTAAACTGGAGGAAGAATTTCGGGTACAAGGGAATTTTGAAACGGCACTGGCACGCCAGGCAAAGCGGTCACGAGCGGTTGAAAAACGAGCGGGAAGGCTCCAGTGACGTAATTTTCGAGCCAGAGATTGGGGAGAATGGTCGTGATAGCTCCGCCGGCGTGAAGGGTGGTGCGCTTGCTGGCTGCGAAATCCAGCGCAAGACGCGGGCCCCAGCCGTTCAGGTCCAGAGGATAGATCGGTTGCGGGTTGTACAAGAAGCTTGCTTTGGCGCCGGGTGCGTAGAACGAGGTGAGGTTGCCGTTAGCGTCGACGGGGTCCGCGATCGAAGTGCGATGCTTGGCCTCTTTGATGCGGCTGTTCAGGTCGTAGCGCAAGCCGTAATTCACACTGAGCCGCGAGTTCGCTTTCCAGGTGTCTTGCAAGTAGAACTCGTAAGCTTCGCGGCGAACGCCCGCTTCGTCAAACTTGTCGCCGACGGGTGTTACGCTCGCAGCGGCGGTGATGCCGTACGAGAATGGCGTTGCCGTCAGCAATTCTGTAAGCGAATCTGGCAAAAGTTGGCCGGGAAGGATGTTGTGCTGGCCGCTGGCGGAGGGAATCAGCTCAGGCGAATACGCTGGGCCGCCGCCAAACGTGTAAATGCCATTGGGATTGGTGCCGAAAATTGTGGCATCACGGTTGAAGCGCAACTCTGCGCCCCATTTAAAACTGTGCGAGCCGTGCGTGTAGGTCATATCGTGCCTGAGTTGGTAGACGTTTCCATAGGAACCGAAAATCGAGCCGTCGGCTGAGTTGAAATTCTGGAAGAGGCCGTCGGCGAAAGTAATCGCGGGCTGCGTGTGATTCGTGGACGGAAAAAAAGGAGTGCTGCGGATGTAGCCTACCGAGGTCGTGAAGGCGAGATGCGGGGAAATTGTGCGCGAATACCTAATGGCGGCGCTTCGCTGATGATCGAAAAAATTGACGCCGAACGTGGGATTGATGGCCGTTTGGTCGGGATTCGTCGTCGGCCCGTTCACCTGGTTTAAGCTGAAGCGGCCGAAGAGGGTCGCTTTGTCTGAAATACGATGGTCGATTCGCACAGAAAACTGGTCGGTGTCGGTCGCTACTTTAGAGGACGTTGCGTAAGTGCGGGCTCCATAGGCGCCCTGCGGCTCGTTGGGTAAAGGATAGCCCGCCAGGACGGCTGCGATGGCGGGATTCACCGGGACGGTCAGCGTGTCGCCGGGAAAAGTCGTCGTGTCGATTCCTTGTCGCTCCGCCGCCGTGGGGACGGGGAATACTTGCGTGGTTCCGAGGACTTGGCGGAAGCCCTGGTACTCGACGAAATAAAATGTTTTGTCGCGGCCGTCATACAATTTTGGCAGAACAATGGGGCCGCCATTCGTAACGCCAAATTCATTCCGCGCGAACGGCGGGATCCGTTTTGGCGCGACCTCGCTTTCATGGTCGAAAAAATTTCGCGCGTCGAAGGCTGCGTTGCGGATAAATTCAAACGCGCTACCGTGCACCGAATTCGAGCCGGGCTTGCTGATCACATTGTTGAAGCCTGCGGCGCCGTGCCCAATCTCCGCGGGCATTACGCCAGAGCTGGATTGCACTTCCTGAATGGCGTCGACGTTAAAGTTGGAGAATGTGGCGCCGCCGAGTTCCGGGTCGGTGGTGTCGGCACCATCCATAGCGAAGACGGAGGCCGAGCCGCGTTGGCCGTTCACGGCGAACTGCTGGGTGAAATTTGCGGCGCCATTGGTGTCGGTCATAGTTCCGGCGGCCAGGAGAAGCAACTTGCTGAAGTCGCGTTCGTTGAGGGGAAGGTTAGA
>DASXMM010000554.1:0-5898 GCA_036495665.1 Candidatus Acidiferrum sp. | reverse complement strand
TACACGACTGAAAATCTCTACCCTCTGCAATTCCCTTGTGCTCATAGCTGTCCTCTTCACCGCCACCTCCCTATGGAGGCCGCAGTCTAGGGGACATTTTTAAAGAGGTTAGCAGGGGACACTGTCAAAGAGGTTCAACAGGAAAATCGCCTTAGAGTGACCAAGCCACGGCTCGGAGACGCCGTAGAAGGCAAGTATTGTGGGAGGCTTGGAACGGCTGCGGTAGACTGGCGGAATCGAGGGCGAACGCCGATGGGCTTCCCACCGCGTAAGTTCGGGGCGTTTAGGACCGATGAAGAGCTGCACTATTCGTGCCTTAACGCCACGATCGGGTCAACGCGCATCGCACGCCTCGCCGGAATGTAGCAAGCCAGCAGGGCAACGAGCACAAGTAAAATGGCCACGCTCGCAAAAGTTTCGAAATCAGCTGCGCTGACCCCATAGAGCAGGCTTGACATCAGGCGCGCCGCCCCAAACGCCGCGACGATGCCGATGGCAATCCCGATGCCCGCAAGCCGGAGCCCCTGGCCGACGACTAACCGAAAAACATCTCGCCGCGGCGCGCCCAGCGCGATGCGAACGCCAATCTCGTGTGTCCGCTGCGTCACCGAGTACGAAATCACACCGTAAATTCCGATGCCGCCAAGAATCAGCGCCAGCCCGCTGAACAAACCCAGCAGCACTAGAGTTGTGCGCCGCGTCGCTACCGAACTGTTCACCAGCTCTTTCATCGTCGAAATGGCGAAAATCGGCTGGTCTTTATCAATCGACTGCACCGCGTCCCGAATCGCGGTAGTCAGCGCCGCGGGATCCGCTCCCGATCTCACCACCAGAGCCATCGAGTTCGTGGCATGCTGCCTGAACGGAACATACACCTCGAGCCGCGCGGGGTTCGCCAGTCCATATAGTTTCGTGTCCCCCACCACGCCGACGATCGTGCACCAATTTGGCGCGCTCGTCGCCGAAGGATGGCCAAACATAAAGCGCTTACCAACGGGATCCTCATTCGGAAAAAAACGCCGCGCCGTCATTGCGTTGATCATTCCCACCAGTGGCGCCTTCTCGCTGTCCTCTTCGGTGAAGCTTCGTCCGCGCAGCAACGTCATTCCCATCGTCGTCACATAGCCCGGACTGATGGTGTGAACGTCCGGATGCGGATAATTCCCCGGGGTTGGCAGTGCCATCCCTTCAATCGTTATATCCGTGCGGCCGTGATCGTCTGTCAGCGGAATCGCCGTTCCCAGCGCCGCGCTTTCGACGCCCGGCAGCACCCGCACTCGGTCAAGCACCCCCTGCCAAAAATTCAGCACCGCCGGGTCTTTTGAATATTGCTGCGTCCTCAAATCCATTCCCATTTTCAGCACGCGCTCCGGCTGAAAACCCGGATCGACTTGCAACAAGCGGTTCAGGCTCTTCATCATCAGGCCCGCGCCAACCAGTAGAATCAAAGCCAGTGAGACTTCCGCAATCGCTAGCGCACCCCGCAGCCGGCTTTGCGCCGCGCCGCCCACGCTTGCTGTTCGCCCCCCTTCTTTCAATTCCGATTGCAAATCAGGTTTAGTCGCATGCCACGCAGGCGCCAGGCCAAAAAGGAAAGCTGCCAGCACCACCACGCCTCCCGCGAATGCGAGGACCGCGCCACTCAGATTGACCGTGGCACCGGAAAGCATGTCCTCCGGAATCAGCCGCGACATGCCACCAATCCCCGCAAACGCGATCACCACTCCCAAAACGCCTCCAAAAACTGCTAGAACGAAACTCTCGGTCAGCATTTGACTGATAATGCGGCCGCGCCCGGCTCCCAGCGCTAAGCGCAGCGCAACTTCTTTGGTCCGGCTCGCCCCGCGAACGAGGAAAAGGTTTGCCACATTCGCGCACGCAATCAGCAGCACGAACATCACTGCGCCAAAAAGCACAAGCATAGCCGGCCTGAGATCGCCCACGAATGCCTCGCGAATCGGCTGCAGTTGCACTCCGAACAGGTCGTTGCTCGCTGGATATTCCTTCGCCAACCGCGCCGCAATGCCTTCCATTTCCGCGCGCGCTTGCGCGATGCTGACACCCGGCGCGAGCCTCCCAATCACAACCGTCTCGCCACGGGCGCCGCGTTCCTTCGCGTCCTCGGCATTGTCCGTGACCCACACACCGATCGGCAGCGTCACGTCCGTCTTGTCGAAGGGGCGGTAATTCGGCGGCAATACGCCAACAATGGTGAAACTCCGCCCGTCAAGCGCGATCGTCCTGCCAACCGTGTTCGCATTGCCGCCGAAATGGGATTGCCACAAGGCATAGCTCAGCAGAACCACCGGCGGCGTGCCCGCTTTCTCTTCCGATGCATCAAAATCTCGCCCAAGAAACGGGCGAATACCCATCATCGAAAGAAAATTCGGCGACACTGCATCGCCGCCGATATTTTCCGGCTGCGCCACGCCTGCGAGATTGAAAGCTACGCCATTAACGGTCGCCATCTGCGAAAAGCTGTGGCTCTGTTCGCGCCAATCGAGAAAGTTTAGGTACGACACGCTGACAGTTCCTACCCTCGGCGTCGTCTCGTTCATCACAATAAGGCCCGCGGGGTCCTTGAATGGCAGCGGTCGCAGCAAGACGGCGTACACCAAGGAGAAGACAGCGGTATTCGCTCCGATTCCAAGCGCAAGCGTCAGCGCCGCCACGACCGTAAAGCCAGGATTCTTGCGAAGCATGCGCAACCCGAACCGAATGTCCGCAAGCAATTGCTCGACCCAAACAATGCTCCACACTTCCCGCGTTTCCTCCTTCACGCGCATCACATTCCCAAACTTCTGCATGGCCGCATAGCGCGCTTCCTGCGGCGACATCCCACGCTCGATGTTGTCCCGCGTCTCTCTTTCGATATGCTCCCGAATGTCCTCGTCAAGTTCTTCCATCATGCGTTTGCGCCATTTCATGATTCACCCTCCTGCTCGTCCGGCCGCAAAATCCGCCCAATCGCTCCTGCCAGCCTGTCCCACTTGCGTGTCTCAAGTTCCAGTTGCCGCCGCCCCTTTGGAGTCAGACCGTAGAATTTCGCCCTCCGGTTGTTCTCCGACGTTCCTTCTTCCACCGAAATCCATCCCCGCTTGATGAGCCGGTGCAGCGCCGGGTACAGCGACCCCTGCTCAACCTGCAACACGTCCTCGGAATTGAATTCAATGGCTTTCGCGATGGCGTGACCGTGCCTCGACCCCAGCAGCAGGGTGCGGAGAATCAGCAGGTCCAGGGTCCCCTGAAGTAGCTCGATGCGTTTGCGCTGTTCTCTGGTAGACATTCTAGGCGAGAGTACGGCGTCTCCAGTAGAATGTCAAGGTGAACAACCGTTCGATAGTTCCCGGGGCAATGGGGAAGTAATCGTAGGGCCACGGCTACCGGAGGTGGTAGATCATCTTCACGACCAAGAGTCGGCAGCGGCTTCGACGGGGCAAGCTCTGGGCAAGCCCCGCCCCGACAACGATGCACTTGCGAGCCTGAATTAGAGGCGGCAGATTTTTCCAACGGCGCCCACGGCTGCGGTAGACTGGCGGCATCGAGGGCTCATGGCGGAAGACTCAGCGAGGGATTCTCAGCCGATTGCGGGCGGCAATCCGAACCTGGCGCGCGACCATTTGGCGAATGAGCGGACGTTTCTGGCGTGGGTGCGGACTGGGATTGCGGGCGTGGTGTTTGGTTTTGCGATTGGGCGGTTTGCGATTGCGATTCGGCAATGGATGGCGATGCAGGGACGCGGCGGTTCCGTGCAAACGACGGGGATTTCCGTCTGGTTCGGCGCAATTGCTATCATCGGCGGAGTTTTGATCTGCGTGGTGGGGCTAAACCGCTACCGGCGGACGCGCGAACAGATTGAAACGGGAAGTTTCAAGCCGGCGGGTGCCATTATTGACGTCGTTGGAATTGTGACGGCGCTGTTTGGGTTGGCCCTCGCTGCTTACCTCGTGTATATCCAACTGCGCGGCTAATTAGAGCCGGCAGATCAAGAGTTCGCGTTCGTAGACCATTTCTTTTGGCAAGTGGTCGTGGAGGCCGATGAAGAGTTCTTCGTGCTCGATGACTTCTCTTCGCCACGCATCGCGGTCAAAGTGTTGGAGAGCCTCGAATTTTTCTTTCGAGAGATCCAGACCGTTCCACTCCATGTCTTCGTACTTCGGCATCCAGCCGATGGGCGTTTCCCTGGCGAGGGCGCGGCCTTTGGTGCGATCGACGATCCATTTGAGGACGCGCATGTTTTCCGCGAATCCGGGCCACATGAATTTTCCGTCGGCGTCTTTGCGGAACCAGTTCACGTGGAAAATTCGCGGAGTCAGCGTGAGGGAGCGCTGCATTTTGATCCAGTGGCGGAAGTAATCGCCCATGTGATAACCGCAGAAGGGAAGCATGGCCATGGGGTCGCGGCGAACTTTTCCTACGGCGCCCGCAGCCGCGGCCGTTGTTTCGGAGCCCATGGTCGCTCCGAGATAGACACCGGAACTCCAGTTGAAGGCCTGAAAAACGAGCGGCATGGTGGTGGCGCGGCGACCGCCGAAGATGATGGCGCTAATGGGCACGCCACTGGGATCTTCCCACGCGGGATCGATCGTCGGACATTGCGAAGCCGGAGCGGTGAAGCGCGCGTTGGGATGCGCGGCCTTGGCGCCGGTTTCCTTGGCGATTTCAGGAGTCCACTTCTGGCCTTTCCAGTCGAGGCATTCGGCGGGCGGGGTGTCGGTCATGCCTTCCCACCAGACGCCGCCGTCGGGAGTTAATGCGACATTGGTGAAAATGGAATTCTTTGCCAGGGTGGCCATGGCGTTGCGGTTTGTCTTTACCGAGGTGCCTGGTGCGACACCGAAAAATCCGGCTTCGGGATTTATGGCACGCAAGAGGCCGCGTTCATCGGGGCGAATCCAGGCGATGTCGTCGCCGACGGTCCAGACTTTCCAGCCGTCGAATCCCTTTGGCGGGATGAGCATGGCGAAATTTGTTTTTCCGCAGGCGCTTGGAAAGGCGGCGGCGACATAGGTTTTCTCGCCGGCCGGATTTTCGACTCCTAGAATCAGCATGTGCTCGGCCATCCAGCCTTCATCGCGGGCGATGTTGGAGGCGATACGCAAGCCGAAACACTTTTTGCCGAGAAGCGCGTTTCCGCCATAGCCGGAGCCGTAGGACCAGATTTCGCGCGTTTCCGGGAAGTGGACGATGTATTTTTCTTTGTTGCAGGGCCACGGGACGTCTTTTTGGTCTTCGGCGAGAGGCACGCCCACGGAATGCATGCAGGGAACGACGCGCGGGATGCCGGTGTCGATCTGTTGAAAGACGGGCAGGCCGATGCGCGCCATGATGCGCATGTTGACGACTACGTAGGGAGAATCGGTCAGTTGGACGCCGATTTGCGACATGGGCGAGCCGAAGGGGCCCATGCTGTAGGGCAAAACGTACATGGTACGGCCGCGCATGGCGCCGTTGAAGAGGTTCTTCAGCTTCTTGCGCATTTCGTAGGGGTTTTCCCAATTGTTGGTGGGGCCGGCGCTGTCTTTGGAGAGGGAACAGATGAAGGTACGGTCTTCAACGCGGGCGACGTCGTTGGCGTCGGACCTGGCGTAATAGCAGCCGGGCCAGAGTTGCTCGTTGAGCTTGATGAGGGTGCCGGAGGCGACCATTTCGCGGCGCAGCTTTTCGATTTCTTCCTCGGAGCCGTCGATCCAGTGAATTCTTGCGGGCTTGGCGAGATCGGCCATTTTCTCGACCCAGCGGAGGAGGTGCTCGTTCTTGCTAAGGGGTATGGCCGGATTTCGGCGAGGCATGACGGCGATGTTCTTGGCGACGGCTTCGTGCATAAGAATAAATAATCTCCCGTATCAATTTTACTAGTTGTCCCGAAGAAAGGGAACTGTGAGCCGGGCGCAGGAA
>DASXMM010000553.1:0-5261 GCA_036495665.1 Candidatus Acidiferrum sp. | reverse complement strand
TAGCGACTACTCGGCCAAGTTGTGGCGGACGATGTTTTTCCTCCATAACGTCGTTTTTCGTTTCCCACCACGCTGTGGACAATTGCCGTGTCACTTCCTAAAACTTCGTTTGGCGGCCCACCCAGCCCCTAACGATATCCGTCTGCGGTTCGGCCTGGAAAGGAGTACTTGACTCTGGACTATACTCCAGGGTGTACGGTCTAGAGAGGAGCCAAGGCAATGCAGATTGGCATCGTCGCAGAGAAAATTGGTCTCAGCGTTGACGCGATTCGCTTCTATGAGCGCAACGCTTTGGTCCCAAGAGCGCCCAGAACGCAAGGAGGCTTCCGCCAATACGGCGAAAACGACGTTGAGAGGCTGGCCTTCATACGCCGTGTGCAGGGTTTGGGATTCAAACTCAACGAGATTCGAGGTCTTCTGAAGCTGAGAGGGAATCGCTTTCAGCCCTGTGCTCCCGTGCGGCGCCGTCTTGAAGAGAAGCTGAGCGACGTCCAGCGGAAGCTTGCCGACCTGCACAAGCTAGAGCACGAGTTGCGGCTGGCTCTACGAAGCTGTGACAAAGAATTACGCAAGCAGAGCGCTCACTGCCCGATTTTGAGAGAAAAACTAAGAGCAAACAGGAGGGCGACAGATGCGAGTTGAGCCGGACTGTTGTTCCGTAAATGCAAGGGTTGAAGCCGCCCCCGCGGCGATGGCTTGTCCAGTAAACGGCGGGCGCTCCAAGCAAGTCGACATGCTCACAGTTAAAAGTCTTGTGCGTAAGCTCCCTCTGGAGATGCCTAACACGCAATACTATTTCTGCGATTCGTCAGACTGCGAACTGGTTTATTTCCCATTAGCCCCGGAGGCACCTTCCTTCCGTCGCGGCGAGTTGGTGGTGCGAGTCGGCGCTAAGGAGACTGCGGACCCGGTCCCAATCTGTTACTGCTTCGGTTTCACCCGCCAGGACATTTGGGATGAAATCTGTTGCACAGGGAGATCAACTGTGGCGGAGCGCATCACAGCAGAAGTCGAGGCAGGCGGCTGTGCCTGCGAAGTGCGGAATCCCTCTGGCAAATGCTGCCTGGGCGACATCACACGCGCCGCCAAGGACAGACTGACTCAGAAATAGGAGTCCAAATTATGACAGAGCACAAGGAAGCCTGCTGTACCTCGCTGTCAGCGATGTGCTATTGGTTCGCTGCCTCTTTGGTCGCTTGGGGAGTTCTCAGTTTCATCGGAACTTATTGGCATCCCCTTCATTCGTCCTCCGAACCTACCATTCTCTTCGCCATGGCAATCGGTTGCGTTGCTAATTGGGTTAAGAATCGGTCTTTTCACTGCAGCATAACCGCGCCCGTGTTCTTCGTCGCTGCGATTGTGCTCCTGCTATCGGAACTGCGTATAACTCACTTCAACGTCGCTTTGGTTTGGCCCTTCGTTTGTGTCGGGGTCGGCATCGCATTTCTACTGGAATGGCAGTATACGAGGCGTATTACTTCGTAGCCCTCCGCGGGCGATTAAGGGGAACCGAGCAGCCATGACTACTGAAACGATCAACACAACTGGAAAATCCTCTTCGAAGGGCGCGCTTGTCGCCGGGCTCTCGGCTGTCGGAAGTGTCCTGGCTGCCGCGACCTGTTGCCTACCCGTGCTTCCCTTTGTGTTGGCTGCCGGAACGGCAGGGACCGCCACGTTCCTGTCTTCTTTCATCGGTTCTCTTCGGCCATACCTCCTGGGACTTTCCGTGGTCTTCATCGCTTTTGGGTTTTACCAAAGCAGACGCGCCACCCAATGCAATTGCAAACCGAATGCTCTAAGCCAAGTCGTTCTATGGTTGTCTGCGCTGATCGTCGTCATCTCGATTCTGCTTCCGCAGGCCTTCGCCGACCTCATAGAGAGGCTCCTATGAAGCGCAGGAGTATTAGTTTAGGTCTCTCCGCTATAGCGATTTTTGTTGGCTTGGTTTACCTCTATGGTGGACACCAGACTCCGCGCGGCCAGGCGGCTCTTGTCGATCTAAATGCGGCGAACCTGGGTGAACTGAAGAATGAGTTCAACAGCAGCGAATCAAGCGTGCGCATCTTGGTGCTTCTTTCGCCGACTTGACCGGTCTGCGTGCGGGGGGCCTCCGCACTCGAATCATTGCTCGAAACACAAACAGACTCGCGTCTGCGTGTGTTTGTAGTTTGGGAGCCGGTGCTGGCAACGGACCTAAGCGCACCGTCGACCATCACCCTGCGGCGCATTCATGATCCGCGAGTAAAGCAATATTGGGACTCAAATCGAGTTCTCTCGCATGTCATGGGAGAGCATGATCGCCCGAGCGTCGTATGGGACTACATCGCAGTCTATAAGCCAGAACAAATTTGGGCAGAAGCGCCACCCCAACCCGAATTCACTGGTCGTCCCGTGGTCGGCTTTATCGAGGGGGCGCGAAAGGCATTGCAGGCTATTTATTCCCAAGTGAAAAACTGAATTTGACAGCTGCACTCACTTGGCGAAAAACGCGCTTCCCGCGGGTGACCGGTTTGGCGCCCCATGCGAGGATAACTCCCGGATCGTTGGCAATCCGGAAGTGGTCGTGGAACCCAACATCCCCGGTTCTGCTTCAGCGCCTCGCTCGCGGCCTAGAAACGGCGTTATTGGGGGTAAAAAGACACGCACGACCTCAAAGGTCGTCCTTTCAATTTCATCGCGATCCGTCCACATCCGCGATTGGAGCCGCCCCTCGACAAGAACCGGTCGTCCCTTTGTAACGTACTCGCCCGCGTTCCACTTTGATGGTGTGGAGAAAACGCTCGTGAAGTCCCGAAACAATGGAATCTGTGTCTTCGGGAGAATTCCTGCACGCCTCCGAAATTGGCCCCTGAACGGCTCAGGCGGTTGGATCAAGAACATTTCTTTCGAAGGACGCGCCTGAAGTGAGCATCTCAATTTATTTATTGAGGATCTTGAGGAGGGCTGCGAGAAGGCGTTCTATATGAACTGCCGCCTCGGGTGGCAACATAACCAAGAGAGCGGTTGTGCGTTCGTCGAGGACTTCCCATGCGTCGGCCGAATCCTTTCTGCGCAACAGGATTGGGATCGGTCCGCTCGTAAGGGGCAGGTTGAGTCTTACGCCAGCGTCCACCTCCGCTACCGGGAGATTGCCGAAGCGCTTGAAATGATCCATGCCCATTTGCAGTCGTAGACATTCTTCCGGAAGGACAGTAGAAAAAAATCCCGGCTGCCGTAACCGCTTTTCGTCAAACTCGGCTACGATGTTATCCTCTGTGCCAGTTCGGACAGCGAACATACCAGTCTTAATGTTTCCAGCAATAGTGACCAGAAAAGTCGATGTGCGTTTGCCAACTGTGGCGTAAAGCCAGGTTCGCAAGTGAATGGTTTCCGCGTCAAGATCCAGGACGTACCGGCTTTGAGGCTGCGAGCTTTTTGGGGCAAGCGTGAAATTAGAGTCCTTCATAAAAGCCGTGGCGACATGAATCGCAGCCATCATGCCAACTTGATCTACATCCCCGTTGCTCGCAGCCAGGCCCTTGCTAGCCGTTATCGCTTCACGCGCTGCGTCGACAAGAGGGATGAGCAGCGTGTCTGGATCTCCGAATTCTCGTGTAAGCAGAAGCTGCGGAAACCCCGTGATGTCTACGCCTCCGCTTGCGACAGAGGTTCGCGACTTGAGTCTAGTAAGATCGATCGGCATACATTTCCGAGAAAGTTGCAATCGCCCACTTGTTCAACCGTGTGCTGCTGGTCCCGGCGCGCTTCAACAGCCTGCCTCTCGCTGCATGAATTTAGGCGTCGCCGCGTTTCCCTGCTAGCTCCGTGGAAGCATGCTCATCGCCTCAATGTCCCACAACCGATCCACCTGCAGTTTTGACGCGCCAACGATCCATGCACCGGCCGCTTGTTTCGCGTAATTGACCTGGAACATCACTGGCTGAACCTCACGCAAGCAGTAAGGCTGTTTGCCAACTACGGATAACGCAATGATGGCGTCCTTTTCCAAACCGAAGGAAAAGTAAAAGCTGCAACCCCAGTCGCTCACTTCTATCGTCCTCGCGCACTCGCGGAAGGGGCGGCCGTCATCGCCAATACCACTGACCTCCACTTCGATCGACACGGCGACTCTCGGTTCGCGGCGTCGTTCAGCACCTCGCAAGCCCGAATTCGCAGAGACCTTGTCATCTGGGTCTTTCACGTTATCTGCCATCCATAGAATTTGTGCACGTCAGCGGCCAATGACTCACTGCATTTATGAATTGCTGACGCGGCCGCCGCGTGGTTTAGGAGCAGATGAACTGTAGAAGTGTTTCAGATAGAGACACTCGACCGGCTCCCAGAAACTGAGAATGGCTGCAACGTTAGTCAGTGCTCCCGTAGCACTCCCTTCGCTGTAACCTTTGGAGGGCCCACTATAGCTGCCGACTGCCTGAAACTTGAGACGCGACCTAAGGATGGATTGTAACGGCAACCCAAACCGGCTCGGTCTCGTACGTGAGGGCAACCGTAAACCCATCATTCGGATCCGCCATCTCCATGGAATAGTCGCCGCCGGTAATAACCGTCGGCACCGACAGCATGCAATGATCCGCCAGAGAACTTATCTTGGATTACGTTTCAACTTCTCGGAATCGAGCCCCGCGCCGTCATCGGAAATCTCGATGATCACCTGGCCGCCCTCGTGATACGCCCGCAAAGACAGCCTTCCTTCCTCCAACTTCCCAGCCGCAATCCGCTTTTGCGGAGTCTCTATACAGTGATCCACCGAGTTGCGTACAATGTGCGTCAGCCGATCTTTGATGGCCTCGATGATGGTCTTATCGAGTTCCGTCTCCTTTCCTTCCATTTCAATGCGCACTTCCTTCCCGCACGCGGTGGCCACGTCCCGAACGGTGCGCGGAAATTTGCTCCAGATATTGCCGATCGGCTGCATGCGCGTCTTCATCACCCGTTCTTGCAGCTCCGTCGTTATTAAGTTAAGCCGTTGGCTTGGCGCCGTGATTCCGACATCTTCGGCATTTGAAAATTGCAGTACCTGATTGCGCGCCAGAACCAGCTCTCCGACAAGGTTCATCAGTTTGTCGAGCAGCCCCACATCCACCCGTATGGAACTCTCACTCACGCTTCCACGGTTTGCTTGCTGTGCCGATACACCTTCTGCCGTCTCTTGTACGGGTGCCGCCGCACGCTCTCCAGATCCTTCGCGGTTCTCTACCTCGTCTTTCCGCTTCGTAACTGTCAACTCCACCGCAACGACCGTCGGGCGACCGGCTTTCTCT
>DASXMM010000552.1:0-5960 GCA_036495665.1 Candidatus Acidiferrum sp. | reverse complement strand
GCAAACGCCGCGCAAAGTATTTAATGCACCCAACAAAACGGTCGAGGCGCCTTTTAGCGACGGGATTCTTGCCGGCAACACCTTGTATCTCGCGGGGAGAATCGGTTTGGACGCGAAGACCGGAAAGCCTCCCGCGGAGATCGACAACGAAATTAAGCTCATGCTCGACAGTCTGAAGGGCACTCTCACCCAGGCCGGAATGACCATGGACGACCTCGTCTATGTGCAAATCGCCTGCACCGATCTCTCTCTATTCGATAGATTCAATACCATTTACAAAACCTATTTCACCACCAAGGACTACCCCGCGCGCGAATTCATTGGCGCCGGCTCGCTTCTACGTGGCGGCCATTTCGAATTGCAGGCGATCGCCGTCCGGCGCTAGGCAGCGGCCCACTCCCGGACCTGCAACCATCCGAATTTGTTAGTCCTGCCGTTCCGCTTCGAACTGATTCCGCTCGCGGCGTAAGCTGGCATGAAAGATCGGCTTTCGCCGAACCGCCTACCACAGGACCGACCGATCGATACTCGCGATGGTTGGGCGCCCAGTCAATGCCATCGCCATTTCAAATTCCTTCCGGAGGATCTCGACGACGCGCGTGACTCCTTCCGCGCCGGAAATCCCAAGACCCCACAAGTAGGGACGACCGATCTGCACCGCCGATGCGCCTAACGCAAACGCCTTGATGATGTCCGTGCCGCGGCGAATGCCACCGTCCACGAGCACCGGCACGCGGCCTGCGACTTTCTCGGCCACCAGCGGAAGCGCATCGATGGTCGCGGGGACCGTATCCAGATTGCGTGCACCATGATTCGAGACGATGATGCCTGAGGCTCCAGCCTTCACCGCGGTCGCGGCGTCTTCGGGATTCAGAACGCCTTTGAGCAGCACCGGCCTCCGCGCGAATGACCGCAACCAGTCAATATCTTTCCAGGTCAAAGTCGGATCCAGATAATCTTTTCCCTTCAGGTTGGGCAGCTCGCGTTCGGGCAGTTCTTTTTTGGAGCGGTCCTCGCGATTGCGGGCGCCAAACGTAGGCGAATCGACGGTAACGCAAAGAGCGCGGCAGCCGGAGTCTTCGGCGCGCTGCACCAGATCGCGGGTAAACGCGCGGTCCTTCTGCACGTAGAGCTGGAACCAGACGGGACCTTTCGCGGAATTCGCGATGTCTTCGACCTTCATGGAAGCGCTACTACTGATCACGTAGATGGAGTTTGCCGCGGCGGCTCCGCGCACGGCCGCAACCTCGCCTTCGGGGTGGATGAATCGCTGGCCCCCAGTAGGCGCGAGTAGAATCGGGAACGGCAGCTCCTCCCCGAACAGATTTACGCGCGTGTCGAGCTTCGACACGTCGACTAGAATGCGAGGCTTCAGACGGATGCGGTCATACGCTTCGCGATTCCAGCGCAGCGTGATCTCATCCGCGGAGCCTGCAGAAATACGTTCCCAAGCTCCGTGGGGGATGCGCGCGTGAGCCTCGGTTTCAAAGTCGAAGAGCGAAAACAACCGCTCGAGCTCAGGGACAGACGCAGCCGAACTCTGGGCGTGGAGGCGGGCAACCGTAGTAGCGGTCGAGACCAGAGGAAGCGCTCCGGTGCCCACCATCGCACCCGCTTGGACCAGAAACCTTCGGCGATTCATACCAACTCCAAACAGGGTGCTGGATTCCTACTGAGAATAGCGATTCCCATTGGGTATCCGCTTACTTGCGATGAGAGGATTTCTCAACACATATATATAGAACTGACGTGGTTTGCAACCGGTTACCAACGACTCCCGAGATTGCGCCCGACTCCCCAAAATTCCGGAAGTTATCTCCGCTTTCTGGAGTGGCTACCGTCTGCTCGACACTATTGCCACTCGAAAGTTGTCAATCCGGATGGTTGCGGGTTCCGGTTAAGTCGCTGGCGGTTCAATAACTTTTGGTTGACAAGAACCGACGACATCGTGGGATTGCGTCGCTCGGCCTCCACAAGACTGATCACGGGACGCCTTCGTAACAAGCCTGCAGAGAGTATCATCCAAGGAATCAGCAAGCCACTGCGGGAAATGCCCTAATATTGGCACTAGCTGCACGCTATAATGTAGTCTTTTGCCCATATAAGGGCATATATCGGTGCTCCCTCCGTTGCGCTTAGTCGCTAACTCATTGTAAATACGTTATTTAATTATGGACAAGAATTAACGTTAAGTGGAGGACGCAGTGCATGGATGGGTTATAGCCAAGGCAGGGACTATGCTGAGAATTACCACAGAACGGAAGCGCGGCAGAACGGTGTTGAGTGTCGAAGGGCGGCTCGCGGGAGTTTGGGTCGAGGCCCTCGATCAGTGCTGGCGTACCCGCGTGCCGGAAGAGAAATTCAGCGTCGATTTATGCGGCGTCAGCTTCATTGATGCAGCGGGAAAGGCCCTATTGAAACAGATTCACCAGCAAGGCGCAAAGCTGATCGCCGAAGGCTGTCTCAACCAGGCAATCGTTCAGGAAATTGAAGGCGGCGAAAAAAGCGGGAAGGCGGGCTGCTGGGGCAAGAAAAAAGGCTCGCACATTATTTTCTACGTCGCGTTTTTCAGCTTGTTGGCTACGCCGGGAATGGCGCGGGCGCAAGGAATGCCGAGGCAAAACCCGCTGCCGGGCATTGCGCCCACCGGAGTGCTTCAGTTGACGCTGGATCAGGCAGTGAGTCTGGCGCTGAAGCAGAACACGACCGCGCAGATTGCCGTCATCACGGCTGCCGAGAGCGTGCAGGACAGGAACATTGCCCGTGCCGCGCTTCTGCCACAGGCGAGCTTCAACGTTTCCGATGGCGTTCAACGCCTCAATTTGGAGGCATTCCTCGGCGTAAGGATCGCGGGATTTCCAGAACACGGCGGACCCTTTCAGATCTTTTCGGCTGGGCCGGGATTCAGCCAGGCCGTATTTGATTTGACGTTGTTCCGCCGCTACCAGACCGCGCGTGAAACCGCGAATGCCAGCAGAGCGGACAGTCTTTCGACCCGCGAGCAGGTGATCCTGCTTGTCGTGTCGCAGTACATCGGCACACTGCGAAACGTGGCTAACGTAAAAGCGTCACAATCGCGCGTGGAGCTGGCGCAGGCCCTTTATGACCAGGCTGCGGATCTGCAGAAAGAAGGCGTCGGGACGGGGATCGATACGCTGCGGGCGAACGTCGAGCTGCAAAACGAGAAGCAGACGCTGCTCCAGGCGGAAGACGACCGCGACACTTCCCTCTTCGGACTAAGCCGCTTGCTGAATCTCGATCCGCGCCAAACGATCGAGTTGGCCGATTCACTGAGCTTTTTCGATACGCCGCAGCCCGAAATGCTGCCGAGCATCGATGCAGCGCTGGCTGATCGCCAAGAGTGGAAGGCAATACAGGAGCGCGTGAAAGCCGCGGGCCTCGACAAAAAGGCTTCGCAGGATTTGCATTTGCCGACCCTGAATTTCAACGGTAACTGGGCATATCTCGGAAGTTCTTCGACGACGGGAATACCGACTTACAAATACGAGGCGGATATCAGCGTGCCGATTTTTACCGGCGGCAGAATTCACGCGGAAATCGTGAAGGCCGACCTCGAAATTCAGAGCCTGCTGCAACAGGAAGACGATTTGCGTAATCAGATCGCTCTGGACGTGAAAACCGCGCTCATCAATCTTGATTCGGCGCGGAACCAGGTCACGGTAGCGAACTTGGGCGTGCAGCTCTCGAAAGAGGAGGTCGATCAGGCGCGGGACCGTTTCAAGGCCGGGGTGGCCAACAATATCGAAGTGATTCAAGCGCAGGATTCGCTGGCGCGAGCGAATGACAATCAGATCGCCGCGCTTTACCGGTTCAATCAGGCGCGCGCGGACTACGCCCGCTCCATTGGACAGATGGAAAAAGTGTACTCGAAGTGAGGGGAAACAATGAGCGTTGAGATCGAAGAAGACGTGGAAAACACGACGGAAGTTCGGCCTGTCGTGGAAGATGTGTCGCTCGAACAGGAAGCACCGAAGGGGTTCGCAAATCCCAAGGTGCAGCGGCTCGCGATTGTTGGCGGCCTGATTTTGGTTGCTGCGATCGTCGGGTTGTTTCTGTATTACCACGACCGCGAGAGCACCGATGACGCGCAAGTCGATGGGCATATCACCCCGATCGCTTCGAAAATTTACGGCCGCGTCGCCAGCGTTTTGATCGACGACAACGAAGCCGTGAAGAAGGGCCAGGTGCTGGTGAAGATCGATCCCGCGGACTACCAGGCTGCGGTCGATCAGGCCAAGGCGGCGCTGCAGCTGGCGGAGAGCGACGCGAGGGCGGCTGGAGTAGATGTGCCGCGAACCGCGGAAAACGTGGCGAGCGCAACTTCCGGCGCGGACGCGCAGTTGCTCGGCGCGCAGGCGGATTTGGCCCGCGCTCAAGCTACCTACGAGCAAGCACAAACGGCGGATTTGTCCTACGCCCAGGCCAATGTGGAGAAAAGCAAGGCTAACGCGGCGCTCGCGCAGGCGGATTTGGCCCGCTACAAACCGTTGGTGGACAAGGACGAAATTTCGAAACAGCAGTACGACGCGGCCAAAGCAAATGCAGATGCAACGGCGAGCGCTTTGAAGGCTGACGAGGAGAAATTGTCGCAAGCGCAACGGAACGTGGAGGTAGTGAAGGCGCAACTGGACGCGTCCAAAGCGCGTGTACTGCAGGCTCGCGCCGGTGTAGAAGGAGCGCAAGCCGATAAGAAACAGGTGACCATGCGCACTGCAGACGCTCAGGGAAAAGTGGCGAAAGTGGCGCAGGCTCGCGCGTCGCTCGACGCGGCCATGCTGAATCTGAGCTACACCAGCGTGATTGCTCCAGTCGACGGAGTCGCGACGCATAAGCAGGTCGAGGCGGGACAGATCGTTCAGGCTGGCCAGGGCCTGCTGGTGGTGGTGCCGCTGCAGGATGTGTGGGTTACGGCGAATTACAAAGAGACACAACTCAAATACATGAAGCCCGGGCAGGAAGCGGAAGTGAAAGTGGACACGTACGGACGGACTTTCAAAGGCCACGTGGATTCGATCGCGGGAGCGACGGGCGGAGTGTTGAGCCTGCTGCCTCCCGAAAACGCGACCGGCAATTACGTGAAAGTCGTGCAGCGCATTCCGGTGAAGATTGTGCTGGACAAGGACTCCGTTGGTTCGACGGTGTTGCGGCCGGGCATGAACGTAGACGCGACCGTCATCACGAAGTAGCGGCCACCAAAAGTGAGGCTCGCAAGCTGGACCGTCAAGAAAAGCCGTCGGACAGCAAAAAGGTCCGGAAAAAAATGCTGTTCGAGACGGAATAAAGAATTAAGAAATGTCGGCAAACGTTGTACGTAATACCAGGTAGAGGTCGAAAGAGCCATAGCTGAACGCGCCATGCGACACAGAATACTAGCCAAACTGAGAATGCCGGACGGGTCGATCAACCCCTGGGTAATCGCCGTCACAGTGACGCTCGCAACGTTCATGGAAGTGCTCGACACGTCGATCGCCAACGTGGCGCTTCCGCACATTTCGGGAAATTTGTCGGCTGGCGCGGACGAATCCACCTGGGTGCTGACTTCCTACCTCGTTTCCAACGCGATCGTGTTGCCGCTTTCCGGATGGCTTTCCGGATTGATCGGCCGCAAGCGGTTTTACATGTCCTGCGTAGCGGTCTTCACCGTTAGTTCGTTTCTGTGCGGGCTCGCGCCAAGCTTGGGCGTGCTGGTGCTTTTCCGGATTTTGCAGGGCGCGGGCGGCGGCGGATTGCAGCCTAGCGAACAGGCGATTTTGAACGACACTTTTCCTCTTTCAAAACGCGGCATGGCGTTTGCCGTTTACGGAATTGCCGTTGTCGTGGCGCCGACCATCGGGCCGTGGCTCGGCGGTTGGATTACCGACAATTTTTCGTGGAGATGGATTTTCTACATCAACGTTCCCGTCGGAATTATTTCGCTGCTGCTGACTTCCGTGCTGATT
>DASXMM010000551.1:0-10977 GCA_036495665.1 Candidatus Acidiferrum sp. | reverse complement strand
CCGCGCCGCCGGCATCTACCACAACACTGTCGCGGTCCTCGACGCCGACGGCTCCTTCCTCGGCAAATACCGCAAAATGCACATTCCGGACGATCCCCTCTACTACGAAAAGTTTTATTTCACGCCCGGCGATCTCGGCTTTCCAAATTTTGATACCGCGTACGGCCGCATCGGCGTTCAGATTTGCTGGGATCAGTGGTATCCGGAAGGCTCGCGCCTCACTGCTATGCAAGGCGCGCAGGTAATTTTCTACCCGACGAGCATCGGTTGGCACCCGCACGAAAAAGCTCAATTCGGCGCGGCTCAGCTCGATGCATGGCGCACTATCCAGCGTGCGCACGCGATCGCCAACGGCGTATACGTCGCGGTAGTGAATCGCGTCGGCTACGAAGGCAAACCGGAAAAAGGAGACGCGGGGCTCGAGTTCTGGGGCAACTCTTTCGTCGCCGATCCCTTCGGCCGCATCCTCGCCGAAGCTTCCGACGACAAAGAAGAAATTCTCGTCGTTGAATGCGACCCCGCCGAAAGCGAAGAAACCCGCCGCAACTGGCCTTTCCTCCGCGACCGCCGCATCGACGCCTATCAACCCATCCTGAACCGCTGGCTGGGCGAATAGATCTATGGAGCCTATGGAGCCTATGCGGCCCACAGCGGCCACGAGGGACATCACGGAATTGATGAACACCTTTCGCGAGTGTTCACGGAACCTATGGAACGTCTACTTTTCTAAGCAAGAGGACATAGGTGGTGCTTTGGACGTTTTCGGGCAAATTCGAGAACTGCTATTTGATTCACTTGTCCTTGCCGAACTTTCCTATGAAGGAGAGGCGGCCCATCACGACATCCCCAAACCTACTCTGAAGGTTGTTCCAGAGAGGTCGTTGATTCTCATCAATCGATCTGCCCAAACATCGGGCTATTGGGATCAAGAAAAGGATATGGTCGTCGGCCCGACTGATATCGCGTTAGCATTTCTGGATTATTTCGATTTTGCACAGATCCCGATTATGGATTTTCGCTACTTTCGTTGTCGGGTGCTTAAGTTTCCAAGCCATCCGGACTACGAAGGAAGAGAAGCGCTGGTGGAAGCTTCCGGCGCCAAGGTCTTTCACGACGAGTCTGCCGATTGACACATCCGCACACCAATCAAACCCCTCACTCCCTCGGCTTCCGGATGCCAGCGGAATGGGACTCTCATGAAGCTACGTGGCTAGGCTGGCCCCATGAACTCACCGACTGGCCCGGCAAATTTTCTCCAATCCCGTGGGCCTTCGGCGAAATCGTCCGTCACCTCTCCCAAGTCGAGCGCGTGTATCTCCTCGTCGAAAATCGCGCCGCCGAATCCCGAGTTCGCACCATCTTAAAAAAATCTGGCGCAAGTCTAAGCGCGGTAGATTTTTTCCTAATCCCCACAGATCGTGGCTGGATGCGCGACTCCGGCCCCATCTGCGTCAGGAATTCCAGCGGCGAAGTCGCCTACACCAACTGGCGCTTCAACGGCTGGGCCAAATATGACAATCACAAAAAAGACGCCCAAGTCGTGACCGCCGCAAACAAGAAACTAAAGCGCAGAGTCTGGCAGCCGATGCACAAAGGGCGTCGAGTAGTCCTCGAAGGCGGCAGCATTGACGTCAACGGGCGCGGCACCCTGCTCACCACGGAAGAATGCCTTCTCAGCAAGACGCAGGAGCGCAACCCTGGATTCACACGCGAAGACTACGCGGAAGTATTCAAAAACTATCTCGGCGTCACAAACGTCCTCTGGCTGAAAAATGGAATTGCCGGCGACGACACGCACGGCCACGTCGATGACCTCGCGAGATTTGTCGATTCCACGACCGTAGCAACAGTAGTCGAAGAAAATCCAAACGATGCTAACTATGCGCCACTCCAGGACAATCTCGCGCGGCTCACAAATATGAAAGACGAAGCGGGCCGCCATCTCCGAGTAGAAACACTGCCCATGCCCGCGCCAGTTTATTTCGATGGCCAACGCCTTCCCGCCAGCTACGCGAATTTTTATATCGCCAACAAAATCGTGATCGTCCCCACGTTCAACGATGCGAACGACCGCGTCGCTCTGAACACCCTGGCCAAGCTCTTCCCGACTCGCGAAATCGTCGGCATCGCCTGCCGCGATCTCGTCCTCGGCCTCGGCACGCTTCATTGCATGACGCAACAGCAACCAAGCGCTAAATAATCAGGAGCTGATAGACAAGAATCGTAGCTCCGAATTTGTTAGACTGCTCCACGCCTTTTACTCATCCAAACGCATCGAAGTTTTTGGAGGCTGAATGTCTGCCACAACGTTTAGCGCATTGTTCGAGACACGCGGAGTCTGGATCGCACTCCCCAGCGGTTTCTGGGGCTGGATCGTCATCGGCCTCGTCGCCGGATGGCTGGCGGGAAAAATCTCGCGCGGCCGGGGTTTCGGCTGCATCACCGACATCATTCTTGGTATCGTCGGCTCCTTCATCGGCGGTTGGATTTTCATGCGCCTCGGCATTTTCGGCGGAGGCTTTCTCTATTCGCTGGCCGCCGCCACCGTCGGCGCGGTGCTCCTCGTGTTCATCGCTCATCTTTTCAGCGGCGGAGACCGCTAACCACGCGCCTCTGCTGCACCATGCGCACGCACGCCCGTCATCCTACTGTGATACGATTTGACTGCACATTACGGAGATAAACTTTCTTTGAGTAAGTCTACGCAGTCCCTACTAGCAATCCCCCTCGGCGGTCTCGGCGAATTTGGAATGAACATGATGGTCCTTCGTCTTGGTGACGACATTCTCGTCATCGACGCAGGCATGATGTTCCCCGAATCTGAACTTCTCGGCGTCGATCTTGTCATCCCCGATATCACCTACCTCAAACAAAATCGCCAGCACGTTCGCGCCATTGTCCTCACGCACGGCCACGAAGACCACATCGGTGCGCTCGCGTACATTCTTCGCGATCTAAACGTTCCGGTTTACGGCACGCGCTTCACACTGGCGCTGGTAAAGAAACGCCTCGAAGAAGCAGGCCTCCTCGAGTCCACAACGCTTCGTGAAGTCACGCCAGGTCGCCTCGTCGAGATAGGCCCGTACGAAATCGAGTTCATTCCCGTCACGCACAGCACTATCGACTGCGTCGCCCTCGCGGTTCGCACGCCTGTTGGCGTCATCATTCATACCGGTGATTTTAAGATCGATCAAACTCCCGTCGACGGCGCTCCCTTCGACCTTCACACCTTCGCCCGCTACGGCAGCGAAGGCGTCCTCGCGCTTTTCAGCGACTCCACCAACGTCGAGCGCCCCGGCTTCACTCCGTCCGAACGCGCCATCGTCCCGCGCATCGAAGAACTTTGCCGGTCCGCTCCGCGCCGCGTCATTCTTTCCTGCTTCGCATCCTCCATCCACCGAATCCAGCAAGTGATTGACGTTGCCGGACGCGTCGGGCGCAAAGTCGCCTTCGTCGGCCGCAGCATGGTCGATAACGTCGAGATTGCGCACTCCATGAATTATTTGCGCATCCCCGACGGCATGGTCGTCCGTCCTCAAGACATTCGCACCTTCGATCCCAAGCGCATCATCATCCTCGCGAGCGGCAGCCAAGCTGAACCGATGTCTTCCCTTTCGCGCATCGCCGTGGATAATCACCGCTTCGTGACGGTCGACGAAAACGACAGCGTCATCCTTTCCGCCCGCATTATCCCCGGAAACGAAAAAGCCATTTTTCGCATGCTCGACCACATGTTCCGTCGACGCGCGCTCGTCTATTACGACAATTCCGCCGGCACGATTCACGTTTCCGGCCACGCCAGCCAGGAAGAGCAAAAACTCGTCCTGCAACTCGTCAAGCCGAAGTATTTCATTCCCGTTCACGGCGAATACCGCCATCTCTTCCGTCACGCCGCGCTTGCTCATCAACTCGGCTGCGTCTCCGGCGAAATTCTTCTGCTGGAAAACGGCAAGTGCATCGAGTTCACGCAAGACGGCGTCCGCCGCCGCGATCCCGTTACCGCCGGCCGTGTCTGCGTTGACTCCGGCTCCCTCGAAGAAATCGAAGATGTAGTCATCCGCGATCGCAAGCATCTCTCCGAAGACGGCGTGGTCGTTCCTATCATCGCCATCGACAAACACACCGGCAAAATGGAATCGCAGCCTGAAATCGTCACCCGCGGCCTCTTCAGCGATAACGGCCAGGAACTCATCGCCGGCGCCCGCGAAGTCATCATGAAGACTGTCGAGCAATCCAACGCCGAAGAGAAGTCCGACTGGGGCGTCATCAAAGAAAAAATCCGCGTCGACCTGAAGCGCTACATCAACAAACAAACCTCCAAGCGGCCCTTGATCCTCCCGGTGATTCTGGAAATCTGATTCTTCAAAAATAAGAAGTGACTGTTCTGCCGCGTGCTCCCGAAATCTAGAGGCGCGGCCGTTTCACTCGCGCGCAAATCGTTCCGCCCTCAGAGCGTGTAGAGTACCAGGGCTGCGACTTGAGCCGTGTGTAGTGGTGTGCCAAGATTCGTGAGCTGGGCGAATCGCGGAGAAAAACGAAACATAGCATCAACTTGCGGGCTGCGACATCGAACGATCGAGGAGCGCCAATGGCTGGCAACGTTGTATTGGTGGCGGGCGGGACGGGCGGACTGGGGCGCGCCGTGAGCCTGGCGTTCGTCGAAGAGGGCGCGAACGTGACGGTCACGTTCCAGCGGTCTGGGGATATCGACGAGCTGAAGAAAGCCGCCAGCTCAAAACTCGCCGAAATGCAGGGTGCATCGCTCGAGGGATTCGGCGTCGACGTCACGGATGAAGGCGCGGTCAGCAAACTGATCGACGGAATTGTCGAGCGGCATGGACGCCTCGATTGTTTGGTGAACGCTGTGGGCGGCTACGCCGGCGGAATTAAACTGTGGGAGTTGGAAACACAAATCTTCGAGCAAATGGTTGCATTGAACCTGCGTGCCGGCTTCATCCTGGCACGTGCCGCGGCGCGTGTGATGGTCAAGCAAGGCCATGGCGCGATCGTGAACGTAGCCGCAAAAGCCGCAGTCGACCATGCAGCGGGCGCTTCGGCGTACGCGGCGTCAAAGTCCGCCGCCGTCGCGATGATCGATTGCCTGGCAGCGGATCTTAAGGGCACGGGCGTGCGCGCAAATTCGATTCTACCCAGCATCATCGACACCCTCGCGAATCGCAAAGCGATGCCGAAAGCCGATTTCGCAAAATGGCCAAGGCCCGAGGAGATCGCGCGGGTGGTCCTGTTTCTCTGCAGCGACGCGGGCAAATTAATCCAAGGCGCCAGCGTGCCCGTCTACGGAGACACCTGAGAGGCATTCAAACACTGGAGGCGACCAATGTCGATTCGACCCGTAAAGAAACTCGTGAAAGCCAAGCCCACCACAGAAGGCGCCGGCGTCCATCTGCGCCGTGCCTTCGGCTTTGGAAACACAACGGACTTCGATCCGTTTCTCTTGCTCGATGATTTTCGCAACGACGTTCCCGAAGACTATCTCGCGGGCTTCCCGTGGCACCCGCACCGCGGCATCGAAACGATAACCTATGTGCTCGCCGGAACTGTCGAACACGGCGACAGCATGGGCAATCATGGCGAAATTGCATCGGGCGACGTGCAATGGATGACGGCGGGCAGCGGCATCATTCACCAGGAAATGCCCAAGGGCGATCACGCAGGCCGCATGCATGGCTTTCAGCTGTGGGCGAATCTGCCGTCCTCGCTGAAGATGACGTCCCCGCGCTATCAAGAAGTGAAGTCTGGCGAGATCCCGGAGATAAAAGACGACGACGGCACACACGTCCGCGTAGTTTGCGGAAATTTTTGGGGCAAGACAGGTCCCGTCGATGGAATCGCAGCCGAACCAACGTA
The DNA here is from genome assembly GCA_036495665.1 of Candidatus Acidiferrum sp. Lineage (GTDB taxonomy): Bacteria > Acidobacteriota > Terriglobia > Acidiferrales > UBA7541 > Acidiferrum. The sequence continues at coordinate 5,109 of DASXMM010000551.1, read as the reverse complement.
TTTGGATGTGTCCGTTGCTCCGGGCCACAGAAAAGTGTTGCCTGTCGGCACCACGCGACACGCCTTTGCCTATGTATTCGCCGGATCAGGAAAGTTCTGCAACGCCTCAGAGCCTCTCGCTGTACCCACAGAGGCCGTGGGTTGGCTCGACACGACGCCACCGGTAGCCGCCGACAATCGCTCGCTGGTTTTGTTTGACCGCGGCGACGAGGTCGTAGTGCAGGCCGGAGACGACGGGATCCGTTTTCTGTTGGTGTCGGGCAAACCGCTCGAAGAGCCGGTTGCATGGTATGGGCCCATCGTGATGAACACCCAGGAACAGCTCCAGCAAGCCTTTAGGGACTTGGAAAAGGGCACGTTCCTGAAGGGCCAGAAATAAGCAAAATTGCGGATGGACAGAAGCCAGAAAAGAGGTCCACGATTGGAGGCACTAGGAGAGTTGCCATGAATATGCATCGATACGCTGCGATAGCGAGTCTTGCGTCAGCCGTGGCGCTGGTCGCTGCCGGATGCTCAGGCGATTCCGCCGAGCGCGAACGTGAAATCCGCGAGCAAGCGGCAAAAGCCGCCGCCGAAGCCAAGCCGAAAATTGAAGAGGCGGGCCGCGAAATAAAAGCTGCAGTAGATGGCGCCAAAGAAGGCTGGGAAAACGGTCAGCAGAAAAAGATCGATCTGAACTCCGCCACAGAGGAGGACCTCACCGAACTGCCGGGCATCGGCAAGCATGAAGCGCGGCGCATCATCGTCGGCCGTCCCTATCACGACAGCCACGACCTGGTAAGCAAGAAAATCCTGACGCCCTCAGCCTACGACAAGTTGAAGGACGACGTGACCGTGAAGTAGCCTTCATCGCCTCTTTATTGCTCACGAAGAGCAACAACGGGATCGACGCGAGCCGCACGCAGCGCGGAACATAGTGCGCCGCAAACGCCACCGCAAGAAGCATGGCCGACACGGTAGATAATGTCACCAGATCGGTGGACTTAACGCCGTACAGTACGGAGCCCAAAGCCCTAAACAGCACGAAGGACAAAACGATTCCCGCGGTCGTGCCGATAAGCCCATCCCCATTCCCTCCTTCAGAACCAGCCCTAAAATGTGGGAGCGTTGGGCGCCCAGCGCTGTGCGAATGCCAATTTCCTGCGTACGCCGGCTGAAGGAATAAGAGACCACATGTATTCATTGTGTGATTCACTACAACAATTGTTCCAGCTTAAGTGCCCGGACCAAGCAGAATAGAGACAAGCACTCCCGGGACAAAAGACCAGCACAACGGGCTGTTGGTTAGTGCTGCGCCTGCGATTTGGCCCCAGATAGGTGTGTGTGTGCAGGAAGCGACCAGCCAAATCCACATCCGCTCAAGTCGCTGGAATTTCTCCAGCAGGAGAGCGCTCGCGGCTTTCGCACTCGCACTCCCCGTCCTGCTCGCCGCCTCCTCCCTTCTTGCCCGGCCCAGCTACTGGCTCACGGCCTTCGGAGATTTGACCCAATTCTTCCTCCTGGCTACGGCCACGCTCTTCTTTGGCGCGAAAGCGTTTTCGACGCGCGGTACGCGCCGCGCGTTCTGGCTCTTGCTCGCGTTTGGCTTCGGCGCCTGGTCGATGAATATGTCTTTGTGGACTTATTACGAGGTTTTGCGAAACGTTCCCGTCCCTTCCATTCCCATCGGCGAGTTCTTGCTTTTCATCAAACTGGTTCCGATGATCGCCGCACTTGCGCTCGAGCCCAACAATGACATGCCCGGACGTCCCCGCCTGCTGGGAATTCTCGACCTCGCTTCCCTGCTCGTTTACTGGGCGTATGTCTTTCTCTTCTGGGCCATGGCCTACCGATTCGCTGGAAACGATTTGGCTAGTTACAACCGCAACTCCGATATCGTGGATGCCCTGGGGAATTTATCTTTCCTCGTGATTCTCGCAGTTGTGGTCATTCGAAGCCGCGGCCCCTGGCGTTCCTTTTACTCGCACTTTTTTGGCGCCTCAGCGCTCTATGCCGTCGCTTCTATTCTGCTCAACAAGGCCATCGGCTCGGGCCGCTACTACACAGGAAGCGTTTACGACGTTCCTCTTACCGCGGCTATGGCTTGGTTCTGCATCATCTCGATAACCACCAACGTCGATTCCCAGTTGCCGCTCACCCGCGGTTCGGAACAGCCTGAAGACCAACAGCGGTCCATAAAAAGACCCGCGCTTTGGGTCGCGCGACTCTCCATGGTTGCCACTTTCGCGACTCCGGCCATTGGTATCTGGCTGGTCACCAGCGGAGACCCACAAGATCCGGTGCGGCATTTTCGAGTTCTATTAACTCTGTTTACGATGCTGCTGGTAACGCTTCTTCTCTTGGTGAAGCAAGACCTCCTGAACTTCAAGCTTGCCGGCAAATTGCGGGACGCTTCGCTTGCTTACCGGGACCTCAAGAAGTTCCAGGACCAACTCGTACAGAACGAAAAGCTGGCATCCTTGGGCAAACTGGTCGCGCAAGTGGCTCACGAGATCAATAGGGCCATGATTGTAGTGGGAAAGGATATCGAGGCCCTCGGACCGCCCTCCGTCGACATTAGTCGTCAAAAGATGACGGCAAAAATACAAGAATCCGCCCTGCGCACGAACAATCTGGTCGAGAGCATGCTGAGTTTTGCGCAGGAGCTTCCTCTACATCGATCCCAGGTAAACGTCAGGCCGCTCCTGGAAAGAGCTGTGACCCTGGCGCGCGCCGAGCGGCGCCACAACGTGCAAGTCGAGATTCTCGAGAACGACGTTGTGCCTCTGGTCGAGGGCGACGCTAATCAACTGGTTCAAGTTTTCCTGCATATCATCGCGAACGCGATCGACTCGATGGAAGGAATCGGTGCGGGGTTTCTCAAAATCGCCCTCAGAGCGCGAAAAGAATCCGTGGAAATCGAATTTTCGGACACGGGCCCGGGGCTAAAGGATCCGCGCCGCGTTTTTGAGCCCTTCTATACAACGAAGCCAATCGGCAGAGGCGTTGGGCTTGGGCTTAGCACCTGCTACGGAATCATTCGCCAACATGGCGGCGTGATCGAGTGCTGGAATCGCCCCGAAGGAGGGGCGGTTTTCAAACTGCTCGTTCCAGTCGCCGTCGTTGAAGTCGTTGAGCCAGTCACCCAAACTTCCTGAGAACATCTGGAGACGCCGAATTGCTTCGAACTATCGATACGCTTTGGACACGGATCGCGCTGGCTCTGGTGATAGCGCAGGTCGCCGCCGCCCTTTTTTTGCCACCCGGTACAATCCTTACTGCGCTTGGCGACACCTTCCCCTGTCTTCTCGCTCTGGTCGTGATGTTCTCTTTCGGCAGAAATCGGCGTCAATCCAGCGGAACCGTTCGCTTGTTTTGGGGCTTGAACGAAATAGGGTTCGGCATCCTGTTTGTCTCGCAGTTCGTCTGGTTTTTCTACGATGTTGTGCTCCGCCGTCCGGCTCCAAATTCTGTGCCCGGCGACGGGCTTTTTCTCCTAGCCCTGGTTCCCACTCTGGCTGCTCTGGCGCTTAGGCCGCAGACGGAATTCGCTTCCGGGTATCTGCAATTCCGCAGTCGCGACTTTTTCCTTCTGTTTTTCTGGTGGGTATGTCTCTACCTTTATTTTGCTTCGCCCTGGATGTTCGTGATCAAGAGCTACCCCAACTACAATCCGGTGTATTACAGCCTTGCCCTCGCCGAACATTGCGTGACGCTGGTGGCCGTGGGAGCGCTCTATGTAACAAGCGAAGGTCTCTGGAAACGATTTTATCGGCAGTTTTTTTATGCCCTGTGCATCTTCGCCGCTGGCAGCCTTCTGCAAAACATTTTCATTGACCGCGGCGTCTACTACACCGGCAGTTTCTACGATGTGCCGTGGGGCTTCTCGCTTGGCTTGCTCACCGTCGCCGCGGCTCTGGGGGAAAGACTGGAACCGCAAACCAGTGGGACGGATGCGCCCCACTCGGTCCAGAACCCGGGGCTATGGAGTTCGCGGTTAGCCATGATCGGCGCTCTCTCTCTCCCTCTCCTGGCTCTCTTGGCAGCCTTCGACCATCACAACCCCCAACCTATCGTAATTTTTCGACTGCGCCTGACGTTCGGCGCCATGATTTTTCTGGGCACATTGACGTTCCTCAAGCTCACTTCCATGGATCGCGAGCTTCTGCACTTAATCGGCTTGACCGAGTCTTCCCTCGAAAGCCTCAAGCTTGTGCAAAATCAGATCGTGCAATCGCAACGTATGGCGGCCCTGGGACGCTTGGCTTTTGGCGCGACGCATGAAATCAGCAACCCGCTCACTGCACTTCTCGGTTACGCCGAGCTACTCCGCGACAGCCCTGCTCTTACGCCCCAGGAGCGCCACACGGTCGAAGATATTCAAGAGCAGGTTCACCGCGCGCAAGCTGCCATCAACGGTATGCGCAGACTCGTGCGCTTCGAAGCCGAAGCAGATAGAGAATCTGCTTCTCAACTCAAACCCGCCGAAAGCGCGCCTCAGCGCTAACGAACGAGTTGCCACGCCGAAATATTTTGCTGCGGGGTTATCACGGAAGCTTGATCCTGCGCCCATCCAGATAGGCGCCAATAGCGGACGCGTGGCTGCCGCCATCCACCATTCCAATATAACCGTCAGGACGTACGAGATAGAGCGCACTGCGCTTCAATCCTGCTTTACTCATCGTCGGCATCCAGGGGAAGACATGTAGGGGCAATTTTCGCTGCTCGCACACAGCATGGATCTCGGCTGTGGCGTCGCCATACACGTGGACCTGCCACCCTAACGAAGTTAGCGGCGCAAAGTTGTCTTTGGCTTCGCCACTGTGCCCCGTCGTCATTTTTACCCACGGTAAGCGGTCGCCGCCGTGAAGACCCCCGGCGCGGCCCTCGCTTAGGCTGCTGCCGCGATAATGGATCGCTGTCTGCGAGACTGTGCGAAACAAGAAGCGCCGCGACGCTCTGAGCTTGAAGAGGACCGGCACCAAGAGTGGCACGATGTGGAGCCGCACGAGCCGGGCGAATGCGCTGGAGCTGGTTACGCCCGTGAAAGCGCGATCCGTGGTCGATACCAAGCGTCGCGCGAATGCGATTCGTTCGGGTTCGTAGCTGTCGAGAAGCGACGCGTCAGCG
>DASXMM010000550.1:0-9527 GCA_036495665.1 Candidatus Acidiferrum sp. | reverse complement strand
CACGAGGCGTGCGTGGTTGACGCCGAGGCCTTCGGTGAGAAGCCGGTAATGCGCGGCGACCATATCGTCATAGTCGTACTGCGGAAAATGCGCGTGCAGGCCGTCGCTGGGCTTGGAGGATTTTCCGTGGCCGATCCCGTCGGGAAGAATGATGTAGTAGAGCGCTGTGTCGAGAAGCTGGCCGGGGCGGAAGAGCACGTTTGCGAATTGCGGCGCGAAGAATTGTTGGCCAGTGCCTCCGGTTCCGTGAAGGATGAGCACGGCGTTGGTTGTGTGTCCCGCCGCGTCTTTCACCGGTTTGCCCAGCGTCGTGTAGTGCAGTTTCAGTTCGGGCAGCGACTCGCCCGAATGAAACTGAAAATTGTGAAGGACGAAGTCGCCTTCTTTGGCTCCGGCTGTGGGCGATTGCTGAGCAACACAGGGAATGGCCGCCAGGCCTGCCGCCGCAAACCCCGCACACAATATTTGTCTGAAGATCTGGAGCATCGCTCACCTCGATAGAACAAAAATCTATCACGAATCCGGGAGCGACGTTTTAGGTGGAGGCGTTTGACGCGCGCTTGACCCAACATGCACCTCTTGTGTTGATGCGACGCTGTGATTAGACTGCAACGCGCCAGAACATTCGTGGCGCGCGAGGCAGTTCGATGCGAAGTTTCTTACGAATTCACATGCGGAGTCCCATGCGACGAGTTTTGCTTTCGATTCTGTGCCTCCTGCTTTTGCCAGCTATCTCGTCGAGCCAGTCAAAACCCAAGCTTTCGCCCGCAGTGACCGCTTTCGTAAAGGAAGACGCGTCCGTCATCGCCCTGACGCATGTGCGTTTGGTGGACGGCACGGGAGCGGCGCCACGCGCAGATCAAACGCTCATCATCGCCGACGGAAAAATTGCCGCGCTCGGCGATGCGGCGTCGACGAAAATCCCCGATGGCGCAAAAGTGCTCGATCTCGGCGGCCGCACTCTGATTCCCGGACTCGTGGGCATGCACGATCACATGTTTTATCCGTCACCGGGTGGCGGGCTGCCGCTCTATCCCGAACATGCATCGAGTTTCCCGCGGCTTTATCTTGCCGGAGGTGTCACTTCGATTCGAACCACTGGCAGCCTCGAACCATATTCGGACCTCGAGCTCAAACAAGCGATTGACGCAGGAAAGCTGGCAGGACCGAAAATTCATGTCACGGGGCCCTACCTTGAAGGCGAAGGCGCCTTCGCGCTCCAAATGCATCAGCTCAAGGACGCCGAGGACGCGCGACAGATGGTCGAATTTTGGATCGCTCGCGGTGCCACTTCGTTCAAGGCATATATGAACATAACGCCCGACGAACTGGCCGCCGCCGTGAAAGCAGCGCATGCACACGGGATCAAAGTCACAGGGCATCTTTGTTCGATCGGCTTCCGCGAAGCGGCAGCCATCGGCATTGACGATCTGGAGCACGGCATCGAAGTGGACACAGAGTTTTTACCGGACAAAAAGCCGGGCGTCTGCCCAAATCCGCAAGTCGCCGCAAAAGCGCTGCTCTCGGTGGACATCGCGAGCAAGCCAATGCAGGACATGATTCACGATTTGATCGCGCATCACGTCGCGGTCACTTCCACGCTCCCCGTTTTTGAGACTTCCGTTCCGGGTCGTGCGCCGCTGGATGCGCGCGTGTTGGACGCCATGACTCCCGAAGCGCGGATTGCCTATTTATCGAGACGCGCGCGAGTTTCCGATAACGCAGCAACTTCCTACGCGCCAGGAATTTTCAAGAAAGAACTGGAATTCGAGCACGAATTTTCTAAGCAGGGCGGATTGTTACTCGCGGGTCTCGATCCGACGGGTTATGGCGGCGTGATCGCGGGATTTGGAGACCAGCGCGAAGTCGAACTGCTCGTGGAAGCAGGTTTCACACCCGTGGAAGCCATTCGCATCGCGACGTCCAACGGTGCTGAATTTCTCGGTGAGCTGGATAAAATCGGGACGCTCGCTGTGGGCAAGGCGGCCGACATCGTGGTACTCCAAGGAGACCCATCGGCCAACATCAAGGACATCGAGAAAGTAGAGCTCGTCTTCAAAGATGGCGTCGGCTACGACTCGGCGAAACTCATCGAATCCGTCAAAGGCATGGTGGGCCTGCGTTAAATTCGCGGCAACGGCAGATCTACATAGCAGCGCGCTGCAACGCAACGCAACGGCAAGCACTTCGCCTAGCTTCGCCTTCGCTTCGTCCAGCAACCCCCCGTGTCGAAAGCGCACGCAGCAGCTTGGCATCGCCCGGCGTGCTCGCTCGCCAAAACTCCGGAATATCCCAAGTGATATGCGAGGCGCCAACCGTCACGGGCCACTGAATGCTCGCGGTCGTCCGCCCAGCCGCGGCGGCAACATGCCAAAGCGTCGGCACATGAATATCTTCCGTGTACCGATCCCAGCCGCCCTGGTTCTGCCGTAGCGGATCAAACGTCGTGTTGGCGAAAATCCAATGCTTCGCCGGCCAGACGCCCGTTACGAGAGTTGTGTGACTCGGATAGGTCACTGTTGGCACGACGCCCACGACTCCCTCGGCGTAGGTCCCTTCCTTGAGAAACCGTCGCAGGTTTGGCACCTTTGCGCCATGCGCATCGGCTGCGGTAATGTAATGTGGACGCATGCCGTCCACGGAAATCATAACGAGAAGAAGCGGCGGTTGCTCCTGCGCGAGCGCACCGGCGGCGAGAAGCAAAGCCGCTAACACCCCCAAGGATGCGATAAGCCTTCGGAACGCTAAAATCCGCGAGCGTTTGCAATTGTTCATGGTGCGTAAAAGCATACCCCAGAGCCCGATGAGGATTTTACAAACGCGTCACACAAGCATAAATTGGATATGTACGGTATCGGACCATGCGGCTGGGCAACGTCTCAAGTTGAAAATTACTCAAACTAAACTGTTCCCCGCGCAGGGAATGTTGTAGAGTTTAGCGCTCATGTTCAATCTGCCGCTGAACCGTTGCAACAAAATGGCTTAGCAAACTGGCAGCGCTCTCGGGCGGAGCTTTCAGACCGATGAAAAGGTGGAATCCGTGAATATTGGACCGTCGAATGGGGCCGCAAACTCGCACTGCACGATAGCAGCGACGGCAACGGCGCTCCCGCCGTACATCATGACTCGGGAAAACGTGAAGTACTACATGGGACGAGTATTCGACATCCCGGAGCGCCGTCTCGAAGCGATGATGTCGATTGTCGACAACGCGCAAGTTCACCAGCGCTACTCGATCTTTCCCATCGAATATACTGTCGAGCCGCGCGCGTTATCGAAGACGAACGAGGAATACATCGAGCATGCAATAAAGCTGGGCCGCGAAGCATCCGAAAAGTGTCTGGAGCGCGCCGGCCTGCGCCCGGACGAAGTGGACCTCATCATCACCGTCTCCTGCACGGGATTTATGATTCCGTCCCTCGACGCGCACCTGATCAATCTTATGGGCTTTCGCTCGAACGTGCGCCGGATGCCCTTTACGGAACTCGGCTGCGCGGCCGGAGCGGTGGCCCTGAGCCGCGCGGCGGACTATTTGAAAGCCAACCCCGGCGGGAACGTTCTGATCATCGCCGTCGAGCTCCCTTCGCTCACTTTTCAGCGTAAGGATATCTCGCAGGCAAATCTAATCTCTTCGATTTTGTTCGGGGACGGTGCGGCCGCGGTCCTGGTAAGCGGTACGGCGAAGAAGGGGCCCAAAATCCTCGTTTCCGAAACGTACACGTTTCCCGATTCCCTGGGCGCCATGGGTTTCGACCTGCGCGATTCGGGTTTTCACATCCTGCTTTCCAAAGATGTCCCGGAAATGATCGGCGCCAAAATTCGCGGGCTCGTGGATGGATTCCTCGAGCGCAATGGCCGGGTGCAGAAAGACATCAAAGGATGGATTCTTCATCCCGGCGGCGCGCGTCTGCTTGGGAATGTCGAAAAGGAATTGAGACTGTGCAAGTGCGACACCCAACCCTCCTGGGACATCCTCACGAACGTCGGCAACCTCTCCAGCGCTACCATTCTTTTCATTCTTCAGGAGTGGCTGGAAAAGCGCCCGCTGAAATCCGGCGAATACGCGATGGCGGCCGCTTTCGGCCCGGGTTTCAGCGCCGAGTTTCTGCTCCTGCAATGGAACTGAGCGTCATCGCGTTTCTCGGCCTGCTCGTGGCCGTCGCTCTGCTGCGTATTGTGGAGCTGCAAATTTCGCGCCGCCATCAGCAAGAGATGATCGCGCGCGGCGCCGCAAAGGTTGAAGAACCCAGATTCCGCTGGATGGTCCTGCTTCACACCGCCGTGCTGATCGGGGCGGCCCTCGAAGTTGTTCTGCTTCGCCGCCCGTTCATTCCTATTCTCGCCGCGGTCATGTTTGTGATCTTCCTGGCGGCAAATGTCGTCCGCTGGTGGGTAATTCGCACGCTGGGAGATCATTGGAACGTTCAGGTGATGGACTCCACCAGCCTCGGCGTCATCTCCTCCGGCCCGTTTCGCTACGTTCGCCACCCGAATTACGCCGCGGTCTTTGCCGAGATGTTTGCTCTGCCTCTGATTCATACCGCGTGGATTACTGCCCTCGTTGGTTCGCTCGCGCACATCGCCGTACTCTCGATGCGCCTCTCCACCGAAGAGCGCGTCCTCTTGGCCAACCCCGAGTATCGAGCCACCATGGCCAACAAGCCAAGATTCATTCCCGGTGTATTCTGAAGTTGCTTGCTGAACGCGTTTCTGAAAAAAGATGAGAGTATCGCGTCGGCTTCCAACCTTTGCACTTTTTTTTCTCCTCGCCCCCTGTATCTCCCGCCCACAAACCACCGTCGCTGATGGCAGCGACTCCGCTTTCACTGAGGTTCCTGAGCTGAAGGAAGGCTTCCGTCTGCTCTACGTTCAGAAATATCCTGAAGCCCGCGAAAACTTTTCTGCCTGGACCACCGAACACCCCGACGATCCATTCGGTTTCGTCGCCACCGCGGCCAGCTATCTTTTCGAAGAGTTCTACCGCCAGGGTGTGATGACCAGCGATTTTTTTCTAGACGACAAGAAGTTCCTTCGAGGCATCGAGGGTAAGCCCGATCCCGAACGCCTGAAGAATTTCGACGCTCAATTGGCACAATCCCGCAGACTCTCCTACACCCGCCTCGTCAAAGATAAGAACGATGCTGCCGCCCTCTTTGCTTTGACGCTCGCCGCCGGCATGGAATCCAACTCGGACAGCATCCTTCAGAAAAAACACGTCGAGGGCCTCAAGCGCATGAAGGAAGCCAACGAGCACGCCAAGCTGCTGCTCGCGCAGCGCCCCGACGCGAACGATGCATGGGTCGCGCCTGGTTCGGCAGATTACATCATCGGCTGCCTTTCGGGCGGCGTTCGCTTCGTTCTGATGTTTGGCGGCATTCATGGCGATAAAAAACTTGGTATGGAATTGGTTGGAAAAACCGCCGACAAAGGCCGCTACCTCGAGCCGTTTGCCAAAATTCTTCTCGCGCTGGCGGCGCGCCGTGAAAAGCAAAACGAGCTGGCGAAAAAGCTTTTGCATGAGCTGACCGAGGAATTTCCAGACAGCCCGCTGTTTGCCGCCGAATACGCAAAAGTCCTGGGCCGGCCCATCCCCGCCGAAATGAAACCAAATTAGTTTCGCGAACGCGAAATTTCGCCGATGTTGGACAAGGATGCATAAGAACCCTGAATGCACTAGAATTGCCCCGCCCGGACAGTTCCGAACCGGCAAACTTCCTCCAAGGCGGTGACTTCTGTTTCAACAGAACCTCTTAAAAGGCCGGGCGATTTTCTTGACAGGTGGTGGAACCGGTTTGGGCCGCTCCATGGCCTTGCGATTTGCGGAGCTTGGCGCTCGTATGTTCCTGGTAGGCCGCCGCGAAGAACCGCTCAAGGAAGTTTCCGCAGAGATTCACCGCGCCGGAGGCTCGGCCGCGCACACCACGTGCGATGTCCGTGATTATGGCGCGGTTGAAGCCGCGGCAGAAAAAGCCGAGCAGCAGTTTGACCGTATCGACACGGTCGTTAACAACGCGGCTGGAAACTTTATCGCGCGCACCGAAAAACTTTCGCCCAACGCGTTCAACACTGTTGTCGGGATCGTGCTCAACGGCTCGTTTCATTGCACACAAGCTTTCGCCAAGCGTTGGATCGCGCAGAAGCTTGGCGGCAATGTGCTGAGCGTCGTAACGACTTACGCCTCAGCCAACAGCGGCTCTGGTTTCGTTGTGCCGTCCGCGTGCGCGAAAGCCGGCGTGCTGGCAATGACTACCTCGCTAGCCGTCGAGTGGGCCAGGTATCACATCCGGCTGAATGCCATCGCGCCAGGCCCGTTTCCCACCGAGGGCGCATGGTCGCGCCTCATGCCTTCGCGGCAATTTGAGGAGCATTCCAAGGATAAGCACCCCATGAAGCGTTTCGGACGTCACGATGAGCTGGCCAACCTGGCCGCGTTTCTACTCAGCGACATGGCGGAATACATCAACGGAGAGTGCGTGGTGATTGACGGCGGCCAGTGGCTTCGCGGCGCGGGAGAATTCAATGACTTGCTCATGCTGCCTGAAGCTCAATGGGAAGCTCTGGAGTCTGCGCGCGCTAAAAAAATCTGACGCTCTCTATTCCGGCAAAGCGCGCTTGCGCAATTCGACGTGTATCTTCACCTCCCCGATCACTTTGCCGTTGGACTCCCCTCGCACGCTCACTTCCTGCGGCTCCGCCTTCGATCCTGCTGTCTCGCCGAGCAAAGGCAGCTTCGTTTCGATTCGTGTTGCGGCAGTCTGGTTTGCCGCAACGATGCATTTCCCGCCGCCGCTCTCAACCGTCCAACCAGCAGGCAAATTCACAGTGAGAGTAATCTCCTGCGCCGACGAACTCGCATTACGCAGCCACAAGGGAATCACCATATCCGTTCCTGCTTGCAACGCGATTTCCGGTGGCTCCGGATGGGGCAAATGCATGAGTCCGTGCGCGCGGCGAAATTCGGCGTAGTAACCCCAAGGTCCGGCGAGTTCGATGGAGACCTCAGGTTTTGAAGCAGCGGAAGAGACTTGCGGCCCCGCAAAAGGAATCGCGCCCGGCGCGATGCCTTCAAACACGTCTCCCGTCACGCTTCCACCCACGAGCGACTTGCCGCGCACGAAACTGATCCCGCTGCTCCAGAAACTATCCGAAGTGACCATTTTCTCGATCTGCGCCTCGTCCATTTTGGAGAGCGAGTCGATGAAACCCTTGGCTTGGGTTTCGTGCCGCCGAAACGATTCCAGAGCGATGCGCCAGTAAGGCTGTTTCGCTGATTTGGACATTTCGGTCACGGAATACTTCGGACCCTTGTCTCGAAAAATATCTTCCTTATCTGCGTCCGGAAAGTAATAAATCTTCTTCGTCTGCCAGGGACGAAGATTCTCAAGATACGGCTCCAGCCTTCGCAGAGGCGCCGAGACTTGCTCGGGAAACACAGTCGGATCGCCCGCGAGATCAAACGCCTCGGTCGCGAGAACGCCCGAAGCCTGATGGTCGCCGTGATCTTCGCCAATGAACGTCCCCGGCAAAAACGTCAGGATCACTTCGGGCCGTGTCAATCGTACGAGGCGCACTAGATTTTCCAGCGCCATCCCGTGACCCCAGTCCGCCAGCGATTGCAAAACATCTTGCGACGCCGTGTCTTTCCCGCCCAGAAACCACACTTTGTCGATGCCCAGCACGGCGTTGGCGCGGCGCGCTTCAATTTCGCGGATCTCGCCAAGCGCCGTAGCCTGTTCCGCGCCCGCTTCATTCGCGCCGCTGCTGCCCCGCGTGCCGTAAACGACCGCGACTCGCTTGCCCTCATCGATGGCCCGTGCCAAATAGGGCGTCGCGGCCCCTTCGTCATCTGGATGAGCCACGACAACGAGAATGTCAACTTTGTAGCGCTCGTCAGCCTGCAGAATTGCTTTCGGCGCTTGCGCGCTGGCGACTCCGGAAAGCAACAAGTAAATCAATGCCGGGAATATTCCGAGAGAGATGCATCTCGCGGCGGGAACCTCCTGAGATCGCGCCTGGTGCGTCAGCTTTTCCGAAAGAGTGCCATCAATCTGCAAAGATCTAGTCGGTTCAAGAGATGGGTACATCAACGAATTCTATCTCGAACCGGGAAAAATCTCCCGCCAGTTCATCGTCGCAAGACTTTCGCGGAAGACGCGGCAATTTGAAGCTGGCCAGCCGGCTGGGTCTATTTACTCTCGGCACGGCAGCCATTCTCGGCTGTTTCCTTGCAAACGGCAGCCGCCTCCTACCGCTCGTCCGTCGCTGCCCTCCTCCATGGTTGACATTCCTTCTTATCTCGATACAAATGGAGGCTCTAAAAACGCCCACAATCGCGCCGAGCCTCCATGAACATCCTCGACCTACTCGTTGGTAAGCCCATCAAGACCTCTGACGAACGCGCCGAACAGATTGGCGTGTCGCAGGGGATCCCCATTTTTGGGCTGGACGGTCTTAGCTCTGCGGCTTACGGGCCGGAAGCCGCTCTCAGCTTGCTGATTCCGCTGGGGCTGATGGGCGTGCGGTACATCGTGCCCATCAGCGCCGCGATCATCACTTTGCTGATCATCGTTTATTTCTCGTACCGGCAGACAATTGCGGCCTATCCATCGGGTGGCGGGTCGTACACCGTCGCGCGCTTCAATCTCGGCGCGAATCCCAGCTTGCTCGCCGCGGCTGCACTCCTGACGGATTACATCCTCACGGCTGCGGTCGGAATCTCAGCCGGCGTCGGTGCTTTGGTTTCTGCGGTTCCTTCTCTTTTGCCCCACACCGTGTCGATTTGCGTGGCAATTCTAGTGATCATTACGATCATCAATTTGCGCGGTGTGCGCGAAGCCGGTGTCGTGTTTATGGCGCCAACGTACCTTTTTGTCGGGACGCTGCTGATCACGATTGTCGGCGGATTGATACGGACGCTGCTCAGCAGCGGGCATCCGACGCCGCTGGCGACTTTGCCGGCCGCACCCCCTGTCACCGCGGCGGTCAGCTACTGGCTGCTCTTGAAAGTGTTCTCCAGCGGGTGCACGGCGCTAACGGGGGTGGAGGCGGTCAGCAACGGCGTGAAAGCGTTTCGCGAGCCCGCCGTCAAAAACGCCCAGCGCGCACTGACCGTCATTATTTTTCTTTTGGCTATCTTGCTCGCGGGAATCTCTTATCTCGTCAAGGTATACGGCATCGCCGCGACCGATCCCGGCAAGCCCGGTTACCAGAGCTTGCTCTCCATGCTGATCGCGGCTGTTTTTGGAAAAGGTATTTTTTACTATTTGACGATTGCTTCGATTCTCTTGGTGCTTTCGCTTTCCGCGAATACGGCGTTCGCGGACTTCCCACGGCTGTGCAAGGCGATCGCCTCCAATAATTATCTGCCACACGTTTTTGGCTATCGCGGCCGGCGCCTCGTTTACACCTACGGGATCATGGTTTTAGCGGTACTGACGTGTGTTTTGTTGATTGCCTTTGGCGGCGTCACGGACAACCTTATTCCGCTATATGCCGTGGGCGCGTTTCTGGCGTTTACCCTGTCGCAG
>DASXMM010000549.1:0-2262 GCA_036495665.1 Candidatus Acidiferrum sp. | reverse complement strand
CGCGACGGGCGCTTGGATCTTTTCGTCGCGAACTATATCGATATGGACTTAGCCACCGCGCCGCTCCCCGAATCGGGCCCATGCAACTACAAAGGCGTGCTCGTCGCGTGCGGCCCGCCGGGATTGCTCGGCGGAAAAAACATTCTGTTTCACAACAACGGCGATGGCACGTTCGCCGACGTTTCCGAGCGCGCCGGAATCTTGCAAGCCAACGGAACTTTCGGCCTCGGCGTGCTCACCGCCGATTTCAACAATGACGGCTGGCCCGACATTTATGTCGCGAACGATTCGACGGCCAGCGCCCTTTACCAAAACAAAAAGAACGGCACCTTCTCCGACGTCGCCATGGAAGCCGGCTGCGCCCTCAGCGCGGACGGCAAACCTCAAGCCGGTATGGGCGTCTCCGCCGCGGATTATGATCTCGATGGCAACCTCGACATCGTCAAAACGAATTTCGCGGGAGACACTCCGTCGCTCTACCACAACATCGGCGCCGGCAATTTCGAGGACGCCACCTTCCCCGCCGGCCTCGGCAAACACACGCAGTTTCTCGGCTGGGGCTGCGGCTTTTTCGATATGGACAACGACGGCTGGCCGGACATTTTAATCTGCAACGGCCACGTGTACCCCGAAGTCGAACAATTGCGCACCGAAGCGGGCTACCCGCAGCAAAAACTGTTGTATCGCAATTTGCGCAACGGCCATTTTGAGGACGTGTCCTCGCAAGGCGGCACGGGAATCATGACTCCCGTAGCGTCGCGCGGCGCTGCCTTCGGCGATTTTGACAATGACGGCGACATCGACGTGGTCGTCAACACGGTCAACGATTTCCCTCAGTTGCTGCGCTGCGATTCGCGCCTGGAAAATAATTGGCTGAAAATAAAAACCATCGGCACAAAATCGAACCGCAGCGGAATCGGCGCGCGCCTCCGCTGCGTCACGCACCCTCCCGGAGAAACGAAGCCGCACCAGCAAATTGACGAAGTGCGCAGCGGCGGCAGCTACATTTCGCAAAATGATTTGCGCGTTCATTTCGGCATCGGAAAAGCCGACAAGGTCGAACTGCTCGAAATCCACTGGCCCAGCGGCGCGGTCGATACGTTGAAGGACGTCAAGCCCAATCAGTTGATCGTTGTGAAAGAAGGCGCGGGGATCGTGCGCTCGGCGCAGTTCGGGAAACCGGCCAAACCCGGGACCAAACCCGAGAAGTGACTCCGGCGATGACTCGATGACGCCCCTTTTTCACCCTCACATTGCCAACGTCCTCGGAATCATTACGCTAGCGATATGGCTGCATTTGTTTTTTGGGCGCGGCTGGTTTTGGCGCGTCGGCACGCTCGATGCGGACCGGTCTACCGTTGAGACTGGCGGTGCTGAATTGCCTGACGGTGTCGCGTGGCCGCACGTCGTGGCTGTAGTACCGGCTCGCAATGAAGCAGAGACGATTGGTCGCGCGGTGACTGGACTTGTGTCGCAAGACTATCCCGGGGAATTTTCCGTCGTGGTCGTCGATGATCATAGCGACGATTCGACCGCGAACATCGCTAGGCGCGCCGCCGAAGAGAACCGAGCATCGGCGCGAGTCTCGATTCAGGCCGCCTCGAACCTGCCCGCGGGTTGGACCGGGAAATTGTGGGCCATGAATGAGGGAGTATCCCGCGAGGGTTTAGCCAAGCCACGCGTAACGCCGGGGCACGTCGCGGAAGTACCCACTTATTATTGGTTCACGGATGCGGACGTGGCGCATGCGCCGGATACTTTGCGGCGGCTCGTAGGACGAGCAGAGCAGCACGGGTTGGATTTGGCATCCTTGATGGTGTTGCTGCAGGCGAAGACGCTGCCGGAGAGGGCTCTGATTCCAGCATTCCTCTACTTTTTTCTGATGCTTTATCCGCCAGGCTGGATTGCAGACGAAGATCTGAGCACGGCCGGCGCGGCGGGCGGATGCATCCTCCTCAAGAGCGAAGCACTTGCGCGGATTGGCGGCCTCGGCGCGATTCGCGGCGAGGTTATTGACGATTGCGCACTGGCTCGCGCGGTGAAGCAGAGCGGCGGGCGCGTGTGGCTCGGCCTTACCAGGAAAAGCGCAAGTTTGCGGGGCTATGAGACGTTCGGCGAAATTCGGGATCTCATCGCGCGCACGGCCTTTACGCAGTTGCGATACTCGAACGTAATTCTCGCAGGAACTCTGGCAGGCATGCTTCTCAACTATGTCGCGCCGGTGCTTCTGCTCTTTACGCACGATCCAACAGCTCGCGTCCT
>DASXMM010000548.1:0-2090 GCA_036495665.1 Candidatus Acidiferrum sp. | reverse complement strand
CTTCTGAGGCACCACTCGCGTTGGCGCCTCAAACGTATTGGATGCTTTTAGGTCACTGCCGGTGAGCACAATTCCGTCAGCAGCGCGTGGAGCGGGGCCTTCCCATACGATTTCCACTGTATGAGGCTTCGCTAAATCGCGATTGAGCAGGAAGAGCGCGAACTTACCCGTGTCGGCTTGGTGGGTCCCGGCGACGTCGACATAGCTGACTGCGCCCATGCCGGAGACGTCGTAGGTCGGCGACTCTACAAGGAGTTCCAGCGCTGCGCCGCGGGCGAACTCAAGTGCCCAGCTATAGGGATAATACGTTGTCTGCCTCACGAGGCCGTTCTGATTGGTCATGATCGGCGCGATCACGTTCACAAGCTGCGCCAGGCACGCGAGTTTCACGCGATCTGCTTTGCGAATCAGCGTATTGAGCAGGCCGCCGACCAGCAGCGCATCCTCCAGGTTATATATTTCCTCGAGAAGGTGCGGTGCGCTTTGCCTGTGGCCGTTCACCGCGTCGCCTGTCCTTGCGCGGTACCACACATTCCATTCATCGAAGCTCAGCCACAATTTCTTGGGAGAGCGCTTGTGTCCGCGAACCACGTCGCACACGGCCGCCACTTCCTCGATTTGCCGCTCCATGCTCAAGTTCATCGCCAGGAACTTCGTGCTGTCTCCGCCCGTTTCCTCGGCGTTGCTGAAATAGCGATGCAAAGAAATGGCGTCCACATACTCGTAGCAGTGCTCGAGAACTTCGCGATCCCATTCCAGGTAGGTGGGCATGCCGGGGCCGCTCGATCCGCACGCCACCAGTTTCAGCGTCGGATCGACGGAGCGCATTTGCCGCGCCGCGTCTTGCGCCTTCAAACCATATTCGGTCGCGGTCATGTGGCCGATCTGCCAGGGTCCGTCCATCTCGTTCCCGAGACACCAGTTTTGAACTTTATATGGCTCCGCGATTCCGTTCTTGCGCCGCAGTTCACTCCACCGCGTGCCCTTATCTTGATTGCAATACTCGACGAGCGCAGCGGCCTGCTCCGGCGTTCCGGTGCCCAGATTCAGGCCCAATAGAGGTTCGGTCCCCGCAAGACGGCACCATGCGAGAAACTCATCCGTCCCAAACTGGTTCGAATTGATGGAATTCCACGCTTTGTCCAGCACCGCAGGCCGGCTCGCTTTCGGGCCGATTCCGTCCAGCCAGTCGTATCCGGAAACAAAATTTCCGCCGGGATAGCGAACGATCGGGACGCCCAGCTTCCGGATTTCGTCGAGCACATCCTTGCGAAAACCGTTGGAGTCCGAAAGCTTGGACTGCGGATCGTAAATGCCTTCGTAAATCGCGCGGCCAAGATGCTCGAGGAAAGAGCCAAACACCTCCCGCTGGACAGGCGCTATCGTGCGGCGCGCATCCACATAAACGCGTGCAGGCTGGTCCGACGCTGCGGCCGTTTGCCCCAGCAAGTCGCGGCCAAACGCCAGGTTCGCTCCCAGCGCGATTCCCGCGTGAGACGTCTTCTCCAGAAATTTCCGCCGTGAGACACGCATTGTTTCCGCCCCTATTTCGAATAACCGGCAAGACTTTTTTCTCGCTGCGTGCCGCAAGAGCTGCCGAAAGAGCCTGGGGCACGTCTAACTATCTGCGATCAACGACTTTCGAATCAGGCCGGGCCGTGATTGTACTCCCCAAGTCAAAGATCGGCGCAAACACGAGATCCCGGCGCGCAGAGGGCGATGCCAGCTTGTTCTTTTCCCATGCTGCATTAAATCGTGTTAACGTACGCGGGCTGTGGCCCCGGGATCCTGATTTTGCTTTCCAGGGGTGGAAACTCAGGATGGGTGCCCGGCACTGCTGAAACTAATCGGCCATTGTAGAGTCAAACTTTGGTCTTGGGTGGCAGCACGAGACAAAGCACAGGCGCGCGTTGCGCGTGGAATGTCGGAGTGCGGCAGATGAGCAAGGAGAAACACGGAATCCATCGGATCGCCGAAATGGCGAATGTCTCCATCGGCACCGTGGATCGCGCGCTCCACGGCCGCGGCGGCATCAAAGAAGCCACCCGCAAACGCATTCTGCAAATCGCCCAGCAAATCGGCTATTCGCC
>DASXMM010000547.1:0-3337 GCA_036495665.1 Candidatus Acidiferrum sp. | reverse complement strand
TTCCAGGCGTTTCGATACAACCCGCAGCGCGTCCCGTTTGAGCGCGTCTTGACGCAGCCGTACGACAAAATTTCCGTCGCCATGCAGGACAAGTACTACGCCGCCGATGCCCATAATTTGATCACTGTCGAAAAAGGCCGCACCTATCCCACGGACAACCCGCAAAACAATGTCTACACTCGTGCCGCCGCGGCGATGGACAACTGGATCCGCGACAACATCGTCGTGCAGGATCCCGTCCCCTCTTTCTACGCCTACTCGCAGGAATACACCGTCCCCGGAACCGGCGTGCAGCTGACTCGCCGCGGCTTCATCGGCGCCGGCAAGCTCGAGGAATACTCCGCGGGAGTCGTGTTCCGCCACGAACACACGCTCTCCGGCCCCAAAGCCGACCGCTTCGAGCTCCTTCGCCAAACGCGGACGCACACCGGCCAGCTCTTCATGCTCTATTCCGATCCCCAGCAGCGCATCGACGCCATTCTGAAAGACGTCGAATCTTCCATGCCGTCAGCCATGCAGATGCGCGATGAGTACGGCGTCACGCACCGTTTGTGGATCATCTCGGATTCCGAGCGCACCGCCGCAATCAAACGCGTGATGGAAGAACAAAAGCTCGTCATCGCCGACGGCCACCACCGTTACGAGACCGCGCTCAACTTTCGCAACGAGCGCCGACTCCACGCTGGCGGTTTACACCCGTCCGCCCCCTACGCGCCGGCCTCCTACGATTACGCCATGATGACTTTCGTCAACACCTGCAGCGAAGGTCTAACGATTCTTCCCACGCATCGCCTCGCCGCGAATCTCCACGATTTTTCCTGGAGCGAAGCGCGCCGCTACCTCGAACCCTGGTTTGAAGCGCAAGCATTTCCCTTTGCCGATGAGGCCCAAAAATCCGAGGCTCAAAACAAGTTCCTGGCCCAACTCCACCAATCGCGTGAGCAAAGAGCCATCGGCGCCTACCCAACGGCCGAACCCCCGAAACGCGCCTATTACGTCCTTACGCTCCGCCGCGGCGCTGACCTGACGCAACTCCTCCACAGCATTTCGCCCCTTCAGCGCGAATTGGATGTCGTTTTGCTTCACGACGGAATTCTCGAGCCCGCCTTCGGCATCACGCCGCAAGCCGTAACCGCAGAAAGAAATCTCAGCTACGAGCGCGAAGCCTCCGCCGCTCTCGACGCCGTCGATCGCGGCGCCGCCCAAATCGCCTTTCTCCTCAATCCCGTCGACGTCGACCAGGTCATGCGTATCGCCACCGCCGGAGAAGTCATGCCCCAAAAATCCACCGACTTCTACCCCAAGCTTCTAAGCGGCATCGCTATGTATCGCGTCGACTGATTCAAACGCCATCCCGAATTACGCGTTCCAAAACAAAAAGGGCACGCGCATGCGTGCCCCTTTTCCAAATTCCATTCTTCGCCTGCATTACCTGCAATTCAGCTAACTTACTTTGCGAAGCTAGCCACTGCTTCTGCTTCGCTGTTATAAACGTCGAACACCGTCAACAGCTTCGTAATCTGCAGCACTTCCTGAAACTTGCTCCCCAAATGCGCCAGCTTCAAAGCCGCGCCCTGCGACTTTGCGCTATGATGCGCCGCCACCAGCGTGCCTAACCCAGCGCTGTCAATGAACGTGATATTCGCCATGTTCAGCACAACCTTTTTCTTTCCCTCGGCGATCAAGCTCTTCACTTTTTCGCGCAGCGCGTTGCTCTCTTCTCCTAGCACGATGCGCCCGTCCAGCGCCACCACGGACACGCCATCCACTTCGCGATTCGTCATCTTCAAGGCCACTTTATTCTCCTCCTCATCGGATAGCAGTTCCGGCGGCAACCCGGGCCGGGACCACAAAGCTTATCAATAATAGTCCGCGCACGACATGTAATATCCGCAGACCGCACAAACCAACTTGCAACGCCGCGATTCCAGCCGCTGCGAGCACACCGGACAATAGCGCGAAGCATCTTCCCCTGCGACCCCTGTGGCAGCTTCAACCTTCGCCGGCGCGGCATCTCCCATCGATACCTCCGCCAACTCCGGCTGAACCGGGGCAAACTCCTGTTTCGCGGCACCATTCACGGCCCGACTCTTATAGCACATTCCCCCCAGCAGTTGTAGTGGCGGGTCTTTAGACCCGTGGTTTGTATCTGTCCCCGGAAATGCCGATGTTGTATCCGCGCTGTCCTCTTTCCTGGCGGTCCAGTCGCACTCCCCAGCGACCCTCTGCTATCCTCTTCCTTCGGTCAAGCCATGTCCCAATCGATCCCCGACGTCCACGGCCTTAACCTCGACCCGCAAACCCGCTGCCTCCACTACCATTCACCCCTCGACATCATCGCCATCAAAACAAAATGCTGCTCCACCTACTACGCCTGCAAAGACTGCCACGACGCCCTGGCGGATCATCCGCTGACAACCTGGCCCCAATCCGAGTGGCACAACGAAGCCATCCTCTGCGGCAACTGCCACACCCAACTCACCATCCACGCCTACCTCCACTCCAATTCCATCTGCCCCCACTGCGACGCCGCGTTCAATCCGCGTTGCGCCAACCACCATCATTTCTATTTCGCAGTTCCCGGCGAGGGCTAGGTGACGCCGAATTTCGCCGGCTCAGTGTATCTCGCGGCCGCGAAACTGTATCCCACCTCCGGCAGCTCCGGCCCCGGAATCGCTTTCCCCCGCGTCCCAGGTCTTGCGATCAAGGGCCTGAATAGGTTCCAGTTTTTTCTGCGAAAGCGACTTGTTCACGGCAGGAAGTTCCTTGGCAACGAACGCATCGAATTCAGCGGCTACGTCTCCCAATTCTTTCTTCAGCGACTCGATTCTTGCCGACTGATAATCCGTCGGCCGCCCTTCGTAGTTCAAAACTTCCCCATACAGCCCAGTCGTCTTCTCGCGGATCCGTTCCTCGCCAGTGACCGCCCCACCTTCTTTCGTGGCCACAATTTTCTTTCGCACCTCTTCCACTTTGCTCGCCGCCTCCTCCAACCGCTTGCCGAACGCCGGGTCTCCTTTCAACTTTCCCGCCCGCTCCAGAAGCGCATCGTGCACGCCGTTGATGCGATCGACGTCGAAGCTCATCTCGCCCAGCAAAGCATGCAGCCGCATCGCCGCGTCAAATTCCAATTTGCGATCTTCCAGCGTGTATTTTGCTCGCGGGTCAAGCTCCACCTTCAGTTGCGTCGAAAACGTTTCCTTGCCTCGCGTCATCTTTACCGTATACGTCCCGGGCAAAACTCGCGGCCCCTGTGCCGCTTCGAACGCCGCGGAAGCCGCCGGCGGTACGTGTGGCGCTTTCAACCGCATCGGCCACTCCACGCGGCTGATGCCAC
>DASXMM010000546.1:0-2446 GCA_036495665.1 Candidatus Acidiferrum sp. | reverse complement strand
GAATCCCTTGAACGGGATGTCGCAAGGGTGCCGCGTGGTGCGCATCGACCAGCCGAGCCCGGACTATTTCGCTGTAGCGTTCGAGTTTGACCAGCCGGCGCCGAAATTCTGGCCGGTCACGTTTCCGCCGAAGGATTGGGGCGTTTCGGAGGCCTGAGAAAGTGTCCTTGGGGCAACGGAGCAGCGTTTTTTCGCAACCCTTCTGTCCGGCGCAACTATCCAATCCATACGGTGTTCTATAAATCGAGGATAATTATGCCTTTGGAGGCACGTCAGATGCGGAATTTGAGTTCCACCAGCACAATGAGGCGGATTATGACCGCCGTTGCTCTTGTTTCTTTGATTTTTGTAGCAGCCGGCTGCGACGACTATGTTCAGATCACTCGCGACCGCGACGTTCACATTCCGAGAAATGCAACCTGGGCGTGGCGGCCTGTTGTGGAAGAGCCGGCCGTTGCGCGCAACAATCGCGGACCTAATAATCCGACGGGCGACAACCGCCCGGTGATTTCGCGCGATGAACCTGCGCGCAATCAACCAGTACGGCGCGGTCCCGACCCCAACGATGAAATCGTTCGCGGGCGCGTGAGAACCGCGATCGAGCAGACGCTCGCATCGAAGGGATTCAAGCAAGTGAGCGATCCCGGGGCTGCGGATTTCCTGGTTGACTATAAATATGCGGCGAATCGTCACGATGCTACCGTGCCTGTAGCGTACGGCACGCCGTATCCGGGGTTGGTTTGCGGGCCGTTTCGTTGCTGGGACTCGTGGGGCTATGGGCCGGCTTTCGTCGGCTATGAGAATATTCGTTTCCGCGAGGGGATGATCGTCTTCGACCTGATCCAGACGCGAGACAGACACCAAGTGTATCGCGCGATTGGCCAGAAGCCGGTGCGTCGAGATGCGTTTTCGCTGACGCAGGACGAGATCAACGACCTGACGCATCACCTGCTGAAAGACCTGAAGACTGGCAAGAAATAACACTTCACTGCATTTTATGTTTGCAAGCGGGACAGGCATTCTTGCCTGTCTCGCTTTTTTTGTGCCGGAGACCGCCGCTGGAAGCAAGCGCGCGTTTCGGCTAAGACCGCCTAGGGCAGCAGGCCAAAAACCACAACGCTGTTCGGCGTGCCTACGTAGACCTTGCCGTTGGCCACCATTGGAGTGACGTACTTGTTGTCGCTGAACTGGTCGCGATTGTTAGCGGCTTGATTCGAGTTGTAAAGTTCGCTGGTCAAATTCGTCGCGTTGTAGGCGTGCAGAATGCCGGTCGAGCCGTTTTCGACGGCCCATACAATCGCGTTGGAGGCGCCATTGGCTGAAATGCTGGGCGTGGTGCCCGGGTAGGCAAAGCTGCCGGAGCTTTGCGAGGCAGGGGTGGTGGCGAGTTTAGCGCTCGTAATTGGGAAGGCCTTCAAGTGGTCGCCGACCGCGCCGTAGTAGACGGTATTATTAAAGTAGCTCGGCTTGGAAAACACGCCAGCAATCTGCCCGGTGATTTGCTGATAGATATTGTCCGCGCCGCTGTTGAACTTCCCCATGTTGTCGCGATCCACCACATAGATGATGGCGTCTTTGCCGGATCCGACTGCGAGGTGGCGGGTGGTCCCGCTTGCGTCCACTAAGTCGGGCAAGAGCAGCGGCCCGCCCGAGCCAAAGTCCGTGTCGGAGTTCGATTCGGAGACGGTGTTGGACGGAGTGAAATAATCGAGCAACGCCATGGGAACGCCGGACGACAACTTTACGTAGCATTGGCCGCAATTCCCATTCGACGGAAAGCCGCTGGCGTTCAGCGTGGTATCGAAGTCGCCGTTGCCGACCATGAAGAAGATGTTCCCGGAAGCGTCCGCTCCGGGCGCTGCGCCAGCCATCCAGATGCCGCCTTCGCTGCCGTTGGGCACGAGATTCAGGACGTTTGTTTGGGCGATTGTGTTCGCGTCATACGACATGACCCAGGATGTGTATGGCTGCGCATCGCAGTGGGACGACCACGTCGTGTAGATGGTCCCGCCAATTTGGAGAAGGCCGGGGCGCTCTTTGTATTGCTTGGCGTCGAAAACGACGTTGCCGCCGCTGCTGTTGTCGCCCGTGCCTGGATAGGTCGCTTGTACGAGGGTTGGCCCGCCGAAGAGCTCCGCGCCAGTCGTCAGGTCGAGAGCGTGCAGGCGATGAAAATAATTTCCATTCGCGTCTTTGGACATCGCCACGACGTAGATTGCGCCGTGCGGTCCGCGCGTGCGATCGATTACGGGCGTCGACGTGACGCCAATTTCGGGCGTGACCTGGCTGCAGCCGCGGTTGTCGCTGGAGGTTTCGCCGCTGCCGAGCATCGAAGCTTTCCACAAGAAGGCGGTGGTGTTGCCGTTGACGGAGTCCGCGTCAAACGCGTAGACGCTGTCATGCTCAGTGGCCACGTACAAAACGTTTTTCGTGCCGATGCCTGGAA
>DASXMM010000545.1:0-5012 GCA_036495665.1 Candidatus Acidiferrum sp. | reverse complement strand
CTGGCTGTCTTCGCCGGGGGAGTGCTGAGCAATCATGTGGATGGCGTCATCGTCAAAAGCCGAGGGATGGCAAGCAAGCTTAAGAGAACCAGAGATGTCTACACCATCCCAAATGAAATAGACTTCGGACTGTTCCAGCCCTTGGAGAAGCGCGAGGCGCGGACGATCTTGGGTTTGGATCTCCACAAGAAGTATCTGTTGTTTGCTGCCAGTCCGGACATTCCCGTCAAACGTTTTCCTTTGGCAAAATCCGTTGCAGACCACATGGGCAGGCGAGACCCCATGATCGAATTATTGGTCGTTTACAAGGAGCCGCAAGAGCGCTTACCGCTCTTCATGAGCGCTTGCGACGCCATGGTCTTTACTTCTTATCAGGAAGGTTCGCCTAACGTTGTAAAGCAAGCGATGGCTTGCAATTTGCCAATTGTCTCGACTGACGTCGGAGATGTGCGGGAAGTCATCGGTAATACTGCCGACTGTTACGTCTCTGAACCGGAAGTTCAGGAGTTCGCGTGGCATCTCTCCAACATCCTGCGCCATTGCGAAAGGACGAACGGACGCGAACAGGTGCGGCATCTGGCTGGACCTGCAGTAGCCCAGCGAATTATTGAGGTCTACGACCGGGTGTTGAGAAACCGTCGCAGTCATGCTGCGCAGCGAGCGCAGGCCAAGCTTTTCTTTGCCCGTAAGTAAGCCCAATTCAGTAGCGGCGGAATTCAACTATGTGTGGCGTCTGCGGTATCTACGAATATAAAACTCACAAGCCTGTGGACCCGCAAATTCTGGGTGACATGCTTCATGTCTTGCATCACCGGGGCCCGGATGATGCCGGGTTGTTCTTTGACAAGGACCTTGCGCTAGGAATGCGGCGGTTGAGCATCATCGATCTGAATGGAGGGAAGCAGCCGATTTGTAACGAAGATGAAAGCATCACTACCGTCTTCAACGGCGAGATTTATAACTATCGGTGCCTCCGAGAAGAGCTGGAAAGCCGGGGGCACAGGCTTGCGACGGCAAGCGACACGGAAGTGATCGTCCATCTGTATGAGGATTTTGGCGATGAGTGTGTCCAGCACTTACGGGGAATGTTTGGTTTTGCCGTCTGGGATGCCCGGAAGCGGCGGCTCCTGCTGGCACGCGACCGCCTTGGCATCAAGCCTTTGTATTACACGCAAGCGGGCGGCGCACTGATTTTTGGGTCGGAGATCAAAGCGATTCTCCAGCATCCGTCCGTTCAAGTTCACCTTAACCTCCAGGGTTTGAATGACTTTCTATCGCTGAAGTATGTGCCGGCGCCTCAGACTATGTTCGAAGGCATCCACGCTGTGCCGCCGGGCTGCGTGCTCACCTGCGATGCAAATGGCATCCAAATGCGCCGCTACTGGGATTTGTCCTTTGTCAATCATCGCAACGGACACGTCCAGGAGGAAGCTTACGCGGAGCAACTGGAAGCCTTGCTCCGAGAATCCGTCAAGCTACACCTAGCCAGTGATGTTCCCTTCGGGGCGTTTCTAAGTGGCGGGGTTGACTCCAGCACAATCGTCGCGCTGATGAGCCAGTTCCTGAGCGAGCCTGTAAAGACGTATTCGGTAGGATTTGAAGGCAGTGGAGAAGAGTTCAGCGAGTTGCCTTATGCGCGTATGGTCGCGAAGAAATTCGAGACTGATCATCATGAGATTCTCATCGGCCCTTCGCACTTTGTCGACCTCGCTGAAAAAGTAGTATGGCACCTGGATCAGCCGCTTGCCGAACACGCGACTTTGGCCAACTACATGGTCGCTGAGTTGGCCTCTCGCGATGTAAAGATGGTGCTGACTGGGGAAGGTGGTGACGAACTTTTTGCGGGTTACGCGAGGTACGCTGGCGAGCGTCTGTCCCCTCTGTTCCAACTCATTCCCAAGTCTGCTAAGTCGCTGGCCCTGACCGCCAGTTCCCGGCTACCTGGACTGCGGCGCCAAAAACTTGCTCTGTACGCGCTGAGTCAACATGATGAGGTCACGCGCTTCATCAACTGGTTTCCGCTCTTCAATTCGGAGATGAAGCACGGCTTGTTCTCGGAAAATGTGAGGGAATCTTTGGATGGCTACGACACGAATTGCGTGTTCGCGCAGCATCTCTCTCGCACCAATGCAACGGAACCCCTGAATCGAATGCTCTACGTGGACACGAAGCTCTGGTTGCCGGATCTTTTGTTGGCAAGGGGAGACAAGATGAGCATGGCCGTGTCATTGGAGGCTCGGGTGCCCCTGTTGGATCACAAGCTCGTGGAGTTCGCGGCGACCCTGCCGCAGAACATGAAGGTAAAGGGCCTGGCCCGCAAGTACCTGCTGAAGAAAGTCAGTCGCCGCTGGCTCCCGCCCGAAATCATTGATCGGAAAAAACAGGGTTTTCCCATGCCCACGTCTATGTGGCTCCGCAAAGAGGCGCGTCCCTTCGTACGAGACGTTCTTTCTCCTTCGGCCGTGAGGCGCCGCGGTCTTTTCAACCCCATCTTCGTCGAAAAATTGATCGAGCAGCACGAGGACGGTTTCACGGACAACAGTGCACTCCTTTGGGGACTCATGAGCGTAGAACTCTGGCAACGCGTTTTTATGGATTCTCAAGTACGGACACGGCGAGCGACCGGAACTCTTGCCGCCCAGGCGGTGTGAAGATGGGCTGCGCGGGTGGAGATAGGGAAAGGGAGCGCGATGGGCGGAACTGCCAATAGTCGAATCCTCATGCTGTTGGAGAACCTGCCTTACCCACAGGATTTGCGAGTCAGGCGGGAAGCCAACGCACTACATGCGGCCGGCTATCGCGTGACAGTCATCTGTCCTGCCGCTAAGGGGCAGCCTTTCCGGGAAACCGTGAATGGAGTGCGAGTCCTTCGCTATCCGGCCCCGCCGCCTGCGAAGGGTTTCTTCGGATACGCGTGGGAATACGGCTATTCCATGATTGTTAGTTTTCTTTTGTCCGTGCTGATGTTCTTTGGCGAGGGATTTGACGTTATCCATGCGCACAATCCGCCGGACACATTTGTTTTGATCGCGATTCTGTACAAGTTGTTTGGCAAACGCTTTGTCTATGACCATCACGATCTGTCCCCAGAAATGTATCAGGCGAGGTTCTCAAACGGCGGACACCCTGCGGTTTATCAGGTGCTGGTCTGGCTGGAGAAGCTGACATGCCGTTTTGCAGATCACGTTATCGTAACGAATGAATCTTACAAGAGGATCGCCATGGAACGCGGTGGCGTGCCGCAATCGCGCATCGCCATCGTTCGCAACGGGATTGAGCTCAGCCGTCTCGAAAGCGCCATCGAGCCTGACCGCCGTCTACGGGAGATGGGCAAGACGATCATCGGCTATGTGGGCGTGATGGGCTTCCAAGACGGCGTGGACTATCTCTTGCGTGCTCTTCATCGCCTCGTCCATGACCTGCGCCGGTCCGATTTTCATTGCATACTGATCGGAGGCGGAGACGCTTGGGAGAGTCTGAAGGCGCAAGCACATGCGCTCGGTCTTGACGATTACGTGCAGTTCACGGGATTCGTTTTTGGCGAAGAGCTCCGTCGCTATCTTTGCGCTGCGGATATTTGCGTGGATTCGGCCCCCTCTAGCCCTTACAGCGATCAATCGACTATCTTCAAAATCATGGAATATATGTCGCTCGGGAGGCCGGTCGTCGCTTTTGACTTGCCGGAACACCGTTTCACCGCGCAGCAAGCTGCAGTGTACGTGGCGCCTAACGATGTGCGCGCGTTTGCCTCTGCGATTGCGCAGCTCATGGACGACCCGTGTCGCAGAGTTACGCTTGGAGCGTATGGAATTCGCCAGATAAAAACACGATTGGCGTGGGAGTACTCCGTTCCAAATCTTCTCCACGCTTACCGGATCGTTCTTCCTTCCGCGCTGCAATCGAAACGCGAACAACCCCAACCTGCGAGAGTAGAAGCTATTTCGCCATCTTCGCCCTTTGCTCACACGCGGAGCTACAAATCTGGCGATTGAGGATCAGTTAGACACGAAGGATTGTTCGTCTGCATGCGGCCATCTTTCCTTGCTGCGAGAGTTCAGTCTGATGGAGGTAAATGCGCGTGAACGTTGTTCGTGTGGATCCGCTGAATGATCCGCTCTGGTGCAGGCTGGTCCACCAGGCTCCCAGCAGCGTTTTTCATTCTCCTAGTTGGATGCGCGTGCTGTCCGATACGTATGGCTGGGAACCCA
This sequence comes from Candidatus Acidiferrum sp., assembly GCA_036495665.1. Classification (GTDB taxonomy): domain Bacteria; phylum Acidobacteriota; class Terriglobia; order Acidiferrales; family UBA7541; genus Acidiferrum. The sequence goes on along the minus strand of DASXMM010000545.1, from coordinate 804 downwards.
TCGCCTGCGTGATAGTCAACGACCATGGACAACCACAAGCTGGCTTACCCTTTTGTCGAATCTCGGACATGATGGGAGAGCGAATTGTGGCTCTGCCCTTTTCGGACGCCTGTGATCCACTGGTTAATGATGTGACCAGTTGGCGTGCCCTGGCTAGTTTTCTGCTGTCCGAGCGCTGCGACATCAACTTGCGCTGTTTGCACAATAGCCTCCCGCTCGCCGACGAGCGCTTCACTCGGGTGAAACAAGCAAAATGGCACGGCTTGGATTTGCGCCCGGAAGTGGAGGCGCTATGGAAGGGGATGCACGATTCAACGCATCGGGCCATTCGGAAGTCGCAGCGCGAGGGCCTGGTGGTTCGCATCGCCCAATCGGAAGAGGAGCTGCGAACATTTTTTGAAATGCATCTGAAAGTGAGGAAATACAAGTACGGCCTTCTCGCGCAGCCCTACTGCTTTTTCCAAAATATCTGGCGCCAATTTGTAGAAACAGATAACGGTTTCCTTCTGCTCGCCATCTCCGACGACAAAATCGTCGCTGGCGATTTGTTTCTCGTGTGGAAGGATACGCTCTACTACAAATTCAACGCCTCGCTTCCTGGCGATCTTTCGCATCGCCCCAACGATCTCCTGATTTGGGAAGGAATTCAGCTCGCGAAAACGCGTGGCCTTACGTATCTGGATTTTGGTTTGAGCGATATCGACCAGGAAGGCCTGATCCGCTACAAACGCAAGTTCGGCACGGAAGAGGGCACCATTTCCTTTCTTCGCCACACGCCCAATGGCCCGCCGACTCGAGCCGAAA
>DASXMM010000544.1:0-6126 GCA_036495665.1 Candidatus Acidiferrum sp. | reverse complement strand
CGCGCATATGGCCCTCAATGCACGGATTCAGAAGGCAAAGATTCCGCCATCGCCGGTGGCTGCAGACGAGAAGAGCTTTCTGAGCGGGGCAGACGTTTACAAAGAGCATTGCGCGGTTTGTCACGGGCTGCCGGACCAGCCAAAGACTTTTATCGCTGAGGGAATGTATCCGAAACCCCCTCAGCTTTTTCATGGGACTGGCGTGTCGGATGATCCGGCGAGCGAGACGTACTGGAAGGTGGAAAACGGCATACGCTTGACGGGCATGCCAGGATTCAAAGGGCGTTTGACGGAGGACCAGATTTGGCAAGTGAGTGTGTTACTGGCAAATTCGGACAAGATACCAGCGACGGTGAAGGCGGCCTTGATTGCTCCGCTATCCGCTCAAAGTGTCCCGCCACCTACTTCGGCAGCGCCAACCAAGATAAAACCATAACCAGATAACGCCAGGTCCTTGCTGGTGGTTTTTCTTTGGATATTTGGATAAGCAAAAAAATCACGCCGAGCGTGGCGGCAGCGAGTGAAGTTGCTCGATTTTCCTTAGCTCGGGGAATCGCCACGCCCAAATCGCGGTGACAATCAGCGTTCCAATGCCGCCAATCACAACCGCCGGTACCGTGCCAAGCCATTGCGCCGTGAGGCCAGACTCAAACTCCCCAAACTCGTTGGAAGCGCCGATGAACACCATGTCGACGGCATTGACGCGTCCCCGCATCTCATCGGGTGTCGCCACCTGGATGAGTACGGCGCGAACGATAACGCTGACCATGTCCGTGGCACCAACGAAAAACAGTGCCACGAGAGAAAGAACGAGGCTGTGAGATATCCCAAAGAGTACTGTCGACGCGCCGAATGCCGCAACGCACCAGAGCATGGTGCGGCCCGGCTTTTTGCGGAGCGGACGATGCGCCAGAAAGATGGCCATGGCCGCAGCGCCCACGCCTGGCGCGGTTCGCAGCAATCCCAGACCCCACGGGCCAGTGCACAGAATTTCCTTCGCGTACACGGGCATGAGTGCAACCGCTCCGCCCAGGAGTACAGCAAACAAATCCAAAGAAATGGAGCCGAGGACAACTTTTTCGCGCCAGATGTAATGAAGTCCGGCAAGAACGGACTTTGCATTGATGGGTTCGCGGGAGCGAGCTCTCGTCTCCAGTTTTAGTTTTAGCGCGCAAATCAACGCGACGACGGCAAGCACCATGGCGAATGCGTACACGGCACCGGGCCCACGAAGAGCGGCGTAGATCACTCCACCGACGGCGGGGCCAAGAATGCTGGCACCCTGGAAGATCGTGGAAGCCCAAGCGATAGCATTGGGCAGAACTTCTTCGGGTACCAATTGCGGAAGGAGTGCCCGGCTAACAGGCGCGTTGAAGGCACGGACCGTGCCCAAAATCACAAGCACGGCAAAAATAAATCCCACGGCGCGGAGTTGGCGCACGGCGGTAAAGAGCAGCAAGGCAGAAGTGAGGCCATAGCCAACGTAACAGACAGTGATAACTTTACGACGGTCGTAGCGGTCCGCAACATGGCCGGAGACGAGAAAAAGGAGAATGCCCGGGAGGAATTGCACGAGGCCGACGAATCCAAGGTCGAGCGGGCGCTTGGTGATTTCGTAGACTTGCCAGGCGACCGCGACGGATTGCATCTCCATGGCAACAACCATGCACGTGCGAGCAGTTTGAAAGAGCAAGAAATTTGGATGACGGAAAGCGGCGCGGCTGTCGGAAGTCGAGAAGTTTTCGGGTTCGGCCATCGTCAAATACTTTGCCACAAAAAGAAAATCGCGACGAGGACGATCGCAATCCCGCGGCAACCATGGAGAAATTCATAAGCTGGGTGTTCACTGCTTTTCTACGTTGACGTAGTAAAGGTCAGTCGCTACGTCAAACTCGTCTTTCGGGAGCGGAGTCTTCATGGTTTGCCAGTTGGTCGTCGCTTGGATGATCTGCCCGCTGTCTTTCTTTCCGACGCGCACGGGCATGGAGAATCCCGGCTCGTCGGCTTTCCAACGATACGAGACTGTGCCATCGGCTTCGTTGAATTTCAGCTCGAGCGTGGGAATCGCCGTGTGGCGCAGGTACTGATTAAAGATCGGCGTCAGGTCCTTGCCCGTTTTTTGGTTGAAAAACTGCATGATGTCCTCGGTCATGATGTTTTTGTATTTGAAGTGTTGGTATAGGTCGTGAATCAGCCTGAACCAGCGGGGATCGTCATTTACAACACTGCGCAACGTGTTCAGGAATAACGCGCCTTTAAAATACTGATCCTGGGGCGGCTCGGCGTTGATCCCACGCTCCGCGATGATGGGCTTGTTGTTCTTCACTTTGGATTTGTAGCCGTTCACGTATTTCAGGTAATCGTCATGGCCCCACATGTACTCGACGTAGAGGCACTCGAGGTACGTGGTCCAGCCTTCGTGAATCCACATGTCAGAAGGATCGGCGGCCGTGATGGAATTGCCGAACCACTCGTGTCCGCTTTCGTGAATGATGATGAAATCGAACCGCGGACTGATACCGACTCCCGTCCAGTCTCGTTCGAGATAGCCATTCGCGAAGTGGTTGCCGTAGGTGACGGCGCTCTGGTGCTCCATGCCGGCGTACGGCACTTCGATGAGCTTGTAGCCGTCTTTCTTGAACGGGTACTCACCAAAATAGTGTTGGAAAGCCTCGAGCATCCCTTTGGCTTGCACGAATTGTTTTTTGGCTTTCTCCAAATCTTCGGGGAGCGCGTAGAAATCGAGAGGCAGGTCGCCAAGGTGATCGGAAAAGTGCTGATAGTTGCCGATGTTGAGCGAGACGTCGTAATTGTTGATGGGATAGTGGACGAGCCAGTCCCAGCGCGTGTAGCCATCGCCCAGATCGGTTTTGCCCATGAATTTCCCGTTGGAGACATCGACCAGGTCATTAGGAATCGACACGCTGATTTGCATATTCTCGACTTCATCGCGCCACTGGTCCTTGTTCGGCCACCAGATGCTGGCGCCGATTCCTTCGCAGGCCGTGTTAATCCAGGGATGGCCGGAAGGATCTTTGCGGAACGCTATGCCTCCGAATCTGCCCGTTTCGACGGGATTTCCGGAATAGTAGAAATCGATCGAATAGACGCGGCCAGCGTGTAACGGCTCCGGGAAGTCCACGAAAACGGCGCCGGAGTCGCGCTCGTATTTCAGCTCCGTTGTGCCAAAGAGAATTTTGTCGACACGGAGCGGGTCCTGGAGGTCGAGTTGGATGCGGGTGTCGTCCTTGAGCATCTTGAAGCGAATGGTGTTCTTACCGCCGATGAACTTTTTGTCGGGATCGACGCGGACATCCAGGTGGTAGAAAAGCAGATCGTTGTTGACGCGATATCTGCCATAGGCTCCGCGCAAAATGTTGGCGCGCGTCGGCTGCGTGGTCGTCTGGGAAGGTTGAGGCGGAGGAGCCTCCGTAGAGCTTGGCGAGGGGGATTGGGGCTTCGCTTGCGCGCTCGTGCAGTGCGGGGCAATGGACAAGACGAGAAGTATGCTGAAAATGCGTTTGAGGAGAGCTCTACAAGACATGAAACGCCTCGGGATGGGATTGGACATGCAGTCCGCACGGTAACACAGGAAGGCAGCGCGGCTGAATTCACGCATATCCACAAGCAGCTGCAAGAAAGCACAGGCCGGGAACAGTTTGATTCGCAATCTCGCTCTTAGAACCTGTCGTGTTGACTCCGCTCAATTCGCTCTTGTAACCTATTTGTTGGGTCGAGTGAGGACTCAGGAATTATCATAGGCTTGGCCTCGAACGCGGATGGAAGGATCACATGAAGACGCGCAAGCGGGTCTTCCGCAAACAATCCGGCCTCACCCTTCTCGAACTTATCATTGCATCTAGCATCTTGCTCATTCTCTCGTCGGCGGCTCTTCCCGTTTTGAAATTCACCGTCATTCGCGCAAAGGAAGACGAACTTCGCCGCGACCTGCGCGAGATGCGAAAAGCCATCGACCAGTATAAAGACGCTGCCGACATGAACCTGGTTCGTGTGAAGGTCGGGAGTGAAGGCTATCCTCCGGATCTCGAATCGTTGGTCAAGGGAGTCGATTACAGCGGAGGCCTTCAAAAGAAACGATTCCTGCGAAAAATTCCCATTGATCCCCTCACGGGACGTGCTGAATGGAGCCTCAGGTCGGTCCAAGATGAGCCCGACGCGACAGGCTGGGGCGGCGACGATGTCTTCGACGTCCATTCGACCTCACAAGGCACCGCCCTTGATGGCACGAAGTACTCGGATTGGTAGCGCCAACGACCGCCCTCAGCCATCAACGTAAAGACCCGAGAAAATTTCGAACCAGAGCCGCGATCTCATCTGCCTTAGTATCGAGCGCGAAGTGTCCTGCCTCGAGTATGTGGATCTCCGCGTTCGGCACATCCTTGCGATAGCGTTCCGGCTCACCGGGATCGAACGATAGATCGTGCTTTCCCCAGAGCACTAAGAGCTTTGGCTGCGCCTTCTGCATCCACGCCTGCCACTTCGGATAATTCGTCACGTTCGTGCGGTAGTCATAGAAGAGATCGCTTTGAATCTGCGCCTGGCCGGGTGAGTTCAGAAAGGCGTACTCATCGGTCCAAAGATCCGGGTTATAGAGCTCGACGTTCGGATCGTCTCCAACGTGGCGCGTCTTCGTGGCTGCCATCGACAGCAAGTTTTGGCGCAACGCCTCGTCATACGCAGGCCGGTCGGCCCAGAACGCTCGCCGCGTCTTCCAATTCGCGCCCAGGCCTTCGTTGTGTGGGACGGCTTGGCCCACCTACATCGCCAGAACGACTCGGAACTGTGCCTTCCCGCTCATCATGCGCGCGTAAGCCTCGGCCGCTTTTTCAAGCGGATAGGTTTCAATCATCGCGCGCACGCCGCTTAGTTCGGAGAAGCGCAATGTGTCCTCGGAATCGGCCGGTGTGCCCGCGGCCCACCCTTGAATGGTTTTGCTTCCAAGAATCAGCTGCAGCGGCGTCACCTCGATCGCATCAGGGCCCGCACCGATCACCAGGAGCTTCCCGTTCGGCCCCAGACCGTTGATCAGCTCGGACATTGCTTTCGAACTCGGCGCAGTCGCCATGATGACCCGCGCGCCGCCCAGCTTTTGCAATTCCTCGGCGGCGTTCGTCGCTGCGCTGTCGATATAAATGTTCGCGCCGAGTTTCTTGGCGAGCGCACCGTTTTCAGGCCCGCGCCCAACAGCCGCGACTTTATAGCCAAACTTACTCGCGAATTGAATTCCCAGGTGACCCAGACCACCGATCCCCTGCACCGCAACAAGGTCGCCGGGGAGCGCGCCGCTGTGCCGCAGCGCGTTGTAGGTGGTAATTCCGGCGCAGAGCAGCGGCGCCGCGTCGACATCGCTGAGGGTGTCCGGTATCGACACCAATGCTTCTTGGGGAGCCACCATGTATTGCTGGTATCCTCCGTCATAGCTGATGCCCGCGATTTTCACGTTCACGCAATTCCGGAAATCTCCGCGTCGGCACTCACGACATGTGCCGTCATGGCCGCCGTGCCAGCCGACACCAACGCGCTGTCCATTCTTCCACGCGGTAACACCGGCGCCCACTTCATCGACCACGCCGGCGACTTCGTGTCCCGGAACGCGCGGATACTGAATCCAGGGGAAGAGGCCTTCTTTTGTGACCACGTCGCTGTGGCAAACACCACAGGCCTGGACCTTGATGCGCACTTGGCCTGCAACCGGTTCGGGAATCTCGCGCTCAACCATTTGGAAGTCCGCCCCTGGTTTAGGAACCTGTGCTGCCTTCATTGGTTTTACTGCGACTCTTGTCGTTGCCATAACGCCTCCTCGTGAATTTTCAGCCAAAGTCGAAAACAATTACAGCTAGTGGTACAACCACCCAACATTGCTCGCCGCACTTTTATTCCGCTACCTCGAAAATAACTTCCAGCTCGACCGGCGTTCCAAGCGGAAGGCTTGCGACGCCATACACCAGGCGGCAAGGATTCTTGTCTTTTCCGAAGACGTCTTGCAGCAACTCCGAAGCGGCGTCCGCGACTTTCGGTTGCTCACGGACATCTCCCGAAGTAGCCACCGATACACCCAGCCGCACGATCCGCGTCACTTTGTCGAGCGATCCCAGATACTCCCGC
>DASXMM010000543.1:0-21842 GCA_036495665.1 Candidatus Acidiferrum sp. | reverse complement strand
ACGCCAATCATCGAATCGCTGTGGCCCAATCAGCTGCCAGAAGACTTGAGCCGCGGGACAATGAAGGCGCTGGAGAAGGAAACGATTCCAGAGACCGCGGCGCTGCTTGCGGCGTTTCTTGAGACGCTCGGACGCGTGGCCGTGATTCGCGGCGATTATGCCGGCTTCGAAAATATTCTGGTCGGCCTGGAGCGCGTGCCGCAGGACAAAGAGCACGATCACATGTCGGCGCTGGCACACAGGCTGGTGGCGCAGGACCGCTGGCTGCTTTTGGTGGATGCAGCACTGGCGAACAGGCCTCTCGATCCGGTGTTGCCGCGACTCTTGCAGCGCGACCCGGAGAGGCTGCTGGACCGCCTGACGCTGCTTTTGACGGAGCCGCGAGGCGCGGAAATGGTGGCGGCGATGGCGCGGCTGCTGCGGACGATCGGCGTGCCGGTGCTGAATTTGCTTGAGACGCGGCTTTACGAGGCGCGGAGACAGCGCGTGAGCGCGGCGATCAAATTGCTGGCAGCAGCTGACCCGGAGCGCCTGCTGCGCGGGTTGGCGCGAGCATTGGCGAGTTGGGAATGGAATTTGCAGGATCTCGCGGTGAGCGAACTGTCGCGTCCGGCGAATGCGGGTTCGGCGCAGAGCGCGGCTTTTGTGTTTTCGGCGATTCTGGCGGATGCGCATCCGATGGTCGTGCCGATGATGATCGACCAAATCGGCCTGGCGCAAGAGACGACAGCCGTGCCGCAATTGATGGAAATTGCCGCGGGCGAGCATGAAGTGCTGCGCGACTTGTTTGTGCGCATCAAAGCGATCGAGGCGATTGGGCGGATGCGCGCAGTGGAAGCAGCGGAAATGCTGCGCATGCTGGCGGAAGGGCGCGAAGGGCTTGCGTTTGCCGAGCCTTCGGGGTTGCGAGCGGCCGCCGAAGATGCTCTGGCGATGATTGAAAACCGTCCGGCTTCCGCGCGCGCGCGTGCAGCGTTTGAATCGAGCGCACAGCCAAGCACCCACTATGTGATACCACGCAGATATGTACGGGTGCCGCTGGAATCGCCGTTGCGCGCACAAATTGACGGCGCGCAAGCCGGACTTGCGCGAGTAAAAACGATCAGCCTCGGCGGAGCGTATCTGGAATCGCCGAAGAAACTCAGCGTTGGGGATTCGATCAAGCTGGAAGTGCGTTCCGGGCTTCGCAAAATTCATTTCACGGCGGTCGTGCGGAATCTGGGTCCGGACGGCAGCGGTGTGGAATTCGTGCATATGAAAGACGAAGATCGCGAGAAGCTGCGCAAGCTGGTGCAGCGTCATTTGCAGATTTGAGCAGAAGCAATTCCAGCCGGTAGAACTAGTTCACGGCCGAAAGCTAAAAGTTAAACGTTGAAAGGCACAGAGAGGCCTCGGCTAGCCGAGGCCTCTTACTTTTGGCCAGAGCTTTCCGCCAAGTGTAACTGCGAGTAAAGTAAGAAGACCGTTTCCCGAAGATGGACTGGAGAAAGAATGACAGCGGTACTCATTGGGGTAGTGATTGTGGTTGCAGGGTTGGTCCTTTGGCTCGTAATGCAGACGTCCCAGGAGCAGAAGAAAAGCGCGTTGCTGGATGGACAGATGAATGAGCTGCGACGGGATCTGCAGACGATTGCGACGGCGCAGGCGCAGAGTTCCGGACAGATAGCCACGATTGGGCAGAGCGTTGCGCTGCGGCTCGAGAGCGTTACCAAGGCGCTGCAGGATGGCGTTTCGAATTCCGCGCAAATCGCGACGCAGGGGCAAACTGCGATAGCCAACGAATTGAAGAACACGCGGGAACAGATCGGCCACATCCAAAAACAACTGGGCGAATTTCAGGAGCTGGGGCGGGGGATGTCCTCGGCGACAAAATCGCTGGAGAATATACTTGGCGGGGCGAAGACGCGCGGACTGCTCGGCGAAGTGACGCTGGAGCGTTTGCTGGAAGACTCGCTTCCGGCTTCGCAATACGCCATGCAGTATCGTTTCGCGAGCGGCGAAGCTGCGGACGCCGTCATCTTTTTGCGGGACAAGAAGCTTGTGGCGATCGATTCGAAATTTCCGCTGGATGCGTTTCGAAGAATCGAAGTGGATGGCCAAGACGCGAAACGCGCCTTTGCAATCGCTGTGAAAGGCCACGCGGATTCGATCGCGAAGAAATATATCGTGCCCAACGAAGGAACCCTGGACCTGGCGCTAATGTTTGTGCCATCCGAAAACGTCTACTACGAACTCCTGATGACGAACGACAGCAAAGGCGAGCCGCTGGACTCCTATTGCCGCGGTAAATGCATCATCGCCGTTTCGCCAAACACGCTCTACGCGCATCTCTGCGTGATTCATCTAGGATTGCGCGGGATGCAAATCGAAGAAAACGCCATGCGTATTTCTGCCGGGCTTTCGGGCATCCAGAAAAACATCTCGTCTTTCAGCGACGTGTTTGAAAAGCTGGGCACGCATTTGAGGAACGCGCAACAGAGTTACGCCGACGCGGACAAGAAACTCGAAAAAACACAGAACACGATGAATTCCTTGATCGAACGAACCGCAGCAGACGAGGCTGTGGAGCTCGGCCAGGGCGAGCTCCCGCTTGTGCTTCCTGCGGAGATCACCGCGAAACCAGGCAGATAATCGGGTCATGCTCGCGTAAAGCTCGTAACCACGGGTGGACTTGCGCGATAGCCTTGCACTCTTCCGTTGCGTGCGCTAGTCACGCGCTGGTGCTCGCCTTAGCCCGGGCGAGCAGGTGGATTCAGCAAGCGGATAGAAATCAGAAAATTTCCCAGTTTGCGCCCTACGACCTCGAAGTGCGCAATGTTGTCGGCTCCGCCCGAGCTGGAGGCTTTCACAGGATTGCCGCCGAGAAGTTCGGCGATGTCCGGCGCGAGATTCTTTGCTTCGAGCGTGACCTTGCTTCTCGTGCCGCGAACGTGAACCGTGAGCCGGCGAAGGACACCTGGCGCCAGCGGCGATGAATCCGCTTCCAAGGCGAGCGCCAGGAACTCGACTTCGAGCGGCGGCCCATTTCGTTTCGCACAGGAAATATCAACGGAAGCACGGCCGGGCGGCAAATCCGCAGGAGGCAGAACGACCAGCGCGGCCGGGGACGACGCGAGCACAAATGCGGGTTCGCCCGAGATGGTGATCTGGTTCGCGTCAGCGTCTCCGCAAAAGCCGCGGCCGGTGATTTCGAACCGATCCGTGAGCGAGGCAATTTTCGGAATCGAATCCACCTGCATTGCATTCGCTGCGGCTTCGCCTTGCGCAAGGATCGTCACCGGAACGTTTCCTTCGCGGCCGACGATCGATCCGAAGATGACTCCGGGAGTGAGCGGCGCGACAAACAGCGCGCGACCGGTCGCGTCCGTGGTAAGCCGATCGCCATTCGAGAATTTCACCGCAGCGCCGGGCGTGAGCTTGCCATTCGCGTCCAACACCGCCAGCGTTGCGCGATCGCCCGACACGATAGTTCGCGGCAGAAGTAAAATGCGGCCCGCTGCAGAGGCTGATGGTTTCTCTGCAGACGCGCCAAGAAATAGGAAAAACAGCGCCGCTGCGAGAAAGAGACACCGGAAGGCGTACACAAGCGGCCAGCGAAGAGGCATGAGGAGATTGTAGTCGAGAGGCGTCACGCTGAGAAAGCCGGTTGTGCAAGCGCTGGGAGTCAAGAACTAGCGATGACTGGCTCTTCTTCGGGAGAGTACGTAAGCACGGAGCGGCCAGGAACACCTTTCGACAATTTCCTCAATTTATACATGAACGGTCGCGGACCGGGACCTTTGGCGGATTCTTCGAGACGGTAGTAGCGGTCTCCATAACGAACGACGCGCGGAGGCGTCCAGTCCGGCTTGGCGCGCCAGGCACGAATTTCGAGAAACTCTTCTTCCTGGTAATTTGCGACGCAGAGCTCGTCCGGAACTTGCGTCAGTCTTGCGGTTAGCGCCATGTCTTTCAGCGTGCCGACGTAGGACGAAACGTGGCTCTGCGAAAACTTTACGGCGCTGGCAGGTTCAGGTACGCCACGGCGAAAAATCTTCGAGTAAATTGTTTCCAGCAAGTACAGTGGAAAAAGTCCCAGCACGCTATCGCTGAACGACGCGCACAAGCGTACCGCGCCTTCGATACCAACACAGGCGATGGCCCAGGTCAACGGGTGAGTCGCCCAAAGAACCAACGCCGCGAACCCGATTTCGTGATCTGTGATGGTCGTTGGCGCATTTTGGTTGAGTACGTGGTCCAACCCGCTAGAAACCCAGGTTGTGACAGAGTAGGAGTACCAATACATGAGCGCGACGAGAGCAAGGATGGATTCCGCGAGACCGCTGAGGATGGCCGCCGCGTGCCACGGCACAGACTGATAAAACGGCAACGCTTTGCGCCAGCGATTGGGAAGCAGCGCGAGAAACGGTCCCAGAAGATAGATCAACATAACCTGCCCCGTCTTTATTATAAGGGAGGCTAATGGTCTTACGAGGAATCTAAGCCCGACGCGGATGCAAAAGAGTCATTGGGACAAAACTGTTCGGCATTGACTAGGGCGGCTTTGCAACGAGCCGGTAGACCTGGGCGTCAAGGAAAAGCCGGAACAACTCGCCGTCAATCTCCTCATCGCGCACGCATAGTCTGAGTATTTCCAACGCGCGATCCGTCGGGACGGCCCTCTTATAAGGACGGTCGGACGCGGAGAGCGCGTCGAAAATGTCGCAAATGGTCATCATCTTGGCTTGCACGGGAATTCCGGCAGACGTCAGCCCATCTGGATAACCGCGGCCGTTCAGTTTTTCGTGGTGAGCCCTCGCAATTTCAGGGATCCCACGATACTCCGGCGTCCACGGAATCTGCGCCAGGAAATTAAAACTGTGGGTAACGTGCGCTTCGATTTGCCGCCGTTCGTTCGTATCAAGGCTTCCGCGCGGAATCGATAAGTATCGTACTTCCTCTGAAGTAAGATACGGACGCTCGGCGCCGCGTGGGTCGCGGTAAGTTTTCTGCGAGATTTCTGCCAGCAACTCGAATTCGCTCGAAGACAGAATCGTCGGTTCGTTCACACGCATGATGAATTCCACGTACCGGTCGAGTTCACAGAGGAGCCGGTTGGCCTCGCCATCGAGCAGCTTCATGCGCGCACACGCTTCCGCTTCCTTGCGAGAATGGCTCAGGAGAAGTTCTACTTTTTGTTCTGCGATCCTCGCTTGGATGTCGCGCCGAATGAAGTCAAAGCGGTCCAACAGTCGCGAGAATTGAAGCGGATACAGTTTTCTTGCTTTCACCAGAACTTCTTCGCGCACGCCGACCTTGCCAAAGTCGTGAAGCAGCGACGCATACCGCAACTCCTTCATCTGTTCGCGCGAGAAGCGCAAATCCGCGTAGGGTCCCTGCGGCTCGCGATCCACCGCGTCGGCAAGCGCCAGCGTCATCTCGCAAACACGTTGCGAGTGGCCCGAAGTGGTGGGATCGCGCTGCTCGATGGCTTTCACGGAGGCGTTCACAAAACCATCAAACAAATTCTCGATGTCACGGTAGAGCTGCGAGTTTTCGTAAGCCACCGCAGCCTGCGACGCCAGCGACAAACCGAGACGCACGGCGCGCTCCGGAAAAGGATGAACATAGCGCCGAACCGCGCCCCCATCCGTAAGCCGCGCATGCGGATGACGCTTGCAGTTGATGAGTTGCAGAACACCGAGGACTTCGCCCTTGCCGTTTTTCATAGGCAGCGTGATCAACGAGCGCGTGCGGTATCCCGCCTGTTCATCAAACGAAGAATTGAAATGGAATGGCCGCGACTTCGGGATGCGATAGGCGTCAGCCAACTCGATGACTTCGCCGTGGAGCGCGCAGTAGCCTGCCATCGACGATTCGGTGATAGGCAGCATGTGTTCCGCGTACGGAAACTGCACGCTGTCATTCTGTGTGAGCCGGAAGCGCAGCTGTCGTGTCTTTTCGAATCCGTTCGCCGCTCCGGTCTCAGGTCGTGGTCCGTTCGCAGCGTCGCCACCTGCCAACTCGACCAAATAAAGCGAACCAGCGTCAGCCCCGGTGATCTCGCGAGCCTTGCCGAGGATCAAGGTGAGCAGGCGCTCCACATCACGCGTTTCGGACAGCGCGATGCCAACGCGGTTTAATTCTTCAAGCTCCCAGCTCGCATGCGCAGCGGATAGGCTCGAGCGCTGCGCAACAGCCGCTCGCGATCGCGGCAAATTTTTTATTTTTGCCATCGATGAGGGACGCTAACCGACTCTACCCGCAAATCCGGCTGGTGCGGGGCAGATTATCATGGAGCGTGGGCGGCAGGCACGCAGCGCGCCGTCACCCAAATAGAAATCGAAAGCACAAATCAGCGTTTTGGTTGTACCCTCTGAGGGTCGAGGCGGCAAATAGCGCGAAAAACGAGTAATCAGTAAGCGTCACAGCCTTTCGCCGCCGGAAGGGGTCTGCTAGCGTGGGAACAGGGTTGCCGGGTACGGGTGTGGGCACGGGTTCAAGCAGCGAGCAGAAACGGGAGAATTTGTGCGGATCGTAAGCGGCGGCGTCACCGACTTGGGGCTGGTGCGCACGAACAACGAGGATTGCTTCCGCATTGTCGAATCACTGAATCTCTTTGTGCTTGCAGACGGGATGGGAGGCGAGGCGCACGGTGAAGTGGCCAGCGAGATGGCCGTGGAAACCGTTGTTAAGGCCTGCATGGAACCCGCCGGTACCGCCGGTATCCCCGCTACGCAGCTCGGCAGTTCCGAGCCGACGTGGAGCGAAAAAACCAAGCGGCTGACGGGCGCCGTCCACCAGGCGAACCGGAATATTTATGACTCCGCAGAAGCGCATCCCGAACAGCGCGGGATGGGAGCGACGCTGACTGCGGCGTGGATCGACGGATCGAAACTAAGCGTTGCGCACGTTGGAGATTCGCGGCTCTATCTTCTGAGAAGCGGCAATTTGCAGCAGCTCACCAGCGATCATTCTCTGGTGGCCGAGCAGGTGCGGCGCGGCATTTTGACGGCGGCGGAAGCGGAAGAAAGCGAAATGCAGAGCGTTCTTCTGCGCGCGCTGGGAGCTTTGCCAGATGTTGAGGTCGATACCGAGGAGCATACCGTTTTTGCGCGGGATACTTTGCTGCTCTGCTGTGACGGGCTGACGCGCATGGTCAGCGATCCGGAGATCGCCGGCACCTTGCAATCTGAGAATGATCCGACGAAGGCCGCGGAAAAGCTTATCGCATTGGCCAACGAGCGCGGCGGAGTGGACAACATCACCGTGATCGTCGTGCGCGTGGGCTCGGAATCCAGAAGATGGTTTTCCTGGCTATTCGGTAGTGGGCGAAAGAAAGCGGCCAACAACGGCGCCGCAGGAGGATCGTTAGATGGCTAAGCTCAGCCTGATGTTTGAAGAGAAGACCGTCAAGGAAGTGCCGGTGGGAAACCGGCCGGTGAGCATCGGACGCTCGCCGGATAACGACTTGCCCGTCGACAACCTGGCGGTCTCGAACTATCACGCGCGTGTTTATTTTGAGGGCGGGCGTCTCGTCGTCGAAGATCTCGACAGTCTCAACGGCACGTTTGTGAATGACCTGCGCGTTGAGCGCGCCACGCTGCACGACGGCGATTCCATTTGGATCGGCAAGCATCACATCAAAGTGGATGCCTCGGGCGATGCTCCTGTGCCTTGGGATACAGGGCGCAAGGCCAGCGCTCCGCGCATCAACGAAACCATGGTGCTGGACACGAAGGCGCGGCGCGAGATGCTGCAGCAGGCCGCGGCCACCGGCGAGCGTGTCCAGTTTGCTGCGGGACGCCTGAAAGTTCCGACGCTGATCGTGATTGGCGGGCGGACCGATCAAAAAGAGTACATGCTCACGAACAAGCTCACGGTGATCGGCAAGTCGGCAATGGCCACTGTGAAGGTGAAGGGCTGGTTCAAGCCGCCGATAGCCGCGCAGATTAACCAGCGCGACGACGGCTACTACATCGGCCCAGGCGACAAAATGCCCGCGGTGAACGGCACGCCCATCACCGGACCTGTGCGGCTGAACGATGGTGACGTCATCGAGGTCAGCGGCGTGCGCATGAACTTTGTTTTCCGGGAGTAGCGCGAACCGAGATGGCAGCTCCGTCAGGCGCATGGTGGCAGGGGCGGGGCGGCTTCGGCGTCTACGAACTGCTTCAGTCGTGGTGGCGTCACCGCGTCTCGTTCGTCATCAGCGTGGTCATCACGTTTGCCGCACTTACCATCTATTACTTCACTTTCCTGGGCGAACGGCCCACACCTATTTTCGTGTTCCTTCAGCGGCTGGAATACGACTCCCTCGATACTCGGTTTCGCTATAGGCCCGTAAATCCCGCTCCGGACGACTCGCCCATCATCATCGTGGATATCGATCAGCACTCTCAGGAAGTGCTCGGGAAATGGCCTTTTTCCAGAACGCATTTCGCCAAAATGCTGGACGTACTGCGGGCAGACGGCGCAAAAGTGGTGGCGTTCGATATCACTTTCGATAAGCCGGACCGCACCGTCGAGTTGATGCGGAAAATCTGGATCGATCTCGAAACGCGCAGGAAACAAGGCGAGTCCATCGACCCGAAGTATGAGATTTGGATGCGACAACTCGTGGCGGAAAACGATGCCGATGCGCAGTTTGCCAAAGCCATTGACCGATTTGGTCCGGTAGTGCTCGGCAACTTTTTCCTCAAGAAAGAGGAAACTGTCGGAATCGACGAAAAAACGCTCGACCAGTACGCGGATTTAATTGACTGGTACGGGATAACGAAGACTTCTCTGGATCCGGCTAACGGAAAACAGGATTTCCTCGAATTGGTCAGAAAATATGATCAGGAGGGAAACTTGTTTCCTGCTACGGTTGCGAACATTCCCGCACTCGTGAATCCCGACAATCCAGAGAAAACGTCCGTCGGATTCTTCAGCATTTCCGCCGACGCCGACGGTGTGTTGCGCCGAACCATGCTGGTCCTCCCCTTCGGCCGCTCGAAAGATGTGAATGACTGGCAGATGTTCAGCTCGCTCGAAGTCCAGACCGTCCGGCTGTATCTCGGATTGCCTACCACTGCGTTAGCGGTCAATTTCGACCAGATCGGCGTCGTGAGCCTGGACTTCGGCGACAAATTGAAACTTAAGCCCGACTATACCGGTCACATGCAGATCAATTATCGCGGCCAGCGAGGCAGTTATGATTACGTCTCCATCGCAGACGTCGTTAACCGAACATTCCCGCCGCGCATATCATTCAAGGGAAAGATTGTGCTGGTAGGAGCCTCAGCAACCGGCATCGGCGACCTGCGTACGACTCCCTACGGCGGAATCAGCTACCCTGGCGTGGAAGTGCACGCCAACGTAATTGACAACATGCTGCACCAGAATTTTCTTGTGCGCGGCGCTACTCAAACTCTATGGGACTTCCTCGCGATCCTGTTTTTGGGCATTCCCCTGGGGATCTGGATGGCGCTGGTCCAGCCGCGCTGGATGTGGTTTGGAGCTGCCTCATTCGTACCGCTGGTGGCCGCTGACTATGCCGCGTTCCTGCACGGCTGGTGGCTGAATTTTACGATCCCCGCAATGACGCTGACCGCGAATGTGCTGCTCGTTTCGCTCTACCGCGCGCTCTTTGAGGAAAAGGAAAAACGCAAAGTTCGCAGCGCGTTTGGACAATACCTCAGCCCGGAAGTAATTCGCCGACTGCTCGTGAATCCGCAGCTCGTAGAACCAAAGAAAACGGATATCACCGTAATGTTCAGCGATATTCGGGGGTTCACCACGATTTCAGAAAAACTCGACGCCCAGGAACTCGCGCTCTTTCTCAATCAATATCTTTCGGATATGACGCGTATCGTTTTCAAAACTAATGGCACGCTCGACAAATATATCGGCGACGCAGTGATGGCCTTCTGGGGCGCGCCCTTCGAAGAGCCCGGCCACGCAACCAAAGCTTGCGACGCCGCGCTCGAAATGATGAAGCGCGTCCGGGAGCTGCAAAAAAAGTGGGAAGCCGAAGGCAAGCCGAAACTCGATATCGGTATTGGGCTGAATACGGGCGTAGCCAGCGTCGGCAACATGGGTTCCGTGCTTCGTTACGGCTACACGGCGCTTGGCGACACCATCAATCTTTCATCGCGCCTTGAGGGTCTGAACAAAGACTACGGCACGCACATCATCGTCAATGAAACGACGTATCACGCCGCCAAGAACGACGGCTTCGTTTTTCGCGAGCTGGATTTGATACGCGTCAAAGGCAAGCTGCAACCCGTCACCATTTATCAACTGATGGGACGGCAAGAAGATTTCGCCGTGAATGGCTCGGCGGAGACAATGCGCTTGCAGCAGGAGATGTTCGCGCGAGCCCGCGAACTCTATCGCGCTCGGGAATGGGAAGCGGCTCAACGCGTCTTTCAGGATTTCCTCGACAAGTGGCCCGACGAGGGCCCCTCACGCATGTACTGGAAGCGCTGCCAGGACTATCTCTTCGACGAACCTCCCGCATCCTGGGACGGCGTCTTTATCATGACTCACAAGTAGACTTCCTCTCTTAACTCCGACGGGTTAGACCGCGAAGACGCATAAACGGATCGCATGAATTGATTGCATCCATTCATTTCACCAATTCTGGAATTCATTTCATAAACCCCTGAAATCCGCAGTCCAAATTGGCGCGCCTGGGATGTGACGCCTCGCGAATCCAAGGCATCGAATAAGCGCTAATATAATAAAGAAGACCGGGCGTCCCTTCTGCCGGCTAACGTTCAGATTCTTAAAGGCTTGGCCGCGCACAAGCTGCGAACTGAGTTCGCCGCAAAGCTGTCGGCCAAGTGCTCGCAAGGATCTGAACGCGGACAATTTATCTGCCCCATTCGCAGGAAACAACATATATCGTATCGGAGTGCCCGCAGCGTACCCGAATCAACGGATTGGCGAATCTAAGACAAGAGCACCCCGACGCGACAGCCGTCTGCGTCTAAGTGGAATAACCGGGCCATTCGCCCTGTAGAGGAACTTTCGGAATTCTATGTGGATCGTCCGATTAGCACTTGCCAGGCCCTATACCTTCGTGGTTCTGGCTCTCGTCATTCTCCTGCTCACGCCGGTTGTGCTTCTGCGCACCCCGACCGACATTTTTCCTGAAATCAACATCCCCGTGATCAGTCTCGTGTGGAATTACGCGGGACTCGAACCTCAGGAGATGGAGCAGCGCATCACCAGCAACTCGGAGCGCGCCGTTACCACGCTCGTAAACGACGTCGAGCACATCGAGTCGCAGTCTCTTAACGGCATCGCCGTCGTCAAAATTTACTTCCAGCCCACCGCCAACGTACAGGTCGCGCTCGCCCAAACTACTGCCATTGTGCAAACCATCTTGAAAAGCTTGCCACCTGGTTCGACCCCCCCTCTCGTAGCCATCTTTTCCGCATCCACCGTCCCCGTTATTCAAATTGGATTGACCAGCGACAGCTTGAGCGAGCAGCAACTTTTCGACTTCGGCAACAACTTCATTCGCACACAGCTGGCCACGGTGCAAGGCGCGGCGCTTCCCTTCCCCTACGGCGGGAAACAGCGCACCATTTCGGTGGACATCGATTCCGCCTCTCTGCAGTCCAAGGGGCTCTCCCCCGTGGACATCGTAAACGCCGTCAATGCGCAGAATCTGATTCTGCCGACAGGAACCGTGAAACTCGGCTCGCTCGAGTATCTCGTCGAGATGAACGGCAGCCCTCTGACTGTAGACGGCTTGAACGATCTGCCCGTAAAGACCGTCAATGGCGCGACGATTTACATGAAAGACGTCGCTCATATTCGCGACGGATTCACGCCGCAAACGAATGTCGTTCGTGTGAACGGACAGCGCGGCGTCCTCATGAGCACATATAAGACCGGCGGCGCCTCGACGCTCGATATCGTCGACCGCGTCAAGGAGGTCCTGAACAACTATGCCTCCTCGTTGCCGGAAGGCCTCCGCGTCTCGACATTCTTCGACCAATCCGTCTTCGTCCGCGCGTCGATCCAGGGAGTGTTGCGCGAAGCCCTCATCGCTGCTTGCCTCACCGCCGTGATGATTTTGGTCTTCCTAGGAAATTGGAAGAGCACGCTGATTATTGCGGTTTCCATCCCCCTCTCGATTCTCGTCAGCATTCTCATACTCAGCGCACTCGGGGAGACCATCAACATCATGACCCTTGGTGGTCTCGCACTAGCCGTCGGCATCCTGGTGGACGACGCGACGGTGGAAATCGAAAACATCAATCGCAACCTGGCCATGGGCAAGGAAACCATCCAGGCCATTCTTGATGGGGCTCAGCAAATCGCCGTTCCCGCCTTCGTTTCCACGCTCTGCATCTGCATCGTCTTCCTTCCCATGTTTTTCCTTTCGGGCGTGGCGAAATTCCTATTCGTGCCCTTGGCCGAGGCGGTCAGCTTCGCCATGCTGGCTTCCTACGGGTGGTCGAGAACCATCGTCCCGACCATGGCTATGTATCTCCTGAGCAGCGCGGATGAATACAAGCCCGAAGAGCACGTCGGCGAAAAACAGGGTTTCTTCCGCCGCTACCAACAGAAATTCGAGCACGGCTTCGAAAGATTTCGCGAGGGCTACCGTCGCGGGCTGGATTCAGCCTTGGACTGGCCGAAATTGTTTGGCGCCTGCTTTCTTGGTTTCTGCGTGCTCTCCGTTGGCCTAGTGGCGCTTCTCGGCAGGGATTTCTTCCCCAAGGTCGACGCCGGGCAAATTCGTTTGCACTTCCGGGCACGCACCGGACTGCGCATCGAGGAGACCTCCCGTCTCGCCGACGAGGTTGACGCGGTCATTCGTGAAACCATTCCCGCGAAAGAACTGCAAACCATTCTCGATAACATCGGCGTTCCCTACAGCGGCATCAATCTCAGCTACAGCAATTCCGGAACTTTTGGCACTTCCGACGCCGAAATCCTCGTGCAGTTGAAAGCAGAACGAGGAAAACCAACCAGCGCTTATATCAACGAACTCCGCGAGAAACTGCCGCAACAGTTTCCCGGCACGCAATTTTTCTTTCAGCCCGCGGACATCGTTACGCAAATCTTGAATTTCGGCACGCCTGCTCCCATCGACGTCGCTGTGACCGGGGCAAATCAGCGCGGTAACTACATCGTGGCGGAAAAGCTTGCGAACGAGTTCCGGCATATTCCGGGAGCCGTCGACGTCCATGTGCAGCAGGCCCTGGACGAGCCCACTCTTCACATGGACGTGGATCGCACCCGCGCGCAATCCGTGGGTCTGCAGGCCAAGGATGTGGCGAGTAACCTTCTCGTTTCTCTGAGCTCCAGCTTTCAGACGTCCCCGGCCTTCTGGCTCGATCCAAACAATGGCGTGAGTTACAACGTCGCCGTGCAAACGCCCCAATATCGCGTGGACTCCTATCAGTCGCTGCAAAACACTCCGGTGACCGGTACAGGCCCAGGCGTCCCGCCTCAGATCATCGGAAATCTGGTGAACACCACGAACACCGCGAGACAGGCGGAGATTTCTCATTACAACGTGCAGCCCATGATCAACGTTTATGCCGCCGTGGACGGCCGTGATCTGGGCGCCGTTTCGGATGAAGTCCTCAAGGAAGTGGCCGCCGTCAAGAAGGACCTCCCGCGTGGCAGCCACATCGAAGTTCGCGGTCAGATCCAGACCATGCGCTCTTCGTTCCGCGGTTTGGGCTACGGGCTGGTCGGAGCGATTATCCTGGCGTACTTGCTGATCGTCGTGAATTTCCAATCGTGGCTGGATCCTTTTATCATCATCACTGCCTTGCCGGGCGCCCTCGCCGGCATTTGCTGGATTTTGCTTCTGACGCACACGACTCTCAGCGTGCCTTCACTTACCGGCGCGATCATGTGCATGGGCGTGGCCACCGCCAATAGCATTCTGATGGTTTCGTTCGCGCGCGAGCAGTTGAGCGAAGGAAAGTCCGCCCGCGAAGCCGCTCTGCAAGCTGGCTTTGTGCGTATGCGTCCCGTGATCATGACGGCCCTCGCCATGATTATCGGCATGGTCCCGATGGCCATCGGTCTCGGAGAGGGCGGCGAACAAAATGCGCCGTTGGGCCGCGCGGTGATTGGCGGGCTCCTCTTCGCTACCTTTGCAACGCTGTTTTTTGTTCCTTGCGTTTTCTCGATGATTCATGGCCGGCGCGAGCGGAGAAAGCAGCGCAGCCAGTCACCATCTCCTGCGGTAGCCTGAGTCGAAAAGAACTGGCGGAAAGAGTGGAGTAGCGGACTATGAATGAAGGCGGATCAAAGATGGAACCCGAACAAGGAGGGCAGCGGCCCCAGAAAGGCTCCCGCCTTTTCACGTATCTTATTGGAGCTGCGATTGTCCTGGTGATCTTGGGCGCATTTACGTTGTTTCAGCGCCACGTGCAGTATCACGCTTTAGCCGAAAACACCGAAGCCCTGGCGATACCGACCGTAACGGTCACCCACCCTACCTCGGAAGTTGCCCAGGAAGATCTCGTGCTGCCTGGCACACTGATGGCCTACGTCGAGTCGCCCATCTACGCGCGAACCAACGGCTACCTGCAAAAGTGGTACCACGATATCGGCACCCGCGTACCAAAGGGCGAGCTCCTCGCCGATATCGATACGCCCGAAGTCGATCAACAGCTTTCGCAGTCTCGCGCGGACTTGAACACTTCCCAGGCCAACGCCAATCTTTCCAAAATTACCGAGGCAAGGTATCTGGAACTCATCAAAACGGACGGCGTATCCAAGCAAGAAGTCGATAACGCCGTCGGCGACTATCAGGCGAAGACCGCCATCGTCAAATCTTCCGAGGCCAATGTCCGCCGCCTCGAGGAACTGGAATCTTTTAAACACGTCTACGCCCCGTTCGCCGGCGTCATTACACGCCGCAATATCGACACGGGCACACTGATCAACGCAGGCAATGGCGGCACACAGCAGCAACTCTTCACCCTCGCGCAAACCGATCCCATCCGCGTCTACGTGAGCGTACCGGAAATGCAATCGCAATCGATCCGCGCAGGACTCGGCGCCTTTCTTGATCTCACGCAATATCCCGGCCAGCAATTTCAAGGTAAAGTCGTCCGTACCGCCGAAGCTATCGACCTCAACTCAAGAACGCTCTTGACCGAAGTCGACGTGCCCAACAAAAATTCCCAATTGTTTCCCGGCGGCTACGCCCAGGTCCACCTGCAAGTGAAAGTCACCGCCTCCCGCGTGCAAGTGCCGGTGAATGCTCTGCTCTTCCGCGCCGAAGGCTTGCGCGCCGTCGTCGTCGATGCCAATCACAAAACGCACCTCCGCCGACTAACCATCGGCCGCGACTACGGAACCTCTCTTGAAGTTTTGCAAGGCCTCGAGCCCACCGACTGGATCGTCTTGAACCCCGCCGACTCGCTCGACGATGGCCAGGAAGTGCACGTCAAACAAATTGCGCAGGTCACTGCTCCCGGCGCTCAGCCACCGAAGCCTCAGCCCCAGGCTTCCAACTCGAGCGGCCCATCCGGAGCAAAGCCGTAATGGCAATGCTCCGCAGAAAATTATCTCTTCCTTTTCTGCTTCTAGCAGCAGCCGCTGCTCTCCTCGCTGGATGCACAGTCGGCCCCAAGTATCAGCGCGCCTCTGCGCCAACGGCGGCGAAGTGGGACGTCTCTGAACCGTGGCGCCAAAGCGACCCCAAGGACGCCGTCCCCAAAGGCGAATGGTGGGCCGTCTTTCACGATGACGAACTGAACGGCCTCGAGAAGGACGCCCTCGCAGCCAACCAGACACTGCAAGCGGCGATTGGAAATTACAATCAGGCGCGCGCCGCGGCCGCGATTCAAGTCGCAACACTCTTTCCAACCTTCGGTGTCGCACCGAGCGCCGAGCGGGAACGCCTCGCCGGCAGCCGCCCGACGAACGGTGCGCTGATCGTTCTGCACCCCGTGACGCAAAATGTTTATACTCTGCCGTTTACCGTGAACTACGAAGTGGATTTGTTCGGCCAGCGTCGCAGAACGATCGAGTCTGCCGAAGCTTCTTACCAGGCCAGCGCCGCAAACTTGGAAAACGTCCGCCTCGTCATTACCGCCGAGCTCGCGGGCGATTACTTCACGCTGCGCCAGCTTGATTCAGAGCTGGGAATTTTGAACCGCACCGTTGATGCGCTGAAGCGAGGCCTGGAACTTGTCGATTCGCGCCACAAGGGCGGCGTTGCTTCCGGGCTCGACGTCGCTCAGGAAGAAACCCTCCTTCAAACCACGCGCACGCAAGCCACTCTGTTGTTACAACAACGAAAACAATCGGAAGATGCTATCGCCGTGCTAGTCGGCAAGTCCGCGCCCGACTTCCACATTCCTACAAAAGAAGTGACCGCCGAACCGCCGCCTATTGACCTCGGCCTACCCTCCGATTTACTCGAGCGCCGCCCCGACATCGCGCAAGCCGAGCGCCAGATGGCCTCCTCCAATGCGCAAATTGGCGTCGCAAAAGCCGCGTACTATCCTTCTCTCAATTTGTTCGGAAGTGGCGGCTGGCAAGCCGCTGACGTCGCCAAACTGGCCAACGTGTCCAGCATATTCTGGGCGCTCGGCGCGAACGTGGCCGAAAGCATTTTCACCGGCGGAGCCCGGCGCGCGCAGGTCGAATTTGCAAAGTCCGGCTACGACATAAGCGTCGCCAACTACCGCCAGTCCGTCCTCACCGCGATGCAGGAAGTGCAGGACGACGTCGCCGGCCTCACCGTCCTCGAGCAAGCCCGCGAGACCCAGCAACTCGCCGTCGATGCAGCTCTCAAAACTCTCAATATCTCCGAGGACCGCTACAAAGGCGGGCTGGTCAGCTATCTCGACGTCGTCACCGCGCAGCAAAACCTGCTGATCGATGAGCAGGAGGCCGCCGTCATCCAGGGCCAGCGCCTCGTCACCAGCGTCCTCCTCGTCAAAGCGCTAGGCGGCGGCTGGGACGCCTCCAGCCTCGCCGCAGTCCAGGTAAAACCGAAACTCAAAGACATCGTCGCCCCGTAACGCTCTCGGCCACCCCAATGCCGGATTCACTCAATCGCGAACAAATCACCGCCACCGAAAAAATCATCCGTCCCCACATCCGCCGAACGCCCATCATCGAAGCCGACGGCCGCGATTTCGGCCTCGACTCCATTCCCAGCCTTCAACCGCCAACACACCAATCGCCGCATCGATCAAAGGGGACTAAAATGAGCGTCTACGACAAGCTGAAAGCACTGGGAATCGTGCTGCCTCCCGTCACATCACCAGCCGCCGCATTCGTGCCCTTCGTGCGCACGGGCAACTTGCTCTTCGTCTCCGGCCACATCGCAAAAAAAGAAGGCCAGCCCTGGGCGGGAAAACTAGGCGCCGACCTCACCACCGCGCAAGGCAAAGAAGCCGCCAGAGGAATCGCCATCCAACTGCTCGGCACGCTTCACGCCGCCACCGGCGACCTCAACAAAATCGCGCGAATCACAAAGCTCCTGGTCCTGGTAAACAGCGCCCCCACCTTCACTGAACAGCATCTCGTCGCCAACGGCGCCTCCGAACTCCTCGTCGAACTCTTCGGCGACTCCGGCAAACACGCCAGAAGCGCCTTCGGCGTAGCCCAAATCCCTCTGGGCGCCTGCGTCGAAATCGAACTCATCGCCGAATTGAAGTGAGAGTCTCTGAGTAGCCGTATCAAGCAGTCATGGTGCGACCGCCCCGACTATCCCAATGGATTCCCGGAATTCCTGAAGGCTCGCGAATTATTCACACCGCAGCGCAATCACAGGATCCACCCTCGTAGCCCGCCGCGCCGGAATCCAGCACGCCAAAAACGCCACAGCAATTAGCGCGCAAGCCACTCCAATAAACGTCCCTGGATCGGACGCCGTAACTCCGAACAACAGGCTGCTCATCAACCGCGTCAACGCGAACGACGCCATCACTCCCAACACAACGCCAATGACCGCCATCCACAACCCCTGCTTGAGCACCATGCCCAACACATTCTGCGGCCGCGCTCCCAGCGCCATGCGCACACCAATCTCACGCGTGCGCTGGCCGACGGCGTATGCCATGACGCCGTAAATCCCGACCGCAGCCAGCAGCACCGCCAACCCGGCAAATCCCAGCAGCGCGCCGGCATTGAATCGCTGCGTGGCCACCTGCTCCGCCAGGATGTCATCCATGGTCTGAACGCCGTAGAGCGGCAAGTTTTTATCCAGGTCCGTGACTTCCTTACGCAGCGCGGAAACAAGGCTCAAGGGATCCAGCGGCGTGCGCAGCACCACCGTCATCATGAACCGCGGCCACTGCAGCGCAGAAGCCGTCGCTTCCGGCATTGTGTCGCTCGCTAGGCCCTGCTGCTTTGTGTCCCCAATCACGCCGACAATCGTCGACGTTTGTTGCCTCTTGCCTCCCCTGAACCCACCCAAACCCGCGCTGAACCTCTTGCCAATGGGGTCTTCCTTCGCAAAATACCGCCGCACGAACGCCTGATTCACCACAACCGAGTTCGGCGCTTCCGCGCCGTCGCGCTGATCCAGCAGCCTTCCTTCCATCAGCGGAATCTGCAGCGCCGAGAAATATCCCGGCGTCACCGTATTGATGCTGGCCATCGGCACATTCAAGAGATCCATTTCCGTCCGCGGTTGTCCCTCAATCTGGATGGTCGAAATCGTTTCCATCCCTTGCAAGGGGATCGCCCCTGCCGCTCCGGCGGCTGTTACGCCGGGCAACGCTTGCAAGCGTTCCACAAGCTGCTGGAAGAAACTTCTCTGCCGGTCGAGCGGCTGATATTGGTCGAGCGGCAGGGCGATCCGCGCGGTGAGCAACCCGCTAGAATCGAAGCCTGGCTGGATCGCCGTCAAATTCCGGAAGCTTTTCACCAAAAGTCCGGCGCCGATCAGTAGCACGATCGAAAGCGCAATTTCCGCAACCATCAAAACACTTTGCGCCCGACGCGCGCCTGTCCCCGTGCCACCCTGCGCGCCGGCTTCCTTGAGTGTGCTGTCCAGGGACACCCGGAACGCCGCCAGCACCGGCGCCAACCCAAACAAAATTCCGGTCAGCAACGATAAAATAAGAGTGAACACCAGTACGCGTACATCCAGATGCGCAGCCTGTAAGTGCGGAATATTTGCCGGTGCAAACCTGTGTATCAGCCGAATCACCCACACGGCGAGAAGGAGTCCGGCAACGCCGCCAGCAAGCGCCACCGCAGAGCTCTCCGTTAGCAGTAGCCGCGCAAGGCCCCAACGCCCTGCGCCGAGCGCAACTCGGATGGCGACTTCTTTTTCCCTCCCCGCCGCGCGCGCTAGCTGCAGGTTCGCCACATTCGCGCACGCGATCAGAAGTACGAAGCCCACTGCTCCTAGGAGCACGAGCAGCGCTGGCCGTACGTTCCCAACTTCATGATCACGCAGGAAAAACACCTGCGCCTGTGCATCCCCCAGCCCTTTGAGATTTCCAGGAAGAGTTTCGAGCACCCGCTTATTAATCGCGTTGAGTTCGGCGACCACTCCTCCGAGCTTCGCTCCCAACTTCAATCGTGCCACCACGCTTAGCGGCTGGATCATTATCATCGGTCGCCCGTTCGTTATCTTTATGCTGCTGTCGGCAAGCTGAAACGGCACGAGCACATCCGCTGGACTGTTATCCAGGAATTCAAAATCGCGGGGCAGTACGCCCACAACCGTGTAAGGAATGTCGTCAAACGCAACGACTTTTCCGATCACGTTGGGATCGGCGCCGAAGCTCGACCTCCACAATGGATCGCTCAACAGCACTGCGTTTTGTCCGCCGGGACGGTCTTCTTCCGGCAGAAAATTCCGCCCAATCTGCGGCTTCACTCCAAGCACGTCCAGAAAGCTGGCAGTCACCTGGCCGCCCTGCAATCGCTGAGGGGCTCCCGCACCGGTCAGCGTGTATTCAGCCGCGTCCGAATATCCCGCTATGTTTTCAAACACATGATTCTGCGCACGCCAGCCCGCGTATTCATCCGCGAACACCAGATTTTGGCGCTGGGTCGGCACATAGTTCGACGCCCACACCAACGCACTCGCATCCCGGTAAGGCAGCGCCCGGAACAGCGCTGCATTCACAACGGAGAAAATCGCCGTATTCGCGCCGATTCCCAGCGCAAGAGCCACAACCGCCACGGCGATGAAACTCGGTTTTTTCGCGATCACGCGGAGCGAGTAGCGAAGGTCTTGCCAGAAGTTTCCCATGCGCCCTTACCTCCAGAAAGTCTGCCCAGATCTCGTTTGTGCCTTTAGACGCTCCACACTGAGCGGGGTTATCAGGTAGCTCAGGCTTGCCGTGAGCCTCGAAGGGCACTCCAGCCTGTGCTCTTCGCAGTTTGCAGCCGCAACCCGTTACCGGCGCGTAATTGTACTTCCCCGCTAGCCCGGCGGCCAGCGGAACTGCCGTCCGCCAAGCAGGTGCAGATGCAGATGAAATACAGACTGGCCCGCGCCGGCGCCATTGTTGAACACCGTGCGGTAACCATCGAGAAGGTTTCGTTCGCGCGCGATCTTCGCAGCCACCAGATGCAGCTTGCCGATCACCGCTTCGTCTTCGTGCGTCGCATCGTCAAGCGAAACAAAATGTTTCCGCGGAACAAGCAAAATATGCGTTGGCGCCTGCGGACTGATGTCCTCGAAAGCAAAAATATCCGCATCTTCGTAAACAATTTTGGATGGGATCTGTTTCGCCGCAATTTTGCAGAACAAGCAGTCCGCACTCATCAGTTCCCTCCCACTGGCGCGCCTTCGTCGAGGCGCACAACGAACGGCGTAAATCCCTCGCGGCCGCGAAGCTGCTCGCCAAGCTGCTTTGCGGCGTCTTCGCCGGAAATTTTGCCCACGCGCACGCGGTAGAAAGTACCATCCGGCGAATCGTACTGCTGAACGAAAATCGGAGAATAGGAAAGATTCAAACGGTCTCGCAACCGCTGCGCGTTGCCTTGATCGCGAAATGCTCCAACCTGCACGGTAAAGAACCCACCGGTCGGGTCGATGCCCGGCGTGAGCACTTCCACGCGCACCGGCACAACTCCCGGCCCCACCGACTCAATCTCGCGCGCCGCCGCCAGCGAAAGATCAATGATGCGATTATCCACAAACGGCCCGCGATCCGTAATTCGTACGGTCGTCGACTTGCCGTTGTTGAGATTGGTGACACGCACCATCGTCTCGAACGGCAACGTACGATGCGCCGCCGTCAGCTTATACATGTCGTAGATTTCGCCGTTCGAGGCGCGGCGCCCGTTGAAGGGCACGCCGTACCACGAGGCGTTGCCTTCTTCCAGGTATCCCGCGGGCGCGGGGCCCTGCGCAGGTTTGTTGCGCCTGGGCGCGGGCGATGGACCGGGCGTCGGCGGCACGGAGGAAGTTGCGGCACCAGTTGTGGATTTGGTTGTGTCGGGTGATTCGGCGGACGGCTGGGACGAGACAGGTTGCCGGTTCGCAGAGGCATGCCGCGACGCACATCCAGCAAGCGCGACGAACAGCAACAAGCAAGCAACTTTCAGCAGTAAATTCAGGTGCGAGAAAATTCGCGTGACTCGGCTGGTGGCCCTGGCGAAGGTCACAAGTGGGCTCGCATCACGATTGCGAAGGCGGCTTCGCTGACGTTTTTTCCGCGCGCGCAGCGTTGCGCGCTTCGATCCAGGCGGCCGCTTCTTTGATTTTCTCCGAAACTTCGTGCAGAAATTGCGCGGTGCGCTTTTCTGTTTCTGGCGCCACATCGTCCTTCACAAACGTTTTTACGCGGTTAAGCTCTTCGTCAACTCGCTTGCCGAATTCCTCGAAGTTATTGATGCGCTTCATGCGGGATACCTCTTCGTCGATCTTACGGCCGAATTCCTCGAAATTGCTCATGGTGCTC
>DASXMM010000542.1:0-10493 GCA_036495665.1 Candidatus Acidiferrum sp. | reverse complement strand
AACTTGGTGCCCAGAGAGCGAGCAGCGCCTCACCCGTTTGGGATTGGCGAAGGCGCATCATCAAGTTGCCGCTGGAGAGCGCAAGCAATTCTTCGGGGCGGTCGAAGAGCGTGTTTGGTAGCGGCTGCAGGCCGGCCATTTTGTAGCGCGCTTTGACTTGCAGCGATGTGGTGTCCAGCGCGGCAACTTGCTCGGTAACCGTGCCAATCCAAACCGTGGTGCCATCAGAAGAAAGATCGGCGCTGCTCGCGCCAGAGATGCTGACTTGGCCGACGCGCGTGGTGTTCGTAGAGGAGAAAATTTCGACGCGGTTCATAGCGCGATTGGCGACAAAGACCAGTTGGTGGGCGGGATCGTACGCGATATGACGGTGGTGAGGCTCGGCGGACGGATCATCCAATACGGGGATGGAGTCGGTCCTCGCGAAGGCCGTCCGCGACAGGTTTGTGGTGACTCCGGTCTGGATGGCGAGGGCGAGACTTGCGGAATGCGAAAGAGAGCCACTGGTGGCGTCTGCCATGAGTGTGGAATTACCGGTTGCCGTGTTGATGGCCGCGGAGAATAGGATCGGCGTGCCGGAGCCCGCGGCGATGCTGAAAGGGCTGGAGGGACTCGAGACGACTCCAGCGGGCAAACCACTGAGAGTTACCTGAACCGCGCCGGTGAAACCGTTAAGGGGATTGACGGAGAGAGTGACCGCGGTGCTTGTTGCTCCCTGCTGCACATTGACGGAATTTTGAGAAAAGGCGAGCGAGAAGTCTGGTTGCGCAGGAGGTGGCGGCGTCTGCTGGATGCTGGACGAACCGCCGCCGCAGCCGGGGAGTGCAAGTAGCAACGCGAGTAACAACGCGAGTAACAACGGGAAGAGTGACACATCCGGGGCGCGTAACCTTAGCCGACCCATAGAAGAGCCCCACGTTCCTTGAGCGCCTCGGACTGAAGATGCCAAGCCGGCTGAGGAGTCCGACGAGAGCCCGACTGCGCCGAGCTGAGAGGATTAACGAAGCCAACTATAAAGCAGTTTCGTTAGTTGTCAAGTTGAGAAATATATTTAAGGTGGGACGAGCGAGGCACGCTAAAAATCGAAGGGCGGCGATGACCGAAGGTCCGCGCCGCCTCGAGGAAAGCTGTTGTGCGTGAATTAAATGGTTTTGGTCGCCGGTGCGCCGACGGGAGCGCTGGAGCTCTTTGCGAACGCGTGTGAGGTGTCCTTCTCGGCGGTCTTGTCGATTTCGATCGAACCCTTGAAGTAGGCGCCGTCTTCGATCATGATGCGGGCGGTGGTAAGGTCGCCGTTGACGGAGCCATCCTTCTTAATTTCGATACGGTCTTTCGCGCGAAGATTGCCCTTCACGGTGCCGAAAACCACGACCTCGCGGGCAATGATATCGGCAGTAACTTTAGCAGTGGTTCCGACCGTCAGCTTCCGGTCATCAAGCTGGATCAGTCCTTCGACCGAGCCGTCGATTAAGAGATCCTCGTTGCCGGAGATCTCGCCTTTCACGTGCAGGCTGGCCCCGAGCCGCGCGGTGGCGCGGTCCGCGGTTGCACCCATTGGACGCATGGCATCTGTACTCATTGCGGGTTTATCCTCCCAAGTCGCCGGAGCGAGCTTCGGCGGCTGATTCGTTGGAAAATTTTTTGGCTCCGGTTGCGTCGCGGTAGGCGGCGTTTCCGGTTTCTTATTGCCCCACATCGATCCTCCCAAAGGGACAGTACCACCCCGCGCAGAAAGTCGCATGGGGTATTGCAAACTTTAGTCCTCCAGATAACGCGCGGCAAATGTAGTCTTAGGTGGCCGTACGTGACAGTAACTAGACCTTTGGACAGGGGCTTCGTCCAGTATTCGCGGTTAAGACTTTGTAAATTTTTGGTGATAGCGCAGCGGAGAGTTGGAGTTGGGCTTTTAGCGAATTTTACGAGCTAGGTCTTTCAGGAACGGGTTGCGTGGCCAGAAAATCTTCCTGGAATCTTTTCGAGTAGGAACTCAGGAGTTCCCGGATGCGTTCCGGTCTCGGCGACTTCAGGACGAAACCCGCGTGATGGTACTTTGCGATGCGGTAGACGATTTCTGGATCGTTGTAGGTAGAGGTGTCGGGCTGTTCCTGACGAGCGAGCGAGACAATCGCTCCAGCGTAATCATGTCTGACTTCAGGTAGCTGATACGGCTGCTTCCCTGCTCCCACTTCGAGGCGCGCCCACTCGCGCCATAGGTTAATTCCGGTGGCGGCGTCGATGACGTCGGAGATGTACGCACCGCCGACGCGCGCGGCGACTTCGAGGAAATAAAGACTTCCGTCGGCGTGAGATTTCAAGAATTCGGCGTGCGTGACGCCACGAAGAAAACCCAGGTCTTCGAGTACGGTGCGGTTGAGTTCGAGGAGTGTTTTCACTTCTTCCGAATCGCGGGGAAGCGAGCGGGTTGTGAAAACGCCGCCTTGATGCGAGGTGTCGAGCGGAGGCGCGCCATAAGCATGTGCCTCCGCGAAGACCACTTCGCGCTCGGAAGCAACGCTATCGACGTGATAGACACTGCCGGAAATGAATTGCTCGAGCAAATAGTTGGATTGCCTGTCGCCGAGTTGATCGAGCCAAGGCCAGAGTTCGTCAGCATGGTGGATTTTCTTCATGCCGATGCCGGAGGCTTGCGAGCGAGGCTTCAGCAGCCATGGCGATGGCACGCGCGCCATAAACTCGCGCGACGCGTCGTAATTTAGGACTGCTACGAACTCAGGGACCAGGATGCCCGCTTCTTTCGCTCGAGCGCGCATGGCAAGTTTGTCGCGGAAATAGCGGACGGTAGTCAAGCCCATGCCGGGAATGCGCATGTGTTCGCGGAGGGCTGAGACGTTTTCCATGTCGAATTCGTCGAGAGCCACGATGCGGTCAATCGGTTGCGATCGCGCGGCGTAGCTTACGGCGTTGATTAGATCCTGCGTCGGCAGCTCTTCGGGCATGAAAAATATTTCATCGATGGACTCGCGGGGCCAATCGGCGTCGCGAAGTTTTTCGACCGTCAAGAGGAGCACGCGGCAGCCCATGGATTTACAGGTGCGAAGAAATTCCCGTCCCTTCTCATACGAGCTGACACAGAGGATGGTGAGAGGACGACTCTCGGACATCGCATGACCCCCGAAGCGTCGCGCGCGCTGAAAGCTGGCACTACGCCGCTCGCCGGCCGCGCCGCGCGACAGGTGCGGATTATACTGCCGTCTAGCGGACCGGATACAAGAATTGAAGGAAAGGGCCGACGCGCTGCGCCCAGGCCGCTTCGTTGTGCTCGGCACCTTCGACGCGCTCATAGTGCAGGTCCTGTTCGAGGCGCCAGCCTTTTTGCAGGAGCATGTCGCGGAATTGCTCGACGTCCTGGACGATACGCGGACCTTCGCGTGTGCCGATGTCGAGCCAGATGCGCGGATGCGGAAAGACTTCGGCGGCTTCCGCGAAACGAAGCATGACGCGCTGATTCCACCAGACAGACGGAGAGAGCGCGGCGATTTTTCCGAAAACGTTCGGAAGCTTGAGGCCGAGATAAAGAGAAACGAGGCCGCCGAGCGAAGAGCCTCCGATACCAGTGTTTTCTTCGCCGACTAGCGCGCGGTATTCGCGTTCAATAAACGGCTTAACTTCTTCGATGAGAAACTTGGCGTAACGATCGGCGCGGCCTCCGCCCAGCTTCGGGACTTGCGTGGGCGTGTATTCGCGGACGCGCGCTTTGGTGTTGTACATGCCAACGATGATGAGCGGCTCGACGTGGCCTTCGTAAATGCACTGGTCCGCGGTTTGGCCGACGTGCCAGTCCATGCCGGGAATGAAAGAGGTTGCGCCGTCAAAAAGATTCTGGCCGTCGTGGAGATAGAGGACGGGAAAGCGGCGCTCCGGCTGTTGGTCGTAGCCGGGCGGCAGGTAGACGATGAGGTCGCGTTGATTCCTCAGGAAGCGCGAGCAGAAACCCTGGTGTTTGCGGAGATTGGGATCGCTCACGGCGCGATGGTCAGCAGCAGGTCTTTAGCTTCGACGTGCTGTCCTGGCGTGACCAGAAGTCTTGTGACACGCCCTGAAATGGGGGCGTAGATGTTCGATTGCATTTTCATGGCTTCGAGGGTCAAGAGTTTGGCTCCGCGTTCTACGGGATGATTGGCTTGCACGGCGATGCCGCTGATCACGCCGGCCGTTGGTGCGGCGACCTGGCCCGGATCGGCTGGATCGGCTTTCGGATGTGCGCGCTCTACGACGCGCAGCGCGCGATCTCGCACGTTGACTTCGCGCGGCTGGCCGTTCAGTTCAAAGAAAAGCGTTCTGGTGCCGTCGGGGTGCGGGTCGCTTGCTGTAAGAAATTTAAGGATAAGTGTTTTTCCCGGTTCGATTTCGATGGTGATTTCCTCGCCAGAGGCCAGGCCGTAAAAGAATGCGGGCGTTGGGAGGACGCTGACATCGGCGTAGGTTTGACGGAATTTGTCGTACTTGACGAAGACATCCGGGTAGAGAAGACAGCTTAATAGGTCGTCGGGCCGCACGGAGTGGCCAAGTTTTTTGACGAGCGTGGCGGATTCCTCGGTAAAATCGACGGCTTCGAGGCTTGCGCCCGGCCGGCCTTTGAGCGGGGCGGCTCCGCGCAGGATTATTTTTTGCAGCTTGGGCGGCCAGCCGCCTGGCGGAACACCGAGGACGCCGGAAAACATTTCCACGACGGAATTGGGTAGCGAGACGTCGTGATTTTCGTCCAGCCTCAGCAGATCGTCCGGTTTCAGCTCATTGGCTATGAGAAAGAGCGTCATGTCACCGACAACCTTGCTGGAGGGCGTGACTTTCACGATGTCGCCGAAAAGCTGATTCACTTCGGCGTACATTTTTTCGACTTCGCGCCAGCGGTGACCCAAGCCCATGGCAGCCGCCTGCTCGCGGAGGTTGGTATATTGGCCGCCGGGGATTTCGTGTTGATAGAGTCGTGCGGAGCCGGCCTTCGGGCCGGAATCGAAGGGAAGGTAGTAGGTGCGGACGGTTTCCCAATAGTCAGAGCATTCGTTGAGGGCTTCTATGTCGAGAGTGGTGTCGCGCGAGGTGTGGCGCAGTGCTTCGATGATGGAATTAAGATTAGGCTGACTCGTGCCGCCGCTCATCGCGGCCACTGCGGCGTCGGCAACGTCGACGCCAGCATCCGCGGCTTTCAGGACGGAAGCGGAATTGATGCCACTGGTGTCGTGGGTGTGGAAGTGAACGGGGATACCGATTTCTTCGCGCAGGGCTTTAACCAATTCATACGCGGCGTAGGGTGTGCAGAGGCCAGCCATGTCTTTGATAGCGAGAAAGTGAGCGCCTAGCTTTTCGAGTTGCTTGGCCATGGCGACGTAATATTTCAGCGAATATTTCGGGCGGGATTTGTCGAGAAGATCGCCGGTATAGCAAATGGCCGGTTCGCAGACGGCGCCAGTTTCGAGAACGGCGTCGATGGACACGCGCATGTTTTCGATGGAGTTGAGCGAATCGAAGATGCGGAAGATGTCGATGCCTTGCGCGTAGGATTCGCGGACGAACTCGACGATCACATTGTCCGGATAGGAGGTATACCCTACGGCGTTCGCGCCGCGGAGCAGCATTTGAAAGCAGATATTGGGAACACGTTCACGCAATTCACGGAGGCGCTGCCACGGGTCTTCGTGGAGAAAACGCATGGCGGTGTCAAAGGTTGCGCCGCCCCACATTTCAAGACTGAAGAGATTTGGAAGACGTTGCGCGACGGCACTGGCCGTCGCCAGTAAATCATGCGTGCGGACGCGCGTCGCCATGAGCGATTGATGGGCGTCGCGAAACGTGGTGTCTGTGATGAGAAGGCGCTTCTCTTTTCGTGCCCAGGCGGCGAATTTCTTGGGACCTAATTTTTGGAGCAGCTGTCGCGTTCCTGGCGGTGGGTCGATGCCGGGCACGCTGGGCAGCGTCGGATTTTCGAGCGCCTTGGGGACTTGCTTCCCTTTCACTTCGGGATTGCCGTTGAGAATCACATCGCCTAAATAAGAAAGCAGCTTGGTAGCGCGGTCTCCGCGACTCTGCAGGCGAAACAACTCGGGTGATTCATCGAGGAAAGACGTTGTGACTTCGCCGGCGCGGAAGCGCGGATGGTTGACAACATTTTCAAGGAAAGGAATGTTGGTTTTGACGCCACGAATGCGGAACTCGCGGAGCGCACGGTCCATGCGCTGGCAGGCTTCCGGGAGTTTCGTTCCCCAGGCTGTCACTTTTACGAGCAACGAATCGTAGTACGCGGCGAGGACAGCGCCGGCGTATGCGGTGCCGCCGTCGAGACGAATCCCAAATCCAGCAGGTGAGCGGTAGGTGGTGAGCTTCCCGTAATCGGGCGCGAAGTTCTTTTCCGGGTCTTCGGTGGTGACGCGGCACTGAAGCGCCGAGCCATAGAGCGGGACGTTTGCCTGTTCCGGCAACGCGAGTGGCTCGTCGTGCAACTTGTGGCCCTGTGCGACCAGAATTTGCGAGCGCACGAGGTCGATGCCGGTCACCATCTCCGTGACGGTGTGCTCCACTTGAATGCGTGGATTCACCTCGATGAAATACCATTTTTGTGCGTCCACGTCGTAGAGGAACTCGACGGTGCCAGCGTTGCGGTATTTGGCCTTGCGCGCGAGCCGCACCGCGGCATCGCACAATTCGGTACGCACGCTCGCGGGCAAATTCGCTGCGGGAGCTACCTCCACCACTTTTTGGTGGCGCCGCTGGACGGAGCAATCGCGCTCGTAGAGATGCAACAGACTCCCGTGATTGTCGGCGAGAATTTGCACCTCGAGATGCCGCGCTCGGGGCAAGTATTTTTCCAGAAAAACCGACGCGTCGCCAAAAGCCGACTTCGCTTCGCCTTGAGCTTCTTCGAGTCGCTGCTCAAGCTCGGCCTCTGTGCGCACGACGCGCATGCCGCGCCCGCCGCCGCCCATCGCAGCTTTCACGATGACCGGATAGCCGATCGCCGCCGCAAACTTATGCGCTTCCGCAGGCGAGCTTATCGATTCTTCGGTCCCTGGAAGCACCGGAACGCCAGCCGAATCCGCCAGGCGACGGGCGGCGGTTTTGTCACCGAGAAGCTCGAGAAGCTCCGGAGTGGGGCCGATAAAAATGATCCCGGCTTTGTGGCACTCGCGCGCGAAGGCGGGATTCTCAGACAAAAAGCCGTAGCCGGGATGGATGGCGTCAACGCCCTTCGCTTTTGCCAGGGCAACGATTCCGGCGATGTCGAGATACGCGACCACCGGGCCTTTGCCTGCGCCAACTTGATAGGCCTCATCCGCCTTAAAGCGGTGCAGCGCCAGGCGGTCTTCCTGCGAATAAATTCCGACGGTGCGGAGGCCGAGTTCATTCGCGGCACGGAAAATACGAATGGCGATTTCGCTGCGATTGGCAGCCAGCAACTTTCGGATAGGTTTGTTCTTCGTCATTCGTGGCTGATGCGTTCGCTCGACCGATAAGAGAGCTTACGCGAAACTTTACATTGTTTCATGCGTGCGCCGGGCGATGGAGTACTTTTTTGGATTCGCCGGGCAAACAATTTAAATACAGCCGTTACGAATGCGGCCGACGCCGAATTTGGAGATTCGCGCGCAGAAAAACCCACCGAAGTTAAGGCTTGGCGGAACCGCTGGAAGGCGCCACGGACAAGGAGGCAGTTTTCAACTCCGCGAGCTGCGATTGCACATTAGCCCACGCCTTCGGGTCGCGCTTCGTCGCATACGCGGCATCGGGCTCCGAGTAAAACTGCACAAGCTCATCGCGCAACGCGGGCGACACGCGCGCAAATTTTTGAGCGGCGAGCTTATCCAGCAGGTTGGCATGGGCATCGTCATTCAATACGTATTTGCCAGGACCAGTGGCTTCACCAACATCAAAATTATCGTTAGGCAGAACGAGCTTGCCATCTCTCACTTCGGCGATCAACACACGGTATTGGTCAAGCGTTGCATTGAAGCTTGCGCGAAACATGCGCTGCGCCTCGGGCGTCGGCGTCTTGAACTGGAGAACTTTGAGCGGGCCGAACTTTGGAATCAGCTTGTAAAGAAAAGCGAGAAGCCTCTCGCGAAAAGTCGGCTTCTGATAATTCTTGCCCCACTCCCGTTCGTAATTGGATTTGGAAAGATTGTAGCGAAACTTGCTTTTGGTAATGCCCGGCAATTCCGTTTCGATTTCATCTTTCTTGAGGCTCCACGCCACCTTGGTTGCGGTCGGAATGGTCTTGCTGACGGCGTGGCGATAGGAGTTGAGGGCTTTGTCCTCGTCTTTGAGGACATCTTTTAGCTGGAGGCCGTAGGTTTCTTCAAACGCACGATCGAGCAATTCTTGCGAGACTTCAAAGCCGATCAGGTCGTGATAGCCGTCCGGCGCGTAACTCTCGTGCGCCACTTCGAGGACGTCGAAACCAAACTCCGTCTTTGTATGCGCGAGAGGATTCTGCTCGTACGAAATCGTGTCGCCGAACTTTTTTTTCAGCTTGGGGTAAAGAAGAGGCACGGCACGATTCGTGGCGAGGCGATGGCCCTGATTGTCGGCTGCGTAATGCGCGAGCGCACCGACCGCGAACGCATAGTCGTCCACGTCCTTCGCGTCGCGAAGCAATGCCTGCACAAAATCGCCGCTGCGTACGTAATGGGTGAGGTCGCTGAAAAAATGGCTGCCATACGGATAATAGCCCATGTCCTGAATGATCGAGCCGCCGTACGCGTAGGCTTGCGCCTCGCTCAACTGCTCCTCGGTCGAACCGGGAAACCGCGCCAGAAGTAATGGCTTGATGTGCGTCTCCCAGACCGCGTCAATGATGGCTTCGTGAGCGAGCACGGCGTAAGCCCTGCCTGGGCTTGGCCAGGCGAGAGTGCAGACCAGAACGCACACGACCGCAGCGCGAAGACCACGAGAGACCCGGCAAAGGTTTCGAGTAGACACGAATTTTTGAGCGATCGGACGCTCCGACTTGACCCAGCGATAGCGAAAAGGCTTATGGCTTGAGCAGTGGCTGGGCATAGCGAATGGGAACGCCGAAGTTGGAGCCGCCAAAGCCTCGCACTACCGCAAATGTAACACCAATCACTTCGCCGTCGCGATTAATCAGCGGCCCACCCGAGCCACCAGAAGTGGTTTGCGCATCGTAGACAATTTTGTCCGTCAGCACATCGCCGATGTGCCCCTGCGTGACGAGAGGCCGGATCAGTTTGCGCTGCTGAAGTTCTTCGACAATCCTTTTGGGATCGCCGCCTGAGTTCTTGACGATGTCCTTCACGGTGTCCTCGCCGGCACGCGCGAGGATCGCGCTGATTCCGGTCGCATAGCCGAGCGATATCAAGGGCTGACCGCTGACTGCCGCTTCCTTGCGGCCGTCGAGTTTTAGAATGGAGCGCTTCAGCATGGAAATGTCGCCACGAAGAAGCGCAAGATCAGCCTGGTCTGAGATTTGCGAAACGCTCAGCGGAATTCCCACGTTGGCGTCTGGAAAATAAGCGGTCATCTCCGCAATTGTGGGCTGGAGACCCTGCTGCACCGCTGCGCTCAGTTCTTCGTTTTCCCACCAGGGCTGGGCGACATGATGGTTCGTGAGGACCGCATTTTCAGCGACGATGAAGCCGGTGCCGAAAAAGTCTTCGCGGACTTCAGGGGCGCGCCCATCGAGACTGTATACGACGTTGCCGTCGCTGTCCTTGAGCGGCTGACCGTCAGGATTAATCGCGCCGTAGCGCAAGGGACGGTGCGAGTCTTTGTCGAGGAAAGAAACCGAGATGTGCAGAAGGCAAACGCTGGACGCATTAGCGCGAATGACGCCTTCCGCGGCATCGGATTGGCTTTCGACTTTCTTCAGGCGGCTGGTGGTTTCTTCTAACTGCTTGCGCAGGCCGGAAACCTCGTTGGCATCGGCGCCGGAAAGCTTCTGGCGAAGATCGTCCGTCTGCTTCTGGAGCAGTTGTTTTTGCTCCGTGATGTCCGATTGTTGCAGGTCTTGGCGGGCTTTGTTAGCTTCGGCGACGAGGGCTTCTTCGGTTCGCACGCCATGTTCGAGCTGAGCGATCACGGAATACGCACGCCGCGTTTCCTTATCCGCGCGCCGCGTGAAGAGCAGAAAAACAATCGAGATAAGAGCGGCGACGCCGAGGAGCGATCCGACGCCAATTTTCAGAGCGCGGTCGAGAGAGAATGCATCGCGGGTCATTTTTTCGGTTACGGCGACGGCTTGAAATGCATTGTGCGCGATTTCCTGGCCTTCCTCCGCGATGCGCGACTTCAGCTGTAAATCCTCGAGGGCGTGCTTCTCGCGTAGTTGCACGCGCACGCGCGCCAGTAATTCGGCGGGCTCCCACGGAGGCGTCATGACGTCATCGGCGCCCAGATCCAATGCGCGCGCGCGTACAGCCCCGCCCCCCTTCGCGAAAAGAATGACGCGTGTGTTGGCGGTAGCCCCCAGGCCTTTGATTTCCGCAAGGGAGCTGCAGCAGAGGACATCGGCAAGATCGGCG
>DASXMM010000541.1:0-5057 GCA_036495665.1 Candidatus Acidiferrum sp. | reverse complement strand
TGCGTTCCGCCAGGAGCCGCAAAAAGCGCGGCCCCCGGCTGCACTCCAGCACCCCTCCCGGCACCCCAATCCGATCTTCCAGCAGGGGACATTTTAAAAGAGGTAAACCAGGGGACATTTTAAAAGAGGTTTGACACTTATCATTTAGTACTTGACACTGATTACCAGTATGCTATAATGGTTGTGTTCGACGCGGAGGAGAAAAGTCAACAACCCATGCCCCCGCTCCTCGTCCCCTTCTCTGCGCACCCAGCGTCCTCCGTGTTAAAAAGTCCCCCGCGAGCCAACGGCGATCGAGCCGTCCACCTCGTCTGCTCTCCGCAGAGCAAGAGCGCTCCACAGACCAAAAGCGCGCAAAAGACAGCTCGCCATCCCCTGTATTTTCATCATTTTACGCACGCCTATTTTGCAAGTCCCGTAGATTCATATTCTTACAAACTGGGGGGGTATTTTTGCGCCGCCAAAAATCCTTTCGCCAAAGTACGCGCGCCTCTCTGGCTCACCGACGACGTGCTATCATCGCGCCAA
Organism: Candidatus Acidiferrum sp.; assembly: GCA_036495665.1. Classification (GTDB taxonomy): domain Bacteria; phylum Acidobacteriota; class Terriglobia; order Acidiferrales; family UBA7541; genus Acidiferrum. The sequence goes on along the minus strand of DASXMM010000541.1, from coordinate 4,529 downwards.
GTCGCCGCCCGGTCCTCTCGTACTTGAGAACGGAGAACTGTCATGAATCGCACCCTTCGCATCGTCGCTATCGTAGTCGTTGTTCTAATCCTGATCGTCGTCACTGCCCCATTTCTGATTCCCGTCGACAAATTCCGCCCGACTATTGAAGAAAAGGCTTCCCAAGCCCTAGGTCGCCAGGTTCAGCTCGGCAATCTGAGCCTTTCTCTGCTTAGCGGCTCACTCTCCGCTGATAATGTTTCTATCGCCGACGATCCCAAATTCAGCACAACGCCATTCCTCACCGCCAAATCCCTGAAAGTTGGCGTCGAGCTTATGCCTCTCATTTTCAGCAAAACCCTCAACGTCACCGGCATCACGATCGTGAATCCCGAAGTCCTTCTTCTTCACAATCCTGCAGGCCAGTGGAACTATTCCACTCTTGGCGGCTCCGCCGCCAAGTCCGCGCAAACGCCGGCCGCTTCTTCCACTTCTTCTGCCGATCTTTCCGTCCAGAAATTCACGCTCAAAGACGGCCGCATCACAGCCGGTTCCACGGCAACTCCGAAACGCAGCACCTACGATCATGTCGACGTCGTCGCCTCCAACTTCTCCATGACCTCGAAGTTCCCAGTCACGGTCACCGCTGACCTTCCTAACGGTGGAAAATTCAAGCTCGACGGAACGGCAGGCCCTATCGATCAGCAGGACGCTGCTCTTACTCCGCTCGATGCCAAGCTCGAAGTCACCGGCCTCGATCTCGCCTCCACTGGCTTCGTCGATGCAAGCGCCGGTCTCGGCGGCCTTCTCGATCTCAGCGCCGATCTCTCTTCGCAAAATGGCGAGGCGCAAACGAAAGGCAACGCGAAAATTTCCAAGGCTCTGTTCATCGCTGGCGGTGGTCCCGCGGGCGTTCCTCTGACCGTCGATTTCAATACCAAATACGATCTGCGCAAAAACACCGGAGTCCTGGAACCCTCAACGATCAAAATCGGAACCGCCACCGCCCATCTCAATGGCACATATGAAACCGCGGGCGAAGCCACCATCGTTAAAATGAAGCTCGACGCCAAGGACATGCCCGCGAAAGACCTCGAAGCTTTCCTCCCGGCGCTCGGTATCTTTCTACCAAAGGGAACTTCGCTCCAGGCCGGCACGCTGAACACGGATCTGAATATCACCGGCCCCACCAGCAAGCTGATTACTACGGGCGACGTTGGCCTCTTCAACGGAAAGTTGGCGGGATTCGACCTGGGCTCCAGGATGTCCGGGATCGGCTCGCTGGCAGGAATCAAGAGCGGCAAAGATCTGGACATTTCAAAGATCACTACGAATCTCCGCATGGCGCCCGATGGTCTCAAAGCCGAGAATTTCATCGCCGTTCTGCCCACCGTCGGAAATCTCACCGGCGCCGGCACCGTCGACTCGAAAAACAATCTTGATTTCAAAATGGCCGCCACACTCACAAGCACCCTCGGCGATGCAGGAAGCCCCGTCTCTGACCTCGGAGGCCTGCTCGGCAAAGGTGCTGGAGGCGGTGGCTGCAAAAGCGGCACCACTGTGCCTTTCCAGATTCAAGGCACAACCGCCGATCCCAAATTTATTCCTGACGTGGGCGGCCTCGCCGCCGGCATGTTGAAGTCTCAGCTAGGCTGCGCCGCGGGTCTCGGCACAAGCGGCGCGAAGGACGCGGGAGTCGTTCCCGCAGGCGCCGCAAGTGCCATCGGCGGCCTCTTCAAAAAGAAAAAGCCGTAGCTCAGGCCGAGCCACGCTACGAACCCAGCGGGCACGTTCGGCTGAACTGAAGTGGAAGGAGTACAAAAATTATTCATACCGCAGCGCCACAATCGGGTCGACGCGCATCGCGCGCCGCGCCGGAACGAGGCACGCGAAGCAGCCGACGAGCAACATCAGCGCAATCGCGCCAAGAAAAGTCCAAGGGTCAGTCGCTGTGACGCCGTACAATTCGCTGGCAATCACGCGAGTTGCTCCGAGCGCGCCAGCCGTGCCAATGACTGCGCCGACTCCGACAAGCGCCAGCCCTTGCCGCAGAACCATTCGCAGCACATCGCCACGAGCCGCGCCCAGCGCCATGCGCACGCCAATTTCCTGCGTGCGCCGCGCCACGGAATACGACACCACGCCGTAGATTCCCAGCAGCGCCACAGTGAGTCCCAGCGCGGCAAAAATTCCTAGCAGTGCTGTGTGCAGGCGCTGGTCGCCGACGGAGTCCGCAATGGTTCGCGTCAACGTCATCACGTGCACCAAAGGCTGATCGGGAAAGCTCGCCCAGATTTGGCGCGAAATCGTGTCCGTCAGTGCCTCGGGATTCGTGCGCGTTCGCACCACGAGGTGATGCGAACCGACTCCCCACTGGAAGAGTGCGAGGAAAAATTCCGGCTGCGCTTCATCTTGAATATTCAGGTCGCGCACATTGGAGACGACGCCAACAATTTCGTCCCACTCCGGATTTCCCTTGGCGTCGGTGGAGACACTGATGCGCTTTCCGACGACGTCCAGTGTGTCCCAATATTTTCTGGCCATGGCTTCATTGACGATCGCGACTTTGGTCGATGCGCGCGCGTCGCGCTCTTCAAACTCGCGGCCGCGCAGCAACGAAATGCCGAGCATCTGGAAATATCCCGGCGAAAGATACCGCGACGTCAGCCCTTCCAGCACCGCGGCTTTTTCGGGAGGCACGCCTTCGAGTTTGGTTCCGGCGTGCGAGAAGTACAGGCCGTTGAGCACGCCGTGATCGGAAGCCGCAACATCTTCCACGCCGGGCAAGTGCCGCACGTCGGTAAGGATTTGCTTCATACGGGCGATCTGACTTTCTGTCCGCGCCTCTGCTTTTTTGTCGTCCCACTTGGGTGGCTGCGGCAAATCGAACGTGAGCAAATGATCGGTGCGAAATCCGGGATTCTGGTAGAGCAAGTGAGCGAGCGTTTGCATCATCAAAGTCGAGCCGGTCAGCAAAATAAACGCAAGAGCAACTTCGGCAACGACGAGCACGTTGCCAAAACGCGATGGCGTTGCGATGCCCGCGCCTGCTCCTTGTTTGAAGAGTTCATTGGGCGACATGCGCGCTGCGCGGCGCGCAGGCGCAAGGCCGACGATCAGCCCCGCGAGCAGGGAACTGGCGAGCGCGAACCACAGCAGCGTCCAGTCCATGGAGACTTCGTTCAGGCGCGCTGTGTCGGGAGGTGCGATGGCGCGAAAAATTTGTATGCCGGCGGCAGCCAATGCGATTCCCGCCAAACCTCCGAGTACGGAGAGCGAGCAGCTCTCCACCAGCACTTGCCGGCGCAGTCTTCCCGGCGACGCACCCAAAGCGGCGCGCACGGCCATTTCGCGGTGCCGAGCCCATCCGCGCGCGAGGAGCAGGCTCGTCAAGTTGGCGCAGGCGATCAGCAGCACAAGAGTTGCTGCTGCAAGCAAAACGAGATAACTCTTGCGCGCATCTTCCATGCGGCTATCGAGGAGTGTTTGCGCGGTCAGAACGTAGCTCCCCTTGAGATCGGGTTTTTGTTTTTCAAGTTCCTGCTCGAGCTTTTGCGCGATGACAGCAAGTTCCGCTTGCAGAGTTTCCATCCGCGAACCTTTTCGCAGTTTGCCCAACACGTTGAAGCTAAAGAATGAGCTCTGTTTGATATCGGAAGAAAGAGAGATGGGCACCCAGACTTCGGCGCGTTCCGGATACGCGAAACCTTTGGCAGCGACACCGACGATTGTGTAAGCCTGATTGTCCAAAATCAATTGGCGTCCAATTGCATTAGGATCGCTCGTAAAGCGAGTGCGCCAAAGCGTGTTGCTGATGACCGCGACGCGATCCTGTCCAGCGTTCTGATCCGCTTCCGACAACAGCCGCCCCTGGACCGCGCGAGTGCCCAACTCTTCGAAAAATCCGTCTGAGATTCCGACGACGTTAAGAACCGCTGGCTGATTCGTTCCGGTAAGCGTGCGATCCGTCTCCCAACACGCCACCGCCGACTCAACCGAACTGGTTTGCGTACGAATGGCCTCGAAAGCCGGCCAGGATGGCATCAGTGAAAACGTGGGGAACATGGCGGTCTTCACACTGAACGTAACCATGCGCGACGAATCTTTATATGGCAGCGGCCGCAAAATCACCGCGTTTACGATGCTGAAAATCGCGGTGTTCGCACCGACGCCGAGCGCCAGTGTGAGCACCGCGACAAAAGTGAAGCCTCGGTTGTTGCGCAAAGTACGAAGCGCGTAGCGAATATCAGCAAGGAAACTTTCGATGCGAGGCCATTGCCAGGCTTCGCGGCTGTCATTTTCGAGCAGGGTTAGGTTGCCGAAGGCGCGGCGGGCGGCGGCGGTGGCTTCGTTTCTGGACATGCCGCTCGCAACCAGCTCCTCGATTTTTTCTTCGAGGTGCTGGCGCATCTCGTCCGACAGATCGTTGTAGATGGTGCGGCGTGAAAACAATTGTTTTAGCCAATTCATGATTCACTCCTTCCTTTCTCGACCTTGCCACCGTGACCGAGCCATCATTCGTAGCGCAGCGCGACCATGGGGTCGACTTG
>DASXMM010000540.1:0-18648 GCA_036495665.1 Candidatus Acidiferrum sp. | reverse complement strand
CCCCCTACCCCGCGAGTGGTCTTGTAGATATAGACGACGCCAGCGCGATTTTAGTTTCCTGAAACTTCAAAAATATTTCTAGAATCCATCAGCCTGCCAAATCAATGGTATCCAGGTAACGTGCCACCGCGGCCTTCCATCTAAGCTTCTCTAGAATGGCCGCCTGCAGCGCCTGGGCTGCCTGTGGTTCGCCATGCGTCAAGTACGTCTGCTTTGGAGCCGCCGGCAGCCCGGCCAGCCATCGCAAAAGCTCGCTTTTTCCGGCGTGGGCCGAGAGCTGCCCCATCTCCAGAATCTCCGCGTTGACAGGCACCTGCTGCCCAAAAATATTCAACATCCTCGCGCCCTCTTGCAACGCGCGACCGCGCGTCCCTTGTGCCTGAAACCCTGCCAGGATTACGGCATTGCGCGCATCAGGCAGCCGCTGCGCCAAATGGTGCAAAACGCGGCCTCCAGCGGCCATCCCGCTCGCCGAAATAATGATGCACGGCGTCACGACGTTGTTGATAGCCTTCGATTCCTCCACCGACCGCGCCAGATGGAATTCGTGGACGTCGAGCGGGTCGCCCTTGCCCCCGCTGTCCAAACGCTTATAGTCCGCATCGTGCTCGGCCTTGTATTTCAAGTACAGGTCTGTCGCGCTCAGCGCCATCGGGCTGTCCACGTAAACCGGAATCCGCGGAATGCGCTGCTGATCCTCGAGCTGGCGCAGGTAATACATGAACGTCTGCGTCCGCCCGACCGCAAACGCCGGAACGACAATCGATCCCCGGCGCTTCACAACGCGGTTGACGATGTCCGCCAGCAATTGCGCCGGATCGCCCGGCGCGTGTTCCCGGTCGCCATACGTCGACTCGCAAAGCAGCACGTCCGCTTTGGACGGCGGCGTCACCGGATCATTCAAAATCGGCTGATCATACCGGCCGATATCACCCGAAAACACCACCACGGTCTTCCTTCCGTTTTCGGTGATAATTAGTTCCAGGCTGGTGGATCCCAGAATGTGCCCCGCATCGAACGCCGTGACATGAAACTCCGGGCTGATGTCGAACGGCCCCGTGCGCGGAATCGGTTTCAACAGTTTCAACGCCGGCTCCACGTCGTCCGTCACATACAGCGGCTCGTGCGGCTCATGACCGTTGTGTTTCTCCCGCTTGGCGTGCAGCGCATCTTCCTCCTGCAGGTGCGCCGAATCCTTCAGCAAAATCTCTGTCAGATCGATGGTCGCGGGATTGGCGAAGATCGGCCCGCGATACCCATCTTTGACGAGCACCGGCAGCCAGCCGGTATGGTCCAGATGCGCGTGCGTCAGGACCACATAATCGATCATCTTGGGATCAACCGACAGCGGTTTGAAGTTCCGCTCGCTCAGCTCCTGCGAACCCTGAAAAATGCCGCAATCCACGAGCAGCCGCTTGCCGGCGGCCTCCACAAGATATTTCGATCCCGTAACCGTCCCAGCCGCGCCAAGAAACGTGAGCTTTGCCATAGGTCTGCCATTCTAAACGATACTCGATGATCTTCAATTTCAGAGCGAGGCGCAAAACGGCGCGCTGCGTCCAATCCATACACGCGGTGCGGGTTCTGCTACCGCAGCAAATCCGTATCAGGAGACTTCTATGCCCTCGATCACCCCAAAGGACCGCGCCGATCTCTGCATCTAGGTTCTACATGCGGGTTTTTGACTCTTATCCAACGAGCAGGAAATCAAATTTGCCGCGCACCTCTTCTGAGACTGCGAATCCCTGGGCCAGGAACGTTTGAAGAAATTCAGATTTCTGCGGGAAGTTAAGGCGCCGTCGGCGGAGCCGGACATCGATCTCACGGAGATTTGTGAAAATATTTTTTCTTGCGTCCATCTTGGTGTTGACCGGCGCCGCATCGCGTGCTCGCTCAGCGGATGGCCGCGGCTTCCGCTTGGAGCGACCGTTGGCAAGCCGAACCAGCGAACTGCGTTGTAGCCGAGGCATGCCCAGGTGGCCTCATTGTTGTTTTTAGCCGTCCGCCAAGCGACTGCTAATTGACAAGCGACTGCTAATTGACACACGGCAATCGTAAGGATGACATGTGCCGCTCGCACACTCATGTGGCTTGGCAATCTGCATGGTTTCTAAAGACCGCCGCGCCTTTGCGAAAAGCACACTTTTCTTGGCAAGGCGAATGCACTCTAGGTCTAGGAGAACGGCTGAGCGGTTTGCTTTTGTAGCTGGCCTCAGCTCGAAGACCGCTAAGAAGAGGGAGGTTCCTTCATGAAAAAAGCTACACCGGATGCGCGAACCTGGATTCCGGCCATAGTACTGCTCCTGTTCGCTGTTTTTGGTTCTCTTCAATTGAATGGAGATGACAGCTGGACCGAGGAGCCGGGGTCTGCCGGATCCACCTCGTTGCAACACGACGGCCAGATGCCTGCCGGGTTCGACGCGGAAGTAACGAGAGTGGTTCAGGAGATTGATCGTATTGAGGAAGATACGCTGGGGCATATGAGTCGGACCACGCTGGACCGTCAAGGACAAATCCGCACCCTGGGCAGGTTGCTGCTGTTTGATAAGCATCTCTCCGTAAATCAGAACGAGGCTTGTAGCTTCTGCCATACGCCGGAGACCGGATTCACTGGGCCGATACCGTCTCTGAATCTCGGGACCGTCTCCTATCCGGGGTCAGTAAGAACCCGATTCAGCCAAAGGAAACCGCAGAGCTATATGTATGCGACCTTCGCACCCGTACTTCACTACAACGTTCTCCAGGGTGATTTTGTGGGCGGGAATTTCTGGGATATGCGCGCAAGCGGTTATCGCTTGCAGAATCCGAGCGCCGAACAAGCCCAGGGTCCGCCGACGAATCCTGTGGAAATGGGCCTGCCCGACTCAGCTTGTGTTGCTTACCGACTCTCCCAGGCTACCTATCGCAAGTTGTTCGAGACGGTATGGGGCGCGGACTCGTTTACGATTGACTGGCCGAAAAATGTCGAGGCGGTGTGCGCAACGCCCGCCCCGCCGCCCGACGGCGATCCGTATCCGGTCCACCTGAGCCTTGCGGACCGTCAGCGCGCCGACCGTGTCTTTGACGACTTCGGATTGGCTGTTGCTGCCTACGAAGCTTCGCCGGAGGTCAGCCCGTTTACCTCCAAGTATGACTTTGTTCAGGCCCGGAAGGACCAATTTACAGCGCAGGAAGCAAGAGGGTACGCACTGTTCCGCAGTAAGGCACGATGCAACGAGTGCCATCGCGATGGCGGTCCCGGCGAGGAACCGCTGTTCACGGATTTCACGGCAAGTAATCTCGGTGTGCCCCGAAATCCTGCACTTCAATTCTACTTCGAAGCTACCCCCGACAAAAGTGGCTACAGTCCAAATTCGGCAGGGGCGTCATTCACCGATATGGGTGTTGGACGCTTTCTGCGTAAGCTGAAGAGCCTCAGTGGTCAACTCAACCCGGATTCCCAATGGATCGATCTGGCTCCGAAATTCGATGGGAAGTTCAAAGTGCCCACGTTGCGGAATGTCGACATGCGTCCCAGTCCCGAATTCGTGAAAGCTTACATGCACAACGGGTACTTTAAGAGCTTGAAAGAAGTTGTGCACTTTTATAACACCCGTGATGTTTTACCCAGATGCATGCCAGGAGATCCGGGTGAAAAGCGCACCTGCTGGCCCCCACCCGAAGATTCAACGAATCTCAACAAGAGTCAGCTAGGGAATCTCCAGCTCACCGAACAAGACGAGGACGATCTTGTCGCTTTCCTAAAAACATTGACCGACGACTACACGCCTGCAAAGCACCCAGCCCCGTAGATTCGAAATAGAAACACTTCTACGGGACTAAAACCTCGATCCAGTCAGCGCATGGATAAGCCGAGCCGTGAGGAACAGATTGCCGATACAGGAAAGTTCGATTGGTCCTATCGCAGTGCCGGACGACGAGGCTCAGGCCGGGTGCTGCGGCCCTCGGTGTTAAGGCTGCGGTTTTTGACTTTTCCTATCGTCTTCGCGGGTGGCCGCACCTCAGGCCCCAGTAGGCACCCAATTTCACACCCAGGGTGACACCAAATTCTCTAAATCCACCCGGCAGGCGTAGCTCCGTCTTTTTTCCTCGCATACTTGGACGTGGCCTCGCGAGTCAGTGAACGTCGTCAGACGCGGCGACCGTTTACCGCTGCGCAGGCCAAAATGTTAAGAGTGTCGCCCCCGCGTGCGTGTCATGAAAAAAAGTGCTACTAACAGAGTTGAATCGGTTTAAGATTGGCTCTCGCAAATCCATTCATCTCAATTCTAGCGAGGTTGCATGGTCCGATTCAGACAGCTGTGCGCTTTTGGAATTCTTGCGGCGACCCTGCTCGCGGGGCCAACTCGTGTTGCTGGTGGCCAGGAAGTCGTCGCGGTTCCCAGCAAGCCGGAGCCGTCTACCGAGGGGCGCGTTTATACCATGGACGATTTGGATAGGCTGCCGGTGTCCGGCATCCTCCTGAAGAGCGGATGGCAGATACAGTCGTCGTGCGTGGCGAAGGCGACGGGGGAGCAGATTTCTGCGGCTGGGTTCGATGCTTCGTTGTGGCATAAAAGCAATTTGCCGGCGACTGTGGTTGGGGCGCTGGTGAATGACAAGACTTACCCTGAGCCGTTCCTTGGAACCAATCTGAAAAAGTTGCCGGGCATGAATTATTCGAGCAAGTCGTTTTTTGCGATTCAGGATATGCCCGCGGGGAGTCCTTTTCTTTGTTCGTGGTGGTTTCGGACGGAATTTGCGGTGCCTGCAGACTTGGCGCAGAAGAATTTGTGGCTGCATTTTCTTGGGATCAATTACCGGGCGAATGTTTGGGTTAACGGCGTGAAGGTTGGCGACGCGAAGGATGTGGCAGGGACGTATCGCACGTTTGAGTTTAATGTGAGCAAGAACATCGTGGGCGGCAAGAGCAATGCGGTGGCGTTGGAGATTTTTGCGCCGCAGAAAGACGATTTGGGAATTACGTGGGTGGACTGGAATCCGACGCCCGCTGACCGGGACATGGGAATTTGGAAGGAAGTTTTTTTGACAGCTAGCGGGGATGTGACAGTGCGGCATCCGTTTGTGGCGTCGAAGTTGGATGCGGAGTACAAGACGGCGGCGCTGACGGTTAGCGCGGATTTGCGGAATACGTCGGAGCGTGCGGTGAAAGGAATTTTGCGGGGCGATGTGGATGGGATTGCGTTGGAGAAACCGGTCGAGCTTGCCGCTGGTGAGACGAAGAAAGTGAGTTTCGCGCCGGACGAATTTGCGCAATTGAAATTGGAGCATCCGCGGATCTGGTGGCCGTACCAGATGGGGGAGCCGAATCTTTATACCGCGAAATTGAGTTTTGACGTGGACGGGCAGACTTCTGATTCCGCCAGGGTTACGTTTGGGATCCGCGAAGTGACGTCCGAGCTGACCGACAAGGGCTATCGGCTTTTTAAGATTAATGGACGAAAGCTTTTGATTCGGGGAGCTGCGTGGGCGCCGGATATGTTTTTGCGGTGGTCGTCGGAAAGGCTTGATGCCGATCTGGCGTATGTGCGCGATATGGGGATGAATACCATCCGGCTGGAAGGACGGCTGGACCACGACGAGTTTTTCGATAAGACGGACAAGTTGGGAATTCTGGTGATGCCGGGTTGGACTTGCTGCGATGCTTGGGAGCGCTGGAAGCTCTGGAAGAGCGATCAGCGGAAAATTGCAGCGGCTTCGTTGACGGATCAGATCGGGCGCTTGCGAAATCATCCGAGCGTGTTTGTGTGGCTGAACGGAAGCGACGGGCCGCCACCGGCCGACGTTGAGAAAATGTATTTGGGGATTGAGAAAGATTTGGGCTGGCCGAATCCGATCCTGTCGTCGGCTTCGGAGGAAAAGACGACCGTCACTGGAAAATCGGGCGTGAAGATGACCGGGCCGTACGAATACGTGCCGCCGGTTTATTGGCTGGCCGATACGAAAGCGGGCGGCGCCTACGGTTATAACACGGAGACGAGCCCCGGGCCCGCGATACCGCCGCGCGAATCGCTGGAGCGATTTATCCCCAAGGATCATCTGTGGCCGATCGATGAGGTGTGGAACTACCATTCTGGGGGCGAGCGGTTTACGACGGTAAATGTTTTTACGGAGGGACTGACTCGGCGTTACGGAGCGCCGACTTCGCTGGACGACTACGAACGCAAAGCGCAGGCTATGACGTATGACGGTGAGCGCGCGATGTTCGAGGCGTATGGACGGAACAAGTACACGGCGACCGGCGTGATTCAGTGGATGCTGAACAATGGCTGGCCGTCGCTGATCTGGCATTTGTACGATTATTATTTGGTGCCGGCGGGCGGATATTTTGGAACGAAGAAGGCGATGGAGCCGGTACATGTGCAGTATTCGTATGACGATAATTCGGTTGCGGTGGTCAACAGCACGTATGAGGCGGTGGTGGGGGTGAAGATCAGCGCGAAAATGTACAACATCGATGCAACCGAAAAGGCCTCCCACGACACGATGCTGGATTTGCCGGCCGACAGCAGTGTCAAGGCGTTTGATCTCCCGAAAGTCGATGGCCTTTCGAAGACGTACTTTCTAAAACTGCAACTGAAAGACGCCTCGGGAAAACTACTCAGCGACAATTTTTATTGGCTCTCGACGAAAGCGGACACTCTCGCCTGGGCGAAGCGGCAGGACACGGTGTACACGCCGCAGGCGGAGTTCGGCGACCTGACTGGGTTGAACTCGTTGCCGCAGGCAAGTCTGAATGCCAGTAGAGTCTCGAGCGCGGGCTCAGAGCGGGTGACCGTGTCGAATCCGGGGAATGCGATTGCGTTCATGGTGCATTTGCGAGTGACGCGCGAAAAAGCCGGCGAAGATGTGACGCCGATCTTCTGGCAAGACAACTACTTTTCGCTTTTGCCGGGAGAAAGCAGAACGGTTTCGGCGAAATTTGATGCGTCGCTGCTCGACGGGAAGGAAGCTGTTGTCGAATTGGATGGATGGAATGCTGTTTCCGCCACCGTGCCGACCTCAGCCAACTGAGCCGTTCCGTTAGAGCGTTTGCTGTGCGAAGAACTCTCGCAGCTAATCTCGCGCGTCATGATTCGAGATTCATCCGGTTGAGCAGGTCCTTGAAACGCGGGTGAGAGCGAATCGGGTCGTACACCGGGTCCATCTTTAGGAAAACCATCGAGTAGGAACGTTCCTCGAAGCCTTTTTCCAGGAAATCGAGCGCCAGCTCGAATTCGCCGAGGCCGAGGTGCACGCGCGCAATCATGGGCGACGCCAGGTAGCGGCCTGCCATGGAACTGGTCATTTCCTCAAGCAGAGCTTTTGTTTTTTCGGGTTTTCCCGCCAGCGCGAAGGCTTGGGCTTGCGGCGCCAGTGCTTCCTGGTCGCGTGAATATTGGGAGGCTTCCTCGAAGGCGGCGATCGCATGCTCGAGCACACCCTTTTCGATGTACACGCGGCCGAGCGTGAGATGAGCTGGGAAGAAGCGCGGCTCCTGCTCGAGAAGAGCCGAAAGGTGCTGGATGGCTTGGTCGTATTGGCGCCCGAAGAAGTAAGAGTCGGCGGCACCCATGTTGAGCATGAGCGAAAGAGGATCGAGCTCGCGGGCGCGGCGCTGCATGGTTTGCGCTTCGTCGAGGCGACCCATCGCGTTCAGGTAAGAGGCGTACCAGTGCAACGCGGAGGCGTAACTGGGATTCAGCTCGATGGCGCGAAGAAACTCCTCTTCGGCGCCCGACCAGTTCCACTCATACCAGAAGCGCGCGAGAGCGAGGGAAGCGTGAGGCTCGCTGAGCGAAGCATCGATCTCGATGGCTCGCGCGGCGGAGGCGGCCGCTTTCGCGCCAGCCTCTTTTGGCGCGAGCGCACCGAGCCAGCAGAGCAGGCTGTTGCAATCGGCGATGCCGGAGAGAGAACGAGCGCAGCGCGTTTCGATGGATAGGGCGGTTTCGAAGGATGCGATGGCTTTTTTTAGGGCTTCCTCGGTGCGCTGGCCAAAGAAGAATCGGCCGCGAAGATAAGACTCATGCGCAGATGGATGAAAGGAGACGCACGCCGTAGGATCTTCGGGCAGCAACTCGAGAGCGAGGGCGCGGCCCACGGCGCGCGCGACGTCGGCCTGGACGCCCAAAATATCGCGGAACTCGCGGTTGTAGCTGGCGGCCCAGAGGTGCGTTTGTCCCGCCGCTTCGATCAATTGAACAGTGATGCGAACGGAGGTGCCTTCGCAGCGCACTGAGCCCTCAAGAATGTAGCCGACTCGAAGCTCACTGGCGATTTCGGAAATCGACTTTTTTGTGTTTTTGTACTGAATCGCCGAAGTGCGCCCGATGACGCCAAACCTCTTCGGATTGATCTGGCCAAGATGCGAGATTAACTCTTCGGTCAAACCATCGGCGAAATATTCGCGATCGCCGGCGCTGCCGAGATTCTCGAAGGGCAGCACGGCGAGCATCTTTTTGTCGGAAACGATCACAACCGGCGCGGCGGTTTGCCCGCCGCGGGTGACCGGTGCGACGAACCGATAGCCCAGTCGCGGCAGTGTTTCGATGAAACGTGGGCTTTGCGCTGAGTCGCTCAGCAATTCTCTTAGTTTGTTAACGGCGGTGTTGAGGTTCTGGTCGTAGCGAACGTGCGTGTCCGGCCAGAGTTTTTGATGAAGTGTTTTTCGTGTCACGACGCGGCCGGCGTGTTCGAGCAGCTCGACAAGAATCCGGAAAGGCTTCTCTTCGAGGCGCATACGCACGCCTTGTTTGCGAAGCTCGCGCGATTCCAGGTCGATCTCAAACGTGCCGAAGCGCATGGTCGAACTGGGTGAATCCACGTCATTTGCGAGCGGCGCTCTACTTCCCGTAGACGATTCCATCGCAGAAACCATATTGATTCCCGTATTTGGTAGGCGCGAGAACTCTGGATAAGTCGTTTTCACTGATAGTCCTCCCAGTTGATAAATACTTGTGCCTGCCTTTATTTATTCCCGCCCGTACTCAGGCATCTAACCGCGATGGACCGATACGCAAGCCCAAAGATTAGATGCCTGAGAAAAGAAAGGGACTATTCCGAATTATGCGGAGAATGCTGGTGTTTTCTGTGGGCCTATTTTGTGCGCAACTGATGTTCTTTTCAGCGGCGCAAGCGCAGACGAACAGCTACAAGCAGACGAATCTGGTGTCTGACGCGATGGGTCTTGCGCCGGTTATCGATCCGAATCTCGTCAATCCGTGGGGTATTTGCATCATTCCAGGCGATCCATTCTGGATTTCCGACAACGCGAGTCCGACCGGCGTTACGTCGTTATACACAAATACCGGGGCGATCCAGGGGGCGTTCACGATTGCTCCGCCGAACGGAAGTTCGAATCCGGCGACGCCGACGGACGTCCGGCAGTCTCTCCCACTCAACCTCAGTGTCTCTCACCGTCCAATAACCACAGGAGGCGCCGGCGCACGCTCGGCCGGCCCTTCTCCTTCCGCTGCGTAGCGGACTGGTGCAGAAGAGGCGATGCTGACCAGTTGGACGGAATTCTTCAACAACGCGAGCTAGGCAACCGTTTTGTGTGAATCCTTCCGCAGTAACACAAGAAACTTCAACATGGCGGAAAATCGGAAAAGGAAAAAGGAGAAAGACCAATGAAAAAAGGCGAGAATGTGTTCTCACGAAATGCAAACAGGCGTTCGTTTTTGACGACCGGAGCGGTGGCGGCGGGTGCGGCAACATTGGGCGCCGGGCTGCTGCCGGGAAAATTGGCTGCGTTTGACCATGACCAGGATGAGGACGGCAGGCCAATCTCAAAGGGAGACATCGCGATTCTGAGGTTCCTGAATGCCTTAGAGCAGGTCGAGGCCGATCTGTGGACCCAATACTCCGAATTGGGAGGGGTTCAGGACAACGAAGTTTCAGGAGTGAATGGAGGGAATCCGCTCTATACCGCCGCCCTTCAAATTCTTGATGGCGACATGGCTCAATATATCCACGACAATACTGACGATGAGATCAGCCACGCCGCCTTCCTGAACGCGTATCTGGAGTCGAAGGGGTCGTCGGGAGTGGATCTCAGCGCCTTTGCTCACCTGCCGAGCAGTAAAGCGGCTGGCGCGCGAAACCTCGGACGCCTTACCAACCTTACGCAGCTCACTATCGATACCAGTTTTTGGTCGCGGTATCGCAGCATCACGAACCCCGATTTCGACCCGGGTGCGCCGTTCGTTCAAGCAGTTCCGAGTCTGAATGTTGGGCAGCACACAGCGATTCCGAGGAGCGACGCCGATACGGCCGGCAGTAGCGTCAGCAACAACAATCCGGCGTCTATTTCCAATCACCTCCAAGCGATCGCCTTCACGGCGGGTTTCCACTTCGCGTTTATCGAGCAGGGCGGAACGAGTCTGTATCCAACGCTGGCTCAGAAAGTGACCAATTTAGAAGTTCTGCGAGTCCTGTTGAGCATCGGTCCCAGCGAGACGATGCACTTTCAGACCTGGCAGGACAAGGCCGGTAACGCGCTTCCATTGACCGATGTGGACAGCGGACCCGGAGGAACGGGGGCATCGGTGACATTTACGACGCTCGCGAGCGCTCAGGGGGAGACGAATCCGGAATCCCTTACCGGGAATACATTGCAGGCTAATTTGATCATGCCCGAACCGACCCATTTCCTCACCAATGACGGCCGAAAGTTCCCGCCGGTGGCGATCATTCGTCCGACGTCAACCCAAAATGGCGGCGCCGTGGCCTCCGTTGCCAGCTTTGCTCAGGACGGGCTGTTCATCGATCCAAAAACAAACAAGAACTCAGCCATTGTGCCGTTCCTGATGGGCCTTGCTGAAGAAGCGGATGCAGCCCGGCGCGAATCCTAACCACGGGCAAGAACCGGCAGGCGTTTAGGCGTGCCGACTTAGTCCCCTCAACCCCGGATGGGCCCAGGCTTTCGAGCTTGGGCCCATTTTTGTTGCGGGTTGCAACAGCTCGCGGCTTCAGGGAAGATACGCGTCGATGAAAACTCCATGCCAGTTTGTCTCGCTTGTTTCACTCCTTACGCCGTGTGCCATTCTTTCAGCAGCTTTGATGTATTTTTGCGCTCTGGCTCCCCGGAATCGGCAAGAGTGGGGCCGAAGTGGGGATCGCCTTCCCCACGCTCGATGGACACACGGGAAATTTCTGCGACAGGCGACCATTGTGTTGTACGTTGCTGAAATCCTGAATTGGCGGGCGCAGAAGTTGATGCTGGGGCTAGCGCACTGAGGCCTGCCCCCTCCCCCTGGGTTTTGCATAAGTGTTCATTCTACAGATAGTTAAAGGCGTTTGTTTTGATACATTTTGCAAGTGTTGATTCTAAACGGCACGTGAATTCATTGAAATCGGGCGCCTGCTGGGGCTCGGGCTGGTCCACTGTCTTTTTCACCTTGTCACACAGCATCGACCTCATGAGGGAGAGCTAGCTAAAAGTAGCCTCGCTGAGAAAGCACGGAGTACCCAAGACCCACCCTTGCATAAACCAAACCCGCAAGGATGGGGCACCCGCATCCACAATTCAACTTCCGTGCCAGAGGAATTGGAACATTGCTATATTCGCCACCACAACTAGCAGACCTACTACGAGCAGGCCCTTGGCCGTCCTGGGCTGGTGCTTGGCATTCAGGAAAATGATCAGCGGCAGGAGGTAAATCCACTGGAACGCGCCAAAGAAAATGACCCAGCCCAAGGGGTTGGACACTCCCAGGATTCTGCACGTGCGGGGTCCAACAAAGAAGGAAACCACGGTTAACAGGACGGCAAGGACCAGACCTAGCATGACGCTGCCGCGACCGCGTTCGGGGGCAGCTGCATCATTGTCCATGAGCTTCCTCCCTAGCCCGATTTTGGGGGAATATTCCCTAACAATAACAGGCAGAGCTAGCCAAAAGCAGCCCCTTTGGAAAACCCGCGAGGATGGCCACCCACACACCTTTTTCGGAAAGAACAACGGGGGTGTGGGGTCGGGTGGAGATATCGGAGGAGCGGAAGCTGTGCTTTGTGATGTTCGAGCGCGCGCACGAGGTCTACCCCCTACCCTGGGTTTTTGCATAAGTGTTCATTCTAAAGGGAGTTAAAGTTAAGCATTTTGATACACTTTCATAAGTGTTGATTCTAAAGGTATTTGGAGTTGGAGGAGAGAGTCGACCATTGTGTGCGAGTCGATGGGAGAGAGCACAGGCTGAAGCCTGTGCCACCAAAAACGGCCACTAAAAGCAAAAACGCCAGCAAGTTAGCCGGCGCTGTTGAGAACGGTAGAATCCCAAGCAACAGTCTATCACATCGTACTAAAATGTCAAGACATTTTTAGGGCACCCGTAAGTGGTTTGTACACAAGGGAGTGGAGGGCTCTTGGACTGGGCCACCAAAGACCCAGGTTCAAACGACGAACCTGGGACACCCTCAATTGGCGTCATTGGCGCGATCCGATTGGGCGCCAAGCGCGCTCTGAGCCTCAGGAGAGCGGAGGTGGTTCGATCGTGATCGGTTCATTCCACTTCGAGTATTGATAAATGTCCTTGTCGTAGCGGAACTCATACGGAAGATTCGTCTGTTCGTCGACACACAGCGAACCCCACTTTGGATGCGGACTGTCGACGCCGATAAACTCGAAGTTGCGGCAGGAAGAGCTGCCGATGGTTTGCATTTCTCCTTTCTTGAGAGTTGTAGGACCCTTCAGTCTTTCGAGGTCCTGTGCCAGGGGCGAGAAGCCTGCAGTTGGCCCGTCTTTGCAGTAATCCTTGACCGAAGGATGAAGAACGGTCCAGTGTTCATCTTCTCGCATGAAAAATCCGGCTTGCGTAACGATAATCTCGTCGGGCAAGCGCTGCGGAACTTTCCCGACGCGATGGTAATTGAAGGGACAACTAACATCTTCTTCCAGCTGCGCGACAGCGCCGTTAGCCGCGAACGTACTGGAAATATGCCAAGAGCGCGCCTGGGCCGACGCGGTTTGCACAAGATTGATCTGCCTTTCCATGAGTGTCCCTTTTGGGTCGATGATGGAGCAAGAATTAAGGGGCGTGGCGATCAGGACCGAGAGGTAAAAGCAAAAAGCTCTCATCGTTGCCCTCTGTGCTTAGAACGCATGTTGCGGCGTGTATCCAGAGAATTAGAACAGTCGTAGATGTTCTCTGCCAGAGAGAACGCGAAGCATGTGACCATTGCACTAACTAGGAAACGAACGAAAGAGCAGCAGCGCCTGGGTGAAGGCGCGTGAGTTGCCGGGTCACTTGGGTTTGCGCGGCGCAGGGGCACGCAAATTGGCGTCGAAGAAGTTGTCGACGCGGTGCCAGGCGTCTACGAGGACGTGTTCGCGGGTGAAGTAGTGGAATTCGCCGGGGTAGATCATGAAGGAGATTAGGTCGCCTTTGTGTTTTTTCAGGGCTTCGTCGATGAGCCAGACGGATTCTAGCAAGGGGACGTTTACGTCGGCGGTGCCGTGCAGGATTAGCAGCGGGCGCTCGAGGCGATCGATGTGCGAGAGCGGGGAGGCGTTGGCGTAGACTTGCGGATTTTGTTCGGGCGTGCCGATGCGGCTGGCGGTCCAATCGCCGTGGTAGGGATCGGAGTAGTACATCGCGTAGTCGGTGACGCCGGCGACGTCGACGCCGGCGCGGAAAAGTTTGGGCTGATCGGTCATGGCGATCAACGTGAAGAAGCCGCCGTAGCTCAGGCCCCAGACGCCGATGCGGTCGGCGTCCACGTAGGGAAGAGTTTTCAGGTAGTTCGCGCCCATCCAGGCGTCTTTCGCATCTTTGCCGCCGACATCCATGTAAACGCCGGTGCGCCAGTCGCGGCCATAGCCGATGCTGCCGCGATAATCGGGCGCGAAGACGACGTAGCCCTTCTGAAGAAAATATTGGTGGATGCTGTAGTAGACGGCGTAATTTCGCTGGACGTGCCAGCCGTCATAATTTTGATTAACGCCGTCGCCGTGAATCCACATGATGGCGGGATGCTTGACGTTTTTGTTGATGTTTTTCGGCACGAAAAGCCAGCCGGGAACTTGCTGGCCGTCGGGTCCGGGAAAGTGGACGAATTGCGGCTCGACGAATTGCGAGCGGTCGATTCCTGCGGGCATGGAGTCGGTGAGGCGGATTGGACGCGTGCCGGGGTTGGAGCCGATGGTGTAGAGGTCGGCGCTGTTGTGCGTATCGGTGTGTTGAAAGACGAGGCGGCCGTCGCCTTCGGACCAGTGTGGCTCGATGTTGGTGCCAGGCTCGGCGGGAATGTAGGTGACTTCGGCGTGCGCGGGATCGTCAGCGATTTTGGCTATGCCGAGGACGCGGTCGCCGGGGCGGTCTTCGGTGTTGGCGTCGAAAGCGATGCGGGTGCTGTCGTGCGACCATTGCGGTCGCCAGGCTTCGAATTTGCCTTTGGTGATTTGGACGGCGTCGCCGCCGCTGGCGGGCATGACGTAGAGATGGTCCCAGCCGTCTTCGTCGCTGAGGAAGGCGATCCATTTTCCGTTCGGAGAAGGCCACGGCTGCGCGCCTGCTTCGCCCCAGTCGGGGATGCTCCAGAATTTTTCTTCGTGAATTTCGTGAATGGTTTTTACGTTGCCGGAGGCGGCGTCGGCGAGGTAGATGAAATACGTTTTGAAGTCGGGGGACTGGCCGTCGAAGACGAGATGGGCGTTGTCGACCCAGGCGAGGCCGCCGTATTCGGCGGGCTTGGCGATGGGGACGGGCTTAGCATCGGCGATTTTGAGCGCGTAGATTTGGCCGGGAACGTATTCGGAGACGCGATAGACGAGTTTTTCGCCGGAGTAAGAGGGGGATTCGTCGTGGTGAATAATTTTTGCGCCAGCGACGTAAGCGAGAGAGTTGCCGTCGGGTGACCAGAGGATGCCGTGGATGCTGGCGTCATCGTGCGCGGCGGAGGCTTCGATGCCATCGGAGAGCCAGCGAATCATCAGCTCGCTGGTGCGCGGGCCGTCGTCGCCTGCCGCGGGTTTGCTGCTGCGAACGAAGGCGACGCGTTTGCCATCCGGCGAAAGGACGTAGCCGCGGCCGGGATCAGGCTTGCTCCAGACGGCTTTCGGAGCGCCGCCAGTGATGTCGACCTGCCAGAGGTCGCCGACGTGAGGGAAGTAGATAACGTCGCCATCTTCGGCCCAGAACGCGCCATCGACCTGGCCTTCGGCGAAAGTGGTGAGCGGCTTGGGTTGGCCGGTGCCGTCGGAGTTGGCGATGAAGAGATTGGCGACGCCGGCGCGGTCCCAGACGAACGCGATGTGCTTGCCGTCAGGAGAAAAGATGGGATTCGACGGGTGCTTGATGTCGACGAGCTGCTCGATGGTGAGCTTTTGTTTCTGCGCGGGAGATTGGGCGTGTGTGCTGCCTGTAGCGAGGAACGCGAACGCCACGACTTCCAATACGCTTACCAGGAATTTCATTTTTGTCATCATGAGTGGTGTCGCCCACCTAAGTGCCAGTATTGAAAA
Organism: Candidatus Acidiferrum sp.; assembly: GCA_036495665.1. GTDB lineage: Bacteria > Acidobacteriota > Terriglobia > Acidiferrales > UBA7541 > Acidiferrum. Next base: position 3,209 of record DASXMM010000540.1, on the reverse strand, counting down.
ACTTCGAGCATGCACCTCGCATCAAGGGGCTGGACGAGTGGCTGTGAGGAGCTCGAATCCCCGAACGATACCAGACAGCGAGGGCTTTTGTCTCAAGCAGGAGTGGCAATGTTGCGGCACTCCTGCTGAATTGCGGTGTTTCGCTTGCCCGCGGGCGGTCAGATGTCAGTTCGCTGGCAGGCGGTTGGTGATGAAGTCGGAGATGCGGCTGGCGGCGGGCGGGTCGAGATTTGAGAGGACTACGATCACGTAGCCGGATTGCGGGAAGATTTGGAGTTCGCCGTTCATGCCGGGAGCGCCGCCGCCGTGGCCGAAATGGCGCGGACCCGGGCCGCCGCTGTTATCCATGAAGCCGAAAGCGTATTTGTCGCCGCGCGGTGTGTCCACGTTTCCGGTGGTGAGAAGATCGGTGTTCTGCGCATTCAGCAGCTTGTGATTGGCGAGCACGTTCGCGAAACGGAGGAAGTCTTCGACGGTGCAATAGCCGCCGCCAGCGGAAGTGCCACGGTAGGGAAGCGTATCGGTGTTAGGCCGCAGACCGTTGCCGCCGAACTGGGTATAGCCGATCGAACGGTTGGGGACGGTTTGGTCTTCGGGGAACGAACCGGTAGAGGTCATGCCCGCAGGAGTGTAGATATTTTCACTGACGTAGTCGTAGTAGCTCTTTCCGCTGACGCGTTCGACGACCACGCCGAGCATCAGGAATCCATAGTTGCTGTACTCCCAGCGGCTGCCGGGTTGAAATTGTGGTGGGCGCTCGCCAAAGAGTTTGATGTAGTCCTGAAGCGTTTTTAGTTCGAGGCGATGAGCGTCAAACTCGGGGCCAAAAAAGTCGCCGGTGCCTCCGGTGTGGGTGAGGAGCTGGTAGATGGTGACTTTTGTGGCGATCTCTTTGTTTGGATAGTCGGTGAGATATTTGCCAACGGGATCGCTGAGATTGATTTTGCCGGCCTGCACGAGCTGGAGAATCGAGACGGCCGTGAACATTTTGTTCATCGAGCCGATACGGAATTTTGTGTTGAGGGTATTGGGAATTTTCTTTTCGCGGTCGGCCATGCCGTAGGCGCCAGTGAAAATTGGTTTGCCGTCCTTGGCGAGGAGTACGGCGCCGGAGAATTTATCGGCTGCTGCATCTTTCTCGAGTTGTGAGCGAAGCGCGGCGATGAGGTCGGGCTGACTCAGGCGCGCGATCGCGAATTCGGCGGGTCGGCTGACGGCACGTATGTCGAGATGCGTGATGTGGTGAGGAGCCGCTGCCTCGACTTCCAGTGTTAGGCGGGCAAATTGATCGGAGTCCCGCTCCTGCACAAGGCCGGTGAGTTTTGTGTCGGTGGATTCCTCGATCTTTTTGAGATCGAAGCCGCCAGTCTGTTGCCTGAAGCCGAGCGCGCCCTCGACTTTGTGGTCTTCGGGTTTATCGAAATGGCTGCGAAACTTTTCGAGTTCGGCTCTGTCGCCGCTGTTGAAAGCAGCAAGCCAGGCGGAGAACTGGTCGCGGGGAGGAGTTTTGGGAATTTCGACGGTGGTGGACTGGCCTCGAGAGGCTTGCGCGTGTCGAATTGTAAAGCTCAAGACTGCGAGTACGAATGCAAGCGGGATCAAACTGCCTACGATACGCGAATGTCTGGTCGTCATCCTCTGAAGTGTCTCCGTCTAGGCCGCTCGCCGTGCCGATTCTATAGCTATAGACTCGCCAGGAACAGTAACGTTTGCAGGGAGTCTAGCTCGGCTGGGAGTGATTATGGTCAGACCATAGTCCGACTATAGTTAGACCATGGTCCACATCTAGTGTAAGCTGGTCGTAGGAGAGCAGATACATGGAAGAGATTGCCATTTCAAAGTTCAAGGCCACTTGCTTGGCCGTGCTTGAACGCGTTCGCAAGACGGGTCAGCCGATTCGCGTGACGCGCTTCGGCCAGCCTATCGCCGAGATAAATCCGCCCAAAGGTTCCGCGCGCGCTATCCGACTGGGAGGCGGAATTGGCACGTTGGAAATTCTGGGAGACATAGTGGGCCCGACCGGTGACATTTCCGAGTGGGAAGCGGCACAAGATCCTGAACCAGAAAAAGAGCGCAAGTGAGACTTTTGCTCGACACGCACATCTGGATTTGGAACTACACCGCTCCGGAGAAGCTGACTTCTGAGGTTGCGCGGGAGTTAACGAACCCGGAAAATGATCGGTTCCTCTCTCCTGTGAGTATTTGGGAGGTCGCAGTCCTACTTGAGAAGAGGCGGATCAATCTCAAGCAAGACTTCGGTGATTGGTTCAAAAAGTCCGTAGAAGATCTCGTTTTGCTGGACGCACCCTTTCACTGGGAGGTTGCGCACGAGTTGCGCTTCACCCTCTTGGGGCACCGCGACCCAGCGGACAGGTTTCTCGTTGCCACGGCGAAAGTTTACGACTTGACGCTTGTGACCTCCGACGAGCGGTTGTTAAACGCGCCGGGGCTAAAAGTATTGTCGAATCGCTAGCGGCGCATGCTGCGGGAGCAATGCCGACTAGTGCGAACGCGTGAAGCGGCCGAACCCGACGCGCACCTGTAGCGTGTTGATGCCGGGATTCAAATTGGCCAGCGAGGCGTTGGAAATGTGCATAAAGCGAAGCTCGGCGCTCCAGTTGTATTTGCTGCGGAGAAAGTGGAGTCCTAACGCGCCGCTGGAAGTGAAGTTGACGCGCGAAGTGCCTGGAGGCACGTCGGTGTTGGTGAACAGTGTGCCGCCACCAAGCTCGAAATAAGGAACGACCTTGTGCGCCTTGGTGAAATTCCATTTCAGCGCGAAGGGATTGAGGCCGAAACCGTAGGCCGTCTTGCCGCGCTGAACCACTACAAAGGCGGGAACGACGTCCACCGCGTATTCGAACTGGCCGCGCAGGAAGCCGGGACCGATGGGGCCCGTCAAAATCCAGCCATAACGTCCTCCGAGATTCCAGACCTCGCTGTTCGCGGTGCTTCCATTTAGCCCGTGGCCGCCGCCCGTCCAGACTTGCAGCTCATGGCCGCCGTCTTCCGGGCCAGCTTGAGCCATTGAGGTAGGGGCGTATAGAAACGCTGCAAAGGACAAGAGCGCAAACAATCGTGTCACCGAGAGATCTCCCTGGGGCTTGGATTCGATTCGTCGAAACTTGGGTGCACGGAAGATACAGAAAAACAGCGGCAAACGCGACTATCTTTTGCGCGGCGGCTTTTCCGCTACTTGAGATACGTGC
>DASXMM010000539.1:0-4784 GCA_036495665.1 Candidatus Acidiferrum sp. | reverse complement strand
CTAGTACTGCCGTACCGTTGACCCTGCAAGTCCTAGAACCTATCCTGACCGCGTACTGAACTAGCGGCCCTAACTTAGCTAGGCGAAAGTCTAGCGAAGCGACGGGTTGGCTAGGTGTGTACCGATTCGGTACAAGTTCGTAGCGCGAGCTACTTGACATCCCTTTATATAGGGATAGAGTGTCTCTGGGTGTCTTTCCAAATCCCCGGAGGCAGCAATGTCTAGGAAACTCGCAGTGGTATCTCTCGCCATGCTCGTTTTGGTGGGAGCTATGAGCTTGAAAACCATCGTTACGGCGCACGGCGACGGCTCCGTAATCATGGCGAACGGCGCAGGTCCAGCACCGCAGACGCCGTATATTAACGGCGCGGGCCCAGCACCGCAGACGCCGTATAGAAACGGCGCAGGCCCAGCACCGCAGACGCCGTATAGGAACGGCGCAGGTCCAGCACCGCAGACGCCATATATTAACGGCGCGGGACCGGCACCGCAGACACCGTACACGCCCAGGTGATAACCGCGTAAGATCTGCAGAGAGTCGACTAGCTGTTCTGCAGCGCGGGGATCAGGGGCGTAGATAGGCAGGAAACGTGCCTGGTCCATTGGTTAGTGTTCTTTGGTTCGTAGGCGTCTTCTGCGAAGCGGGCGTTGTGGTGTGCGCGCTGAAGAAACGCGCCTTTCGCCGCTATCTGCTTCTAAATCTGTACATGGCTGCTACGGTAGTCGTGGAGCTTGTACGCTACAAGATACTAAGCGAGTATGGCAATCCCTCCCCGCAATTCAGCTACTTTTACTTTTACTCGGATGCGATCCTCACCATCTTCCTCTACCTCGCACTAGCCACACTTTACGTGCACGTTTTTAGCGAGATGAATGCGGAGCGCTACGTAAAGATGGGCGCGCTGCTGCTTCTCGCTGGAACGGCTCTCTTCAGCTACGGCGTGGTCCAGCAATCAGCCGCCAAGTTCGTTACGCACTTCGTCATCGAACTCTCGCAGAATTTGTACTTTGTTGGGCTCGTTCTTACTTACGTTCTTTGGGGCGCGATCCTGAAATTGCGGGAGACGCGAACCAGGCTCATCCAGCTTGTGCTTTCTCTGGGAGTTTATTTCAGCCTCCTCGCTGCCAACTATGCCGTGAGGAATTTGTATCCGTCGCTAAGTTCCGTATTCATCCCTCTTGTTCAGCTTTGCGGCATATTTCTCCCGATGGCTTGGGCCTACGCTTTCTGGCGCTTGCCTGAAGAGGCCAGACTGGTCCCTGCGCGCCTTGCGGTGATCCCCCGATGATGGCCGCTATCATTCTCGTTTGCTCCGTGGTTTTCCTCCTGCAGTTCTTCGTGTCTTATTGCCGCTCGCTGATCGCGGCATCGATCAAGCACCCTCTGTCTGCGGAAGTGCAGGACGTTACGGGCATTACGAATTCCGCCACTGGTGAGGATTTCGCGCGTGTCGTCCAACTGCTCCAGCTATGCCCTGATCGCCCGGAGGATCGCAGCGGCATCCAGGCCATCGGCGCCTACTTCGGACTCCTGGGCTTTGTGCGCTCCAGCATCGCGAAGCTTGTCCCTTCCCTGCTGAAGTGGACGGAAACGGAGCGCGGCCAGTGTACCTACTTCGCAGCCGTCGCCCTCGAGCGCCGCATCGCGTTCAGCAGAGACATGTTCGCGCAGCAACTTGAAAACTAAATTCCGGGCGCGTAAGTTCAGGCATGACTTCCGCAAACGTAAGTTCGGCCGCTTCTAGGGCCACTTTGAGTTCTGCCGCTATCTGATTGGCAACTTTCCCTCATCAATTCTGGCTTGACTTTTCCAGCCTTGTGCTAGTCTAAGTTCGTTCTCTCCTCACCGGAGTGGACGCGTCCGCAGCGCAAAACGACCGGTGACAAAAACATGTCTGCAGTGTGGCGCGGTACTGCCCTCGAGCGTACGCGTCTGCAATTTCTGTGATTCATCCCTGACGCTGGATTTCTCTTCCCAAGCGGCCGATGTCGCGTCGGCTCCGCAGGGAAAACCTCGCCCGCAAATGCAAGCCGACGCTGTGCCCGGCACGCATTCGGACGCGTGGCGCGGCGAACTTGCGCAGCGGCTTCAGACCTATCGCGCCCGCAGGCGAAAGGCCGCGCCCAATCTCGCGCAGTCAAACTTACCTTTCGAGCAGCCCGCGCCAGATCCGCCATCTCGCCTGTCTCCGATGGCGCGCGCTTCCGTGAAGGTCGCTGAAGCTCCTGCTCCACCTCCGCATGTCGAGGAGGCTCGTCTCGCAGCGCAAACTTCGGCCGTTGCGGATGACGATTTCTCATTCACCATCGCGATCGGCCGCAACGCCGCGACTCGCGAAGACGCGCGAATGGTTATCGACGTCTCGCTTCCTCCCGGCCCGGAGCAGAGTTTCGCCGCGGCGCCCGACATGGACGCTCGTACGGAGCAGGGCGGCCTTTATCCCGTCGCTTCGATCGAGGAACGCCGGCTCGCCGGATTGATTGACGTGGGCTGCCTGCTCTTCGCGTATGGCGGTTTCCTTACGCTCTTCGGTTCGCTTGGCGGCCAGTTTACGTTCAGCAAGCTGAGCGCGGTGATGTGCGTCGCGACCTTTGTCATCGTCTACCTGCAGTATTTCGCGCTCTTCACGGTATTTGGCGGAACAACTCCGGGCATGATGATGCGTGGCTTGCATGTGGTCAGCTTTTCCGGCGAACCTCCCACGCCTCGCCAGATGCTTTGGCGCAGCGCCGGCTATATGCTTTCCGCCGGAACGTTCTTCATGGGATTTCTCTGGGCGCTGTGGGACGAAGATGCTCTGACCTGGCACGATCGCCTGTCTCGCACGTATCTTTGCCCTGCTCCGACGCTCGCCGACATTGAGTCTACTCATGTCGCGCATAGCCGTTGATACGCGACAAAAGTGTCATAGCTCGATGCGAGACGCATCTGCGTTCTTAGGAATATTTTAGGCGCGTGACTCGCGCGCGATGCGCAGAATCGTTTCAAGGCTGAGATCAATATCTGCTTCTGTTGTTGCCCAGGATGAGACGCTGACTCTCATCGCGGATTTATCCTGCCACACCGTTCCGCCGCACCAGCAAGTACCGTCCTCTTGAACGGCGCGAATCACCTTCTGTGTTGCGTCCGCGCTGCCGAAAGAAACGAGCACTTGATTGATCACGACTTCGTTGAGCACCTCAAAGCCTGCCGCGCGAAAGCCGTCTGCAAATCGCTGCGCGTGTGCGCAAGTTCTCTCAATCAGCGCGCAAAGACCTTCGCGTCCGAGGGACTTGAGAGCTGCCCACAATTCGACGCCGCGCGCCCTTCGCGACGAATCGGGAGTGTGGTGCATCGGTTCGCGGCGCACGCCTGCCTGGAGGTACGCGGCAGTCACGGTCAAGGCTGACTTCAACGCTGAGCCGTCCTTCACGAGGACAATGCCGCTGTCGTAATTCACGTTGGGCCATTTGTGCGCATCCGTGGCCCAGGAATCCGCTTGCTCGAAACCCCTGGTCAAGTGCCGGTATTTGGGAGAAACGGCAGCCCACAAACCGAACGCTCCGTCGACGTGGACCCAAGCACCTCGCTCGTGTGCGCGAGCGCAGATTTCCTCCGCTGGATCAAACGCTCCCGTATTCACGTTGCCGGCCTGAATGCACACAATCGTTCGATCGCCCAGCTGGGGGAATTTGTCCGGGCACATCCGTCCTTGCCCGTCAACTGGAACGCGAGTAAGCCGTTTCTTGCCGAGCCCAGCGAGGCTCAGCGCCTTCAGGATGGAAGCATGGACCTCGTCGCCGACCACGACATCGATTGGCGGCGCACCAAACAGGCCGTCGTCCGCGACATTCCACCCTGCGCGGGAGAGAAGCGCGTGGCGTGCCGCGACTAGCGCCGTAAAATTGGCCGTCGTCGCGCACGTAACGAGCCCACCGTCGCAGGTTGCCGGCAGGCCGAACGCCTCGCAGACCCATCCGAGCACTACTTCTTCCAGTTCGGCAGCCACTGGCGACATGGCCCGCAACGCGACATTTTGATCCCACATTCCCGCAAGCCAATTGGCCGCGAGCGATGCGGGAAGAGTTCCGCCGTTCACGAAGCCAAAATACCGTCCGCCTGTAGTTGCCAGAGTGGCTGGAGAGCCGATCTGATCTAGTTTTTTCAGGACATCGATAGGGTCGCTCGAGGTATTCGGAAATGGCTCATGAAACTCTTTCAGGCGGTCCAAGTCCTTTTCCGTGGGCGCAACGCGGCGCTCGCCGATCCTTCGTGCGTACTCTCGAGCCGTATCAGCCGCTTGCCGCAGAAGTTCATCTCGCTTGGCGAGTTCGTTCGCAATAGTTGTCATTGGTGTTCAGCACCTTTCGAGACGGGCACACTTGAGAGTAGCGACATGAACGCTAGCGCGACGCGGTGGGCTGGTCCATTCAGATTAGAGGATGGAGAAAGGAAGGAAAGAGCCGAATTGTCTGCTACGTCTTTCCGGTGCTTCGACTGCTTATTGTTGCTGCTACTTCTTGATGACGGCTTCGTCGGAAGCGATTTTGCCGTCGCGAATGAAGATGATGCGGTGGGCGTGCTGCGCGATGTCGTGCTCATGCGTGACGAGAATGATGGTGTTGCCTTGCTGGTAGAGATTCTCAAACAGCGCCATGATCTCTTCGCCGGTTTTTGAATCGAGGTTACCCGTCGGCTCGTCCGCCAGGACGATCGACGGAGAATTGACCAGGGCTCTGGCTATGGCTACGCGCTGTCTTTGGCCGCCCGAGAGTTCGTTCGGCTTGTGAGTCATTCGTCCCAG
>DASXMM010000538.1:0-5653 GCA_036495665.1 Candidatus Acidiferrum sp. | reverse complement strand
CGTCCCATGCCGCGCTGGCGCTTCCGCCGCTTTTCCAATTCCACCTGGCGGCTGCGAATGAGATAAAGCGTTTGACGCCGAGCCTGCTCGAGATTTGGAAGGACGCGAATCGTTTGCTGCGTTTCCGCCACGGCCCACCGTTCGGCCAATCCCAGCAAAGACTGATAGCGCAGAAAAATTCTGCCAAGCTTCGTATCGCCGCGCTCAGCGGGCATCACCGGGTAACGCGCTTCGGCGCAACTTCGCGCCTTTACCAACACTGCCAGGTCAGGCGGCGTGTTTCGCAATTGGGCGGGAGTCTCGTCGACAAGGCGCGCGCGAATGGTGAGGTTTGTGGTGTTTTGAATTTCTATCGCTACACTGCCGGGTACGCCTAGACACGGCCTCCTCTCCCAGGCTCTCCGCAATTCCAATTGCTCCGGCCGGGGAAGCCTTAGCAAATCCCACAACCATGCGGCCACCACAATCCCGTCCCACAAAAACATCGCCGCAATCGCTTGTCGAAACCACCAGGCAGGACCCAAAGCCACGAATCCCAAAAGAAACGCGACGAAAAACCTGGGACCAAAAGCAAACGAAAGTTTCCCTTGGTTCCGCGCGCGCGCCGTCACGCTCGTTGGGCCCAGAGGTTCGCTATAAATCACTTGGGAACCTCAACCGTGGAAAGCAGTTCGCTGATAACGCGGTCGGAATTCAATCCTTCCAACTCCGCTTCGGGTTTCAGCATGACGCGGTGACGCAGAACGGGAAGCGCAGCCGTCTTGATGTCGTCGGGAATCAGGAAATCGCGGCCTTCCATGCCGGCAAGCGCCCGCGCAACAAACAAAAGTCCAATCGCAGCGCGCGGGCTGGCGCCAAGCGAGAGCGCCGGCCAATCGCGTGTGCGCCGCACCAAAGTAACAATATAAGGACGCAGCGTGGGCTCGACGCGCACAGCAGCGATGTCCTGCCGCGCAGCCGCCAATAGCGAAGCTTCGAGGGGCACAATCGAAACAAGATCAAGCCGCCGCGGATCAAAACCCTGTTCATACCGCCCGAGAATATCCGACTCCTCCTGCGCGGAAGGATAGTCGATCCGAATTTTCATAAGAAAACGATCCAGTTGCGCTTCAGGAAGCGGATAAGTGCCCTCGAATTCGATGGGGTTCTGCGTGGCAAAGACCGTGAAGTTTTCTCCAAGCGGATAGCGCGTTCCATCGATGGTCACCTGCCGTTCTTCCATGGACTCGAGAAGCGCCGCCTGCGTGCGCGGCGAAGTCCGGTTGATTTCATCGACGAGGAGCAGGTCCGTAAAAACAGGTCCGCGATGCAACGAAAACGTGCTCGTCGCCATGTTAAAAATGTTCGTGCCCATCACGTCGGCGGGCATCAAGTCGGCCGTACACTGCACCCGTTGAAAGCCCAGCCCGCAGATTTTCGCCAAAGTTTTTACGGCGAGCGTTTTGGCAAGGCCGGGCACGCCTTCGATCAACGCATGACCGCCGCAAATCAGCACCAGCAGAAGCTGCTCAATCGTCTCCTGCTGCCCCACAATGACTTTCGCCATTTCCGTGCGAACATGCCCGGCAAGACGCGTAATGTTTTCCACGTTCAGGATTTCTCCTTAGGATTTTTCTTCTTCAAGCCAAGCTGTTCTTCGTACTCTTCCAGATCCTGGACCAAACCAAGCGCTTCTTCCGCCGGAACCTTGTGTGCACGGCTGGCTACCAAAGCCCGCGCCAAAATCGTCTTCAATCCCGTCTCTTTCCAGCCTAGCCGCGATTGCACCGCCTCGGCGAGCGCGGTATCGCTTGTGCTTGACGAGACGCGCAGTTGCCTCGAAAGATTCGCACGGAATCGCTGGTACACAAAGCCCACCACCGCGGGCTCGGCGTGTGCGCGCTCGTAGAGCCCACCCAATGTGTCCACAAACTCCAATGGAGCGAGTCGCGAAACCACGGGCGGCATCACCGTCGGCCCGCTCCGGCGGCTAAACGTAAGAACAACAATCAAGCCGAGAATCGAAACCTGCAGGAATCCCCAGGACACCGGAGTCTTCTGCACATAGCTCCACAAAGAGGTGCGCTCTCCATGAAAATATTCATCCCAATAAATCCGCATTGCTCGCTTTTCACGCGCCGAGGAAGTGCTCATCGCGTTCAGAAAGAAATTCAAGTTCCCTTCCCGCGAAATCCCCGCGTTCGTCAACGGCGTCGGCGCCGCCCACCACAGAATTCTTCCCTTTCCCACGCGCCAGCTTAAAACGACAGGCGACTGCTCTTCTCCATAGAGAGGCAGTTGATCGGCACCGGGCTTTCGCCAGGTGGTGTTCGTCTGCAACGAAATTTTTGGAGCGGCGGCGGTGTAGACGCTCGGAACATCGGCCGAAAACGTTGTCCACTCGCTCGTCGGATCGCCCGCGACAGCCCTCGCCTTGGGGAAGTACGTCTTGATGCCCCTGCCAGTAAAAACCACCTGCCCGCCATTTTCGACAAACCGTTGCAGTCCTGTTAGCTCTTCCTTGGTTGGTGGCTCCCACGGATTCGCCAGTATCAAGATCGCGGCCTCGGGATCGCGAGGAAGCTCCGTCGGCGACCGCTCCCAACGCGAAACGTTGTAGTGCAATTCCTGAAGCAGCAAATACGCGGCGCGCGCTCCGCCGGACTCCGCGGAATACGTCGACGGAACCTGCGTCCCTTGCGACGCTGGAGCGCTTCCCAAAAAGGCGAGCGCCACCGTTAGCAGCAGGAGGACGCCCCCCGCGACCAGCAAAATCTTGCGATCTCCTGGCGTTATTGGAGCTGGCATCCGAGCGCCTCAGCGCTTTGCAACGCGTTTGTAAAATCATGCATGCTGGCGTTCTTCCGGCCATACCACACCTGCTCGAGCGTCACGGTCAAAGCTGAAAGCGCCTCGCGCGTTTTTCGGCCGGTGGCTATGAGTTGCGTCGAGTTCGACACCAAACGCATATATTCTCGCGGCGTGCGTGTCCGGTCTTTCCGGACCACTTCGCGATCTTCCAGCGAACTGATGCCCGCCCAATAGGCCGAATGCACTGCCTCACGATAGTCCCCGCGCGACGCGGCCTCTTGCGCCGCCTGAATCCACTCCTGCCACGTGCGCGAATACACGACGGAATCCGGCGCCTCCAATTCGTCCAAGCGCGCGTTCCTCGTCCAATAACGAAACAGAACCACGGCCAGCCACAGAACCACAGCCACGATAGCGGTCCAGAAGAAAATCTTTGCTCCCATCGGATGCTGGCCAATTCGCGCGAGAATGCTCGAAAGAACTTGCGCCAGCCATGCGTAGATTCGCTGCTTCAGGATATCCAAGGCGGATGGCCCTTTTACTGCTCCGAATTCCCGACGGTTGAGGATTCGCTCCAGCGCTGCCCCAGCGCCCGAAGGCGTGCTGTTTTTTGCTCCTTCATAGGCTTGGACTTGCGTGGCAAGATCGAAAGCCCAGCTTGCAGCCTCGCCGGCTTTGGCGGCGATGGCCTTCGCATCCATTGCCTTTTCGGCGTCACGCAGAGGGGCGTCCAGAGGCTCCGCGGAAATGTAGTAGCGGAGTTCTTTTGTGACTACTTCCCAATGAGATGGCAGATCCTTGCGCAAGGCGGCGAGGCGCGCTTGGTTGTTCTTGTTCGCCTCAATGGCACTGCCGATGCGCTGAAGTTCAGCCGCAAACGAAGACGGTTCCGTGTAGACGCTTGCGCTGGAAGCACCGGGAAGCGCGCCGGGCAACGAACTGGGCGAAGTTGCGCTCGCAGCAGACGCCTGCGGCACCTCCGCCGCTGCGCCCCGCGTAGCTGGCACAAAAAGCAGAACAACGAATAGGCAGAATAGACTGGTGCGCCTCATCGGCATGCTTGGCCCAGAAGCATATCGTATGCGCACTCTCTAGGACAAAAGTGTTGCGGGGTTGCGGGGCGCCGGAACGCCTCCGAATAGCGGATGCATCATCATCTGGATGTCGAACGCTTCTTTTCTTACGCGCAGATCGAAGTAAAAAATCGCCATCGCGATGGTCAAGATCGGTGCGATCAAGACTTCGGCCACGAAGGACCCAACTTCCGTTAGCGCCGACCACGTCCGCACCATCGTGGGGTCGTTATGCGAGAAGGCAATCCCGATTCCAAAAGGCACGGCGAAGAGCAGCACTGCCGCGTAGAGGATCGCGAAGTAAAGGAGATAAATCAGAAAAGAGCGCCCCGCGTTGTCCTTCGTGAGAGCGAAGCTTCGCTCGAGAGCCTCGCGTGGCCCCAGATTTTCCAGAAGCGCCGCAGGCACCGCCACGCACAAGCGGCACATCATGTAAATTCCGGGAATAATCAACAACAGGAAACTGATAAGAAGCACCAGGCCGTTAAGAAAGAGTACGCCGAAGAGCGTTCCCACTTCGCCCTTGGTTCGCGAGAAAGACTGGCCAATCGTAGTTTCCCGCCCAAGATAGAGTTCAGACACGGCAAACACTGTGCCACCCTGCGAGAATAGGAGGGCCCCTAGATAGACGAATACGCCTAGCAACGCAATCGCGCCGTAAGCCGCGAAACTGCCGCTGATCCCCGGCGATCCCACCAGAGAATCCGAGGCTTGTGGGAACCTGCCAGGTCCTGTGGCGACGGGCATCACGGAAACCTGAGCGAGTTTCACCGCGAGAACGAAAAGGTGAGGAATCGCCGATATTCCGACGAACAACAGAAAATTCCGGCGGTACAAGCTGAACGTTCGATCCAACAGCTCGCCAATGGAAAGTGGCCGCAAATCGAGAGTGCTCATAGGCCCTCCGGAGGAGCAGATTTCTGAGTGGGTAGCCGACGCGCCACTTTACCAAGCTCCCAGCGGCCAGCGCAATTTTCCTCTGATCGGACCGTGCCAAACACGTTACCTGTTCGGCCAGTTCTGCCGCACCGGGTCTGGCGCCCTTGCTACATTGTTTCGACGACATCTTCCAGAAGCTCGTTTCAGGAACTCCTTCCAGGAACTGTGGGAATGGAAACACTGAATTTCGCCCCACTTGCGCGCCGCGAAGCGAAGGTCCAAAATTAAAGCGGAAGAAATTGGTGATCACTCCTCCCGATCCGCTAGAGGACCCCTTCCAGAAAGCTTCATGCTCCTAAACACTGTCGAGCAAGTTCGCCGCCTTTCCCGCATTGTAGGCGGCTTCACGCTACTGCTGATCGGCATCGTGATGCTGGTCACCCCGGGACCAGGATGGCTGGTAATCCTGCTGGGCTTGGGCCTACTCGCGGCCGAGTTCGTGTGGGCCAAGCGCCTCATGGACCGCATCAAGCGCGAAGGAGAACGCGTGCGCAGCGCAGTCTGGCCCTTCCCAAAGAATGTACCGGCAAAAGACTCCGCCGAATCCAACGAAACAACGTGAATCTCCCAGACTGACGACTGCTCTGTGCCCTCTGCGAACTCTGTGTTTAGAAAAACATTCGCCACTCAGGACGCACCCGCACGGCCCTTCGCCGAATCGAACGAAACGAGATTGCGTTGCTTCGGTATGTCATGATCGCGTCTCGCCATCGGGAGGCATAAGCCATGAACGTTGCATTGATCGGCCTTGGAAACATGGGCACCGGAATCGCTAAAAGTTTGTTGCGGGCCGGACATCACGTCACCGTATATAACCGCACGCGATCGAAAGCGGAAGCATTGCGCGCGAA